>JAAURS010000200.1 GCA_012032135.1 Acaryochloridaceae cyanobacterium RU_4_10 | reverse complement strand
TACTCAGCCGTTTGGCGACTCGAAAGAGAATTTCTTTAATCGGGTTGGGACAGGCATCTGCATCGACCCAGATCCTCAAACTCAAAACCTTTTTCTGCATTGGCAGCCTCAAGCCTCCTGACTGGCAAAGGGTTGGCGGTGGATACAGCGATCGCACGGGCCACTTGGATTCACCGCACAGCGAATCAATTCAGAGCGAGCATTGTAGGAGCAAGTAATATCCCCAATGACCCAACGCCCTTCTAACAAACTTTTATCTGCTGGAGTTTGAAACTTCTGAACGTAGAGCGCAATGGCATGAAGGTGATACCGATCTGCAACCAAACGATAGCGATGGCTGCGCTCTAATACGAGATAGGTCTGTCCCTCAACCTCCACAAATGTCCCAGGCTCAGGCGTCCAGTCTAGGTCTAGGAAACCTAGAGTTGTTTTAGAGTGACTCAAAATAACTTCCGTGGGCAGGGAATTCAGCTTCATAGCAAACTGTGAAGGACTGCCAAAAAGGGACGGTAAAACTAAAAAGTTCCTGACCGACGAGAGAATATCGGCCAGGAACCGTGAGAATCAACCTTTTACAGGTTTAGGATTCTCTCAATAACAACCTATTTAGCCTCTTGACGCTCCTTCGCTTCCTTAATCACCTCTTCCGCCACATTAGTGGGGCAAGGCGCATAGTGAGCGAACTCCATAGAGAACTGACCGCGACCCGAGGTCATGGTTCGCAGATCGCCAATGTAGCCAAACATCTCACTCAAAGGTACATCGGCTTTAATCCGAGCACCCATTGGGCCAGTCTCTTGGGATTTGATCATCCCGCGACGACGGTTCAGGTCACCGATGACGTCACCCATGTAATCGTCTGGAGTGAAGACATCCACATTCATGATGGGCTCCAACAACTGAGGGCCAGCCTTGGGAATGGTCTGACGATACCCCGATCGCGCTGCAATTTCAAAAGCGATCGCAGAGGAGTCCACGGCATGGAATGCACCATCCGTAAGGGTAAACTTGAGGTCCACACAGGGGAATCCAGCCAAAACACCTTTCCCGATGCTGGCTTCAAAGCCCTTCTGAACCGCAGGCCAAAACTCCCGTGGAACGGTACCACCCGTCACCTTAGATTCAAACTGGAAGCCGCTTCCGAGTTCTCCGGGCTCAATAATATAGTCGATGCGGCCAAATTGACCGGAACCACCAGACTGTTTCTTGTGGGTGTAGCTATCTTCAATGCGCTTGGTGATGGATTCGCGGTAGGCCACTTGGGGTTCGCCCACTTCTACCTCAACGCCATGAGTCCGCTTTAAGATATCCACCTTAATATCCAGGTGCAACTCGCCCATTCCCTTGATGATGGTTTCGCCGCTTTCTTCATCAGTCATCACATGGAAAGAGGGATCTTCTTGAACCATCTTGCTGAGGGCCATCCCCATTTTTTCATCGCCACCCTTGGTTTTGGGTTTGACGGAAATAGAGATCACGGGATCTGGGAAGACCATGGGTTCCAAGGTCGCAGGATTTTTAGGATCGCAGAGGGTGTGCCCAGTACGAACATTCTTCATGCCGACGATCGCCACAATATCCCCAGCCTGAGCGGATTCAATTTCTTCGCGGGAATTGGCGTGCATTTCCACCAAACGACTGACGCGCTCGGATTTACCCGTGAAGGTATTGAGCACGGTATCGCCTTTGGATAAGGTGCCAGAGTACAGACGGGTGAAGGTTAACGCCCCAAAGCGATCGTCCATGATCTTAAACGCTAAGGCACGGAGGGGCTTGGTGGGATCAACGATGGCAAAGTTACCCGTCTCGTGGCCCTCTAGATCCACTTCGGGTTGGGGCTTGACTTCCGTGGGGTTGGGCAGATAATCCACTACCGCATCCAGGACCAACTGAACGCCTTTGTTCTTAAAGGACGAACCGCAGTAGGTCGGGAAGAAGGCCAGGTCTCGGGTGCCCTTGCGGATGCACTTTTTGATATCGTCGATGGACAGTTCTTCACCTTCAAGATATTTTTCCATCAGGTCGTCGTCTTGCTCCACGGCCAGTTCGATCAACTGCTCGCGATAAGCTTCCACGTCATCGACCATGTCCGCTGGAACATCTTCAATGGTGAAGTTCATTGGATCCCCAGAGTTATCCCAGATCCAGGCTTTGCGGGTGAGCAAATCCACCACGCCTTTGAGCTGGTCTTCTACCCCAATGGGCAGAACCATCACGAGGGGTTTAGCGGCCAAAATATCTTCAACCTGCTTCACCACGCGGAAAAAATCGGCTCCCGTGCGATCGAGTTTATTGACGTAGATAATCCGGGCAACTTTGGAGTCGTTGGCGTAGCGCCAGTTGGTTTCAGACTGAGGTTCCACACCACCAGAGGCGCAGAACACTCCAATCCCACCATCCAACACTTTCAGCGATCGATAGACTTCAATGGTGAAGTCAACGTGACCGGGGGTGTCGATGATGTTGAGTTGGTGATCTTGCCAGAAACAGGTGGTGGCAGCGGATTGAATCGTGATACCACGCTCCTGCTCCTGCTCCATGAAATCTGTCGTCGCCGCACCTTCATGCACCTCGCCGATTTTGTGGATCTTTCCAGTTAATTTCAGGATTCTTTCAGTCGTAGTGGTTTTACCTGCATCTACGTGGGCGAAGATGCCAATGTTTCGATATCGGGTGAGGTCTTTCATATCTGTTCTCTAGATTTGGTGCGACAAGCCGAACCATGTAAGGGTTATTGGAGGACGGTATTGCCTGTGTAGCCAGTGCAAACTGGATCTCAATCGCTCGGAGGATTAAGAAATCCTGTTTTGACACAGGGCGACATTTCCAATTGTAAAGTGTCAGGATGTAAAGTTGAAAGAGGATGAGTCCATCAATCGTAAAAGTACGGAATCAGCTTATCTTCAGGAATGTAGCGGGTTGCTTGCCTTAAGATTGCTCTACAAGTTCCTGTATCCAACTCCCGATGATTGGGAACGGTTAAAGTCTCTTTGCCTTGAGCCCCTAAGCGACGCAACTTAATATGGCTTCCTTTTTGACTGTGGACCTGAAATCCAAATTGAGCAAGGATCTCAATGACTTCTAGTCCTGATAAGCGTCTCAGTCTAGGCATAGGTTGGCTCTAATTCAAAAATCACTTTTAGAGAAGGATTAGTCGCCAATCCTAGTTGAGCCAAATCTTCTCCCTCTAGATGAAGAGCAACTGCCTCTTTAAGATTTTCTACAACTTCATCTAGGGTTTCGCCTTGGGTTACAACTGCAACTTCAAGACATTCAGCAATGTACCCTTGTTGTTCCCCAGGTTGAATTGTAGCTTGAATGCTATGCTTTAACGCCATCAGTCGCTCTCAGTTCTGTGCCAGTAAAACGATCTTCTTAGGGATCTTCAGCTTCACTTCAGTAATGTTCGCTCAGTTCCCCCTCCAGCTTCTAGCGTAGCAATAGATTCCAACAATCGCTGAGCATTTCTGGGGCTTTTCAAGAGATACGCAGTCTCGTCCAATGTTTCATCCTCTTTCGGTTTCATGCTTTTTTCGTCTGCGCCATCCATGTTCTATCTCCAGGAATAAACTTTATTCAGCATTGGAGTGACGCCCCACCAACTTTTCACGCAGTAGCTTGATGCGATCGCGCAATTTACCCGCCTCTTCAAACTCCAGATTCTTTGCAGCCTCCTTCATTTGAGCTTCCAACTTCAGAATCAACACCGGAATCTCTTCCAGCGGTAACTCATCCACCTGGTCAAAAACCGTTTCCAGATCCTGGGCGTTAAGACGGCGCGAAACATCCAGAAACGCCAAAATTGCATTGCCCGATCGCGATTTTGTAGAGGTTGGCGTAATATTATGTTTTTGTTGTACGCCTGTTGGATCGCTCGCCGTCGTTCCGTTTCAGAAATTGCGGCTTCCATGCTGTCCGTGAGGTTGTCGCCGTAGAGAATGGCCTGCCCTTGAACGTGACGCGCCGCACGACCGATGGTTTGAATCAGCGATCGCTTGGCCCGCAAAAAGCCTTCTTTATCCGCATCTAAAATCGCCACCAGGGAAACTTCGGGTAAATCTAAGCCCTCCCGCAGCAGGTTGACCCCCACCAATACATCAAAAGCACCCTTGCGCAGATCCTGCAAAATCTCAATCCGCTCGATCGTCTGGACTTCTGAGTGGAGGTACCGCACCCGGATACCACGCTCCTGAAAATATTCTGTTAAATCTTCTGCCATGCGCTTTGTCAGCGTCGTGACTAAGGCTCTTTCTTGGAGCGCCACGCGCTTCTGAATTTCACCTAGGAGATCGTCAATTTGACCCTCCGTAGGCCGCACAAATATTTCTGGATCGAGAACCCCTGTGGGGCGAATCACCTGCTCCACAATCCGGTCTTCTGAAATGCCGATCTCCCAGTCCCCCGGTGTTGCCGACACAAAAACGCACTGAGACACTTTCTCCCAAAACTCCTCAGACTTCAACGGGCGGTTATCTGCTGCGCTGGGAAGCCGGAAACCGTGGTCGATCAACACTTTTTTACGGGCTTGGTCGCCATTATACATTCCTCGCAGCTGTGGCACCGTAACGTGGGATTCATCCACAACCAACAGCCAATCTTTCGGGAAATAGTCCACCAAACACTCTGGCGGATCGCCTGCATTGCGTCCGGCAAGATGACGGGAATAGTTTTCTACACCATTGCAATAGCCCACTTCTCGCAGCATTTCGAGGTCGTAGCGGCTGCGCTGGCTCAATCGTTGGGCTTCTAGCAGCTTACCTTCACCTTCTAGGAACGCAACTTGGGCTTCCATTTCTGCATCAATCGCGGCGATCGCAGCCTCTAGTTTCTCTTTAGGCGTAACAAAGTGACGAGCTGGATAAATATTCAGCCCATCCATACTCTGCAAAATCTCTCCTGTGACTGGATCTACCAACCGCACCGCATCAATTTCATCGCCAAAAAATTCAACGCGCACGATCCGGTCTTCATAAGCCGGACCAATTTCAAGGACATCGCCCCGTACACGGAAACAACCCCGTCCCAAGTCCACATCATTGCGGGTGTATTGGATATTGGTGAGCGATCGCAACAACTGCCGCTGATTGACTTCACTCCCCACCTTTAACGGAATTGACGCCTTCAAATATTCTGAGGGCATTCCTAAACCATAAATACAGCTAATGGAGGCCACCACAATCACGTCCCGCCGCTCAAATAGCGATCGTGTGGCGGAGTGACGCAGCATATCGATTTCTTCGTTAATGGAAGCTGTTTTCTCAATGAAAGTATCTGTGACGGGGATATAGGCTTCCGGCTGGTAATAGTCGTAATAACTGACGAAATACTCCACCGCATTGTTGGGGAAAAACTCTCGCAATTCATTACAGAGCTGCGCGGCCAGGGTTTTATTATGAGCCAAAACCAAAGTCGGTTGACCCACTTTCTCAATCACTTGGGCAACAGTAAAGGTTTTCCCCGTCCCCGTCGCACCCAACAATGTCTGGAACCGATTCCCAGATTCTAGAGAAGTTGTAAGCTGTGCGATCGCTTGGGGTTGGTCGCCTTTGGGCTCAAAGGGTGCTTGAATCGAGAACTGTGACATGGAGGTTCTAGGTCAAGGTCAGGATCTCCCATTGTAGAAATAGAACTTCAAGAATGGACCGCTCAATCTCATGACTGGTTAGAAATTTAGAGGTCAGCCAAAAAATCGCGTTGTTCGTTAAAGGTTCTTAGCGCACTAGTCAACCCTAAATCTTCAGCCAATAAATCAACCCCATCCATAATTTTGGAAATTTGAGCTTGAACCGCAATCTGTAAACCTGCAAAACACCTCTCCCGATACTCTGGTCTGTCTTGAAAATGCTCAATTGATTTTCTTAAAGCTTTTATAACGACGGCTCCATAAGCTTTTTCTGCTTTGTCTAATGCAGCCTGAGGAATAGGAGAATGGAGCCGAAGAACCGCTAAGTCAATAAGATCCCTAGACTCAATCCCGCCATCCATATAACGGTCTACATTTGCAAGCAGCTTAGACGCAAAGCAATCATTAAGGCTCAAACAAGCGACGGGCGACCATGTCGGATATCTTGGTGGGTCTAGTTCAATGTTTGCCTCGGCAATGATCTCCACTTTGATTGGAACATTATCAACAGTGACAAGCATTCGAATGCCATATTGATTCGCAGTTCCACTTCCAATGTGGATCTGGCTCAGATCTTGGAATAAAGCTTGGTACCCCCCCTCAAACACAACATTGCGAAGGTCCCTGTAGCCTGATGATGCGGCTGGACAGATAAAATCAACATCTTTACTCCAACGGTATTCGTCAAAATCCAATGCAATAAGGGTTCCGCCACCGAAGTAAGCAGAACCCTTTGTAAACAGTTCAGAATTTAAGCTCTCAAGAATAATCAGAATCTTGTTGTGATGATCCAGTCGAAAGGTCATAACTCAACTTGGAGCCAAGAATGATGAGCAATCGCAAGTTTCTTTAAGAAATCAAGTTCTTCGCCTTCAAGATTATTAAACAATTGGCGATATCCCCAGCCACGTTCATATCTGCTCAACATTTGTTCGTATGTGAAGCGATAAACATTATTAGTCTGCCAGCAAATTGACTCAAGAAAAGGCAGTTTGGTTGGTCGCGGATCTTGGATTGTTACCGTAGGAGTCATCATAGCCCCTGATCTTAATTCGATCTACATTGTACCCAAATTGGTCCCAAATTGGGTACAAAATTATCCTACGGTTGACTGGCAACGCCAAGAGTAATGCACTGCTGTTGGAAGAGAGCGATCGCATCTCTTGCCTCCACCCCGACTGGTCATGGAAATAGTCAGTCCTGGCAAGATGAATCGAGATAGGGACTACTGTAATAAAAGGGCTCAGTATGCGCGATCGCAGTTGAGGAGTATTGGATTGTCGATCCAAAAACTCAAACCATTCTGGTATTAGCGCTAAAGAATGATATCTATGAAAAGGTTGGGCAATTTCAAGAATGCGATCGGATTGTTTCTCCCTTGTTTCCCAGCCTGCTATTGACATCTGAACAGGTCTTTCAGACTGAAGACTAGCGATCTAATCAACAAAGTTGGTTCTATCCTGATGCGTTTGAGACAGAAAAGTTTCAAGATCGTCCCATCGGTTCTGTTCGATCGCCATTTCAATCTGCCCCAGAGACTGACGGTAAAACTGGATCGATCGCAGCAACTCATCTCGGTTATACTGCGCCATCATCCGACCCAATTCAGAGTTTCCGCCACCGACCCGACTCGTATCGCGAAATCCAGAACTCGCTAAAGCCTGAGCCAAAGCCAAAGAAGAAGTTTCTGGTTCCTGTTGGCAAGCAGCAATAAGACTGGCACTCACCATCACCGGAAGATGTGAAATCCAAGCCACCGCGCGATCGTGTTGCGCAGGAGAACACTCATAGTACTTGCTACCTAAAGTTTGAATTAACTCAATGAGTACAGCCTTAATATCTCCTGGCGTATTGGAAGAAGGAGTCAGTACATAAGGCCGATCCACAAAAAGATGAGCTTGTGCCGCCTGAATTCCTGCAACTTCCTTCCCCGCCATCGGGTGACCCCCGATAAATCTAGGCCAAAGCGGTTCGAGACTCTCCACCACAGAAGCCTTGACCGAACCCACATCCGTCAGAATGGTTTCTGCCTTCAGAAAAGGAATAAGCGCTTGGGTCGTTTGTTGCATAACCCCCAAGGGCGTACATACAAACACCACCTCAGCATCTCTCAATAACTCAAAATCAGAACCCGCCGCATCAGCCACACCCTGAGCGATCGCAAAATCACAGGTTGCTTGCTGGCGGCTCACTCCTCCCACCCAATGCCCCGCAGCCCGGAAATCCAATCCTAAAGATCCGCCAATTAACCCCAAGCCCACAATGCCAATCTTCATAAAGTGGAGCCTTATTGTCCTAGATAGGCTTTCAGCACCTCGGGGTTAGTCTGCACCTCAGCAGGTGGTCCAGACGTTAAATTTTGCCCCTCCGCCAAAACCCACACGCGATCGCACAGAGACATAATGACATCCATATTGTGCTCGATGATCAAAAATGTGATGCCCTGCTTGTTCCAGGCTTTGACATGTTCGCAAATTTGTTTAATGAGAGTTGGATTGACACCCGCAGCAGGCTCGTCTAGCAAAATCAGCTTCGGATCCGCCATTAAAGCCCGTGCAATTTCCAGCAGTTTCCGTTGCCCCCCAGACAGAGATCCGGCATAGGCATGGGTCATATGGCTCATCCCAACAGACTCCAGAATCAACATCGCGCGATCGCGTAAGTGTTTTTCTTCTTTGACAATGCTGGGTCGTCGTGCAAAGAGCCAAGTATTCCGCAATTTCTCCCCAGTTTGGTGGGGAGCTGCCAGCAACATATTTTCCAACACAGAAAGCCGAGACAAGACTCGGGCAACTTGAAACGTTCTGACCATCCCTTGAAGTGCAATGGTATGACAGGGCAAAGATTGAATGGGCTGCCCGTCAAAAATGACAGTTCCTCGATCGGGGGAAATAAAGTTACACAGCAGATTGAATAAAGTTGTCTTACCTGCTCCGTTGGGACCAATCAACCCCGTAATACTGCCCAGTTCAACTTGAATATTGACATCTCGAACCGCCTTAATGCCCCCAAAAGCTTTGTTGAGGCCATTGGCAGCCAGAAGCGGACTAGACGGGTTGCTATCGACCAAGGGTAAGTTCCTCCTTTTTGCCCAAAATACCTTGGGGACGCCACATCATCAACACAATCATCAACAACCCAATCAGCATGACCCGAAAAGCTCCCAAACGGGCGGAATCCATGTGTAAGAGATTGGGTAAGCCAAACGGGTTACCGCATCATAGGCCCAAAAAAATAGCTGCCCCTAAAAGAGTACCGACG
>JAAURS010000199.1 GCA_012032135.1 Acaryochloridaceae cyanobacterium RU_4_10 | reverse complement strand
GCCCCTCCCCTGCGAAAAAGCGCCTTGTCCGGTCTACGGTCCTGACGAACCCGTTGACCAAGTGATTGAAGTGAAGGGCGGTAGAACGGTAGAAATTGGCCTAAAAGTGGGCAGCAAAATTGAGATTGAGCCCGTCTCAAAAAACACAAAATAAAACTTGGATTCAGACAAGCTGCATACACTCAAAATAAGTGCCACCACTACGCAAACAATGTAGTTTTGTGTTGATTCATGTTTTTGTTGAGACTTGAAACCCCGTTGAGTTTATTTTTCTTTATCTTCAGACTGATTTTAAGAATTTCTTAAGGAATTTTAGAGAAGGGATTTTCGTTGATCCCAATTTCTTTTGCATCAATTACTAGGGTTATCTCATTGCCCCCTGCCCCTTGGCTCTTGAGAGAGACCCCTATTCTGAGGTATCAAATGCTACATACCTTGGAAAGTCCTCAATATTACTTAATGTTTGTCAAAATTAGTTCATTTGATTCTAAAGAAAATCTAAATCAGTCATGGTTTCTTGAGATAAAGGGAATCCTTTATCTGTATTGAGTTTGGGGATCGATGCCATAGGTCCCCAAAAAAGAGAAACCTATGATTAGAAGGTGAACAGACAGGTTAGGTGTTGTGCTTAATAAATTGTTTGTTTCAAGCACTCTCTTTCGCTAGCACCTTTTAAGAATAAGTACTAATACGGTTCATTTGTTTTGGTTATCGTTGTAAAACTAACGACATGAAAGCCCCTTTAAATCCAAATTTGGCTTGTCGATACTGTCGATTTTATTCACCTGAAGGTCACCGAGGTGGAACCTGCGATCGCTTAAGCGTTCATGTCCAAGGTGAATGGGCAGCTTGTTCTTTAATGATCCCAAGTCTTAGCCTGGAGCAGGAACGAGTCGAGCAGCCCTCTCTATTGGTAGCAGCCAATCAAGCTTTGGCTCAACTCAATTCTCAATCCCAATCTATGATTGTGACTGAAGCTGCATCCACCCTTCATTGACCCTTTTCGAGCAATATTTGCAAGCGTAAGGTAAATTCATCAATTTCTGACTCTAGGGTGAGAAAGTGAACGCATGCCCTCACACAGTTAGGATTGACAATTAAACGGACCATGATTCCCTGCATTTCAAGAGCTTGAACCAATGTGCCATGATTCCAATTTTCCACCGTAAAGGACACCAAACCTGATTCAGACGGTGTGGTGCGCAAGCAGTCTGCGCCAGATATTTTTTTTAGGTTGGACCACAGCCGTTCGCTGAGGTGGCAAATCTGTTGATAGCGTTGAGTTGGGTTGCCCCAGGTTTGATGCAGGTGAATGGCAGTACTGAGCCCACGCAAGAGCGGAAAGGCTGAAGTGGCCACCTCAAATTTAGTGCCATCGGGCTTCCAGCCAATAGGATTTCCCGTCGCATCCGTCCGAATCCCTCGCCAACCGATGAAGGTGGGCTGGAGACTATCTTTTATGACAGGACGAATATACAGTCCACCCACTCCATCAGGACCGCAGAGCCACTTATGGCCTGTGAATGCATAAAAATCAATGTCTATCTCTGCCAGATTTAAGGGGAGTACGCCAACAGATTGAGCCGCATCAACCAGTAATAATACATTCGGATTTTGGCGGCGGCAGGCTGCAACAATTTGCGCTAGGGGCAATACTTGACCCGTATTCCAAAGGATATGGCTAAGCACAACTAATCGGGTTTTAGGTTGAATCTGCGCCGCGATCGCAGCTACCGGATCTCCCTCATTCAAGGTTGCCTGGACAGCGCAACGATCGATCTCCACTCCAAAGCGACGGCTCAGCTCTCGAACGGCTGCGATAATACCGGGATGTTCGCAATCGGTGATGAGGAGCGATCGCCTGGTTCCCAAGACAAACCCCACAGGGCAATGTTACAACCCGTTGAGACGGAGTCTGTGAGCGTAATAGTGTCTGGCGCAACCGTGAGTTCGTTTGCGATCGCTTGGTGAGCCTGAGCAATTCCCTCATCGATCCAAGCCTGAACCTTTTTTGAAAAAGGTCCATCCAACTGCATGATTTTATAGCCTTCTAGAATGGCATCCAGCGCAACTTGAGAGAGTGGCCCTTGCCCGCCATAGTTGAAATATAGTTTGTTGTGTAGCGCTGGGAATTGCTGGCGATACGGGACTGAAGGGTTGTGAAAGGATGAAAAATCGGGCATAGCAATGAATCTATAATGAAAACCAAGGATTGCTGAGGACACCCCCACAATGTATCAAACCGATCCGCCCCTTTCTGCTAAAGACTTGCTACCCACTATGTACGATCTTCCCAGCGAAGATCTAGAGGAGCCCGGGTTGCCAGACGAGTTTCATCTGTATCAACCCCAATTGTTGAGGGAAACCTTTATTCCTGTTGGCTATAGCGCAGATCGAGTATTTGTTGCCAGCGATCTAAACCTTTACTACGATGTCCGCCATCCTCTCTGGTATAAACGCCCTGATTGGTTTGCAGTGGTAGGGGTATCACGTTTGCACGAAGAAAAAACATTGCGTCTCAGTTATGTGGTTTGGCAGGAGGGGGTTAACCCTTTTGTCGCTATTGAGTTGTTATCTCCTGGAACTGAACGCGAAGATTTAGGCCAAACGCTGCGAGACATTGAAAAACCACCCACTAAATGGGAGGTGTACGAGCGCATTTTACGGGTACCTTATTATGCCGTTTTCGATGGGGTGACTGGAGATTTACAGGTCTTTCGGTTACAGGGTGGCAGTTATGAAGCGATTGAGTTTCAAGATGGACGGCTGTGGATTCACGATCTAGGGTTAGGGCTTGGACTCTGGCAAGGCAGTTATGCCAATATTGAACGACTTTGGCTCCGTTGGTATGATGATTCTGGAAAATGGATTTTGACACCGACCGAGCAGGAGCAACAATTGGTCGAACAAGAGCGACGTCGGGCCGATCGAGAGCAACAACGAGCTGAGCGTTTGATAGAGCAACTGCGATCGCTAGGTATTGAACCCAATTTGAGCGATTAATTAAATCTTTTAGATTTTAACCCTCTAAAACCACAGAAATTACCGATAATATTGAGGATTCTCAAACTATTCGGAGTTCTAAATTATGGGTTGGTTAAAACGGATTTTTGGACAAGAAAAACCCGCTGATGCACAAGTCAACGCTACATCCAGCACTGGAGAAGATGTTCCTGCCGAACGGGTTGGACTTAATGGAGAATACGATGAAAGTGGTTTGGCAAAGCGTGTTGCTCTAGCATTTGATGAAGATGCAGCATTGACCGACCAAGATAGACTTTGGGTTGCTCAAACCAGTGGGACCGTAGTCCTTAAAGGCACGGTTGACAGCCAAGATACCCTTAACAAAATGATTGAAGTTGCTAATCAAGTTAACGGGGCAACATCCGTCGATACGTCCCAAGTCACTGTCGGATAGTCTATTAAACCGATTGCAGGGGACACTTTTAATGTACCCCTGCAATCGATGCCCATCCAGAATATCTAGACCTCAAGTTCCTGAGCGTCGGGGAGTTCAGTGGGGCCTTCAAGATTTTCTTCAACGGGCCGTTCGCTGGAAAGTTTATTGATGAGAGACAGTACCCTCATTCCCCGTTCGAGAGAGGCATCCTCTACAAAAATTACCTCAGGAGTCCGACGCAGGTTCACCCGTTTGCCCAGTTGACTGCGAACGTAGCCTGTGGCAGACTGTAGCCCTTTCATGGTGGCAACTTTAGCTTCTTCAGTGCCGTAGATACTCACAAAGATTTTGGCATGTTGTAGATCCCCAGACACATCTACATCGGTCACACTGATCATGCCACTCCCCACCCGTTCGTCCTTGATGTCGTGAAGCAGCATTTGGCTGACTTCTCGCTTAATCAATTCTGCAACGCGCGAAATTCGACGTCCGGTTGCCATAATTTTTAACTCCCTCACCGACCCGTTAGGGGATGATGCATTTGGGTTTACAATGCCCTATTCTTATACTTAGTCTATCTTGTCCGCAGAATTTGCCCACAGGCACGGACAAAACATCCCTCTAAATCGACAAGCCCAGCATTGCTTTAAGGTCAGACTAAAAAAGATAACGCCGCTAATGAGAAAACTAATCAATGCGATCGCCGTTGTAGGACGACGCAGAAACGGAATCATCGGTTCAATGAAGTTCCAGGCCAAACCCAACACTATGGCAATCAGATAGCGAGGGTAGCGAAGGACATTTTCTAAAAAGTCTTGCATAATCCGTGAATATTAAAAATCCCTGCTGTCGTTACGTTTGATTGTAACCCAACCCGATTGCTTCCGTAGTTGTAACTTGATTTACCCTCTTTGAGCATTTCACCTCGTCCCTTCTTAAAATGGGCTGGGGGCAAAAGCCGCCTCATTGCCCAATATCAGTCCTACTTACCTCCAAAATACCAAACCTATTACGAACCCTTTATTGGAGGTGGGGCGCTCTTTTTTCATCTCCAGCCCTCAAGAGCCGTCCTTTGCGATATCAATCCAGATGTGGTGAATGTTTATATCTGCATCCGCGATCGCGTTGAGGAGGTCATCCGAGGCTTACAGCACCACAGTACCCACCACAGCCAAGACTACTATTACCAAACCCGTGCAAACATTCCGTCCTCGCCCGCTGAAAAAGCAGCTCGTCTCATATACCTGAACAAAACCTGTTTCAATGGCCTTTACCGCGTCAATGCTCAGGGCGAATTTAACGTTCCTATGGGGCGTTACAAAAATCCCAAAATATGCGATCCAGAGCTTTTAAGGACGGCTTCTTTTGCATTGAAGGAAACCCTTATCCTAGAACGACCCTTTGAAGCGATTTTGGACGATCGCACTTTACCCCAAGACTTTATATACTTCGATCCTCCCTATCATCCCCTGAGTGAAACCAGCAACTTTACGAGTTACAGTCGCCATGCATTTTCCACCGAACATCAAGTTCGATTGCGGGATGTGTTTGCTCAGTTAGCCCAAAAGGGGGTCCAGGTCATGCAATCTAATTCTGACTGTCCCTTTATCCGAGACCTATATCAAGATTTTCAGATTTATACTATTGAGGCTGCGCGATCGATTAATTCCAATTGTTCCAAACGTGGAAAAATTACAGAAGTTTTAATTACATCTTATTAATTATTAAACATGAAGATTTTAGTAACTGGGGTTGCAGGTTTCGTTGGATATCATCTCGCTCGACGATTGATTGGTGATGGGATGCAAGTCTATGGAATTGATAATTTAAACCATTATTATGACGTCGGCCTAAAACGCGCTCGTCTAGAACAGCTTCAGGCTCTTCCAAACTTTACATTTCAGCTTTTAGACTTAAGCGATCGCACCCAAATGACAGCATTGTTTGAGACCCATTCCTTCGATCGTGTGGTGCATTTGGCGGCCCAAGCAGGGGTTAGATATTCCATTGAAAATCCATCTGCTTATATTGATAGCAATTTAGTTGGATTTACTAATATTTTAGAAGGCTGCCGTCATAGTAAAACTCCACACCTAGTCTTTGCTTCATCCAGTTCTGTGTATGGAGCCAATACCAAGGTGCCCTTCTCTGTGACCGATAATGTCGGACCATCCCATCTCGCTTTATGCAGCTACGAAAAAGCAAATGAGCTAATGGCTCATCCTATAGTCATTTATATAATTTATCCGACAACAGGTCTACGTTTTTTTACTGTGTATGGTCCTTGGGGGAGACCTGATATGGCTTACTTTAAGTTCGTAAAAGCGATCGCAGAAGGTGGCTCTATTGATGTTTATAATTTTGGCGATATGCAGCGAGACTTTACCTATATTGATGATGTCATTGAGGGTGTTGTGCGTGTGATGGAGCACATTCCGCAAAGCAATAACCCTCCTGATGGCATGGCAAACAAAGCGCCTTATAAAATTTATAATATTGGCAATAATACTCCCGTTAACTTACTCAAATTCATTGAAGTCATTGAATCTGAAATGGGAATCTCTGCAAAGAAAAACTTTCTTCCCTTACAGCCAGGGGATGTGTTATCAACCTATGCAGATATCAACGAGCTGATGCAGGATGTAGGATTTAAGCCCTCAACCTCTATAGAGACGGGCATCAAGCATTTTGTGCAGTGGTACAGAACTTATTACCCAGCGACCTAACACAAATTAGGTTCAATCAAAGTAAAACAGCGTGACCAATTTGCGCTGATCTTCAGCTTCTTGGCAGGTCTGGAGGAGCGTCCGGCTGTCGTGATACGCAAAACAAACCAACTGCTGACAGCGGGTAATAATTTCTTGATTGCAGAGAGCACTGGCCTCAGCAAGAGAGAGATGGTCGTTCTCTGGCTTTTCAATCAGATGCATGACCTGTTCGAGCTGGTTTTTAGACTCTTCAGGTTGAAGCTTTAAACTCTGGGGTAACACCACCGTGAGCAAATTGGCATCTGCCCGCATCGCCCCTCGGATGGCAGCAGCATTGGTCCCTGTTGCACCGGAGGTTAACAAGCTATTGCCAGACAGGACAAGGGCGTAGCTGAGCATTTCGATCATGTACTGGTGAACGATCGGTACGTGCCGGGTTCCTAAAAGTGCAATACGCTTGGACCCAGTCTGCTGAATGGTTGCTAATTCTTGCAAAAATTCATCAATCTTTGGATCTGCAACTTGGGGAAGGTCGATAGATTGACTCAAGGGGTGCTACGCCGCAACAACGGAGCTATTTTAGCAAAGCGCAGTCGTCTTTTGGAGATTTTCTTGATGGGTCTGGTGAGATCTGCGTCAAAAAGGATTGGATGGCTTCCCATACTGTTTGGAGCAGTTGGGGATCTGTTGCATCAAACCATTGGATGGTTGAATCGGCACGAAACCAGGTGCGTTGGCGTTTGGCAAATTGGCAGGTATGGGTGACCGTCCGTTCAACTGCCGTTTCTAAGGAAACATTTCCCATTAGATGGTCTTTGAGTTCCGCATATCCCAGGGTTTGAAGCAGGGGCAATTCTGAGCCGTACTTGTTCGTGAGTTGGGTGACTTCATTCAGCCATCCCTGCTGGAGCATTCGTTGGGTTCTTTGTTGAATCAGTTGGGTTTGGATGACTTTATCTCTAATATCTAGTCCGATTTGGAGGATAGAATAAGGGGGCGGATCGTTTCCTTGCTGGGCAGATAAGGGTTCTCCAGTGGTGTAATACACCTCCAGGGCGCGTAGGGTTCGGACGAGATCGTTTCGATGAATTTTTGTGGCTGAAGGGGGGTCAACCTGCTGGAGCCACTGATATCGTTCGGATTGGGGAATGGTGTCTAGCTGCGATCTCAGTTCCATCTGCGGCGGCACCCGTGGAATCCTCAACCCTTTCACAATAGACTGTATATAAAGCCCTGTCCCGCCCACCAGCACGGGAATAATACCTCGAGCGTGAAACTCAGTAATCAGCGTTTGAGCAAACTGTTGGTACTCCGCGACCGTCAGGGTTGTTGTGGGCGGACAAATATCAATTAAGTAATGAGGAACCTTGGCGCGATCGGCAAAAGAAGGCTTTGCCGTACCAATGTCAAACCCCTGGTACACTTGACGAGAATCTGCACTCAAGATCGGTCCGTTCAGTCGCGCGGCCACTTCAAGCGCCAAATCCGACTTTCCAGTTGCAGTTGCTCCAACAATGACAATCAGTGCGGGTTTCATACACTCAAACAGTTTCTGCAATGCCTGTTTCAGCATACCCAATCCAATCCGGTCCGCCTTGAAAAATTGAAGGGATGTATTTTGGCAGATAGCATCCCTATTTTATTTCTCTCATCTGTGGCCTTTAGCGACGGCAAAGACCCATTTGTGATAGAATTTTGAATATAATTTTTGTTTTTGTGTTAAAAGGGCTTAGAGCCGCTTACAGGAGCCTGCTACTCAATGACGACCGATAACTACAGTGCAAGTCAGATTCAAGTCTTAGAGGGTCTAGAAGCTGTCAGAAAGCGCCCCGGCATGTACATTGGAACCACGGGTCCAAGAGGGTTACATCACTTAGTCTATGAAGTCGTTGACAATTCAGTAGATGAGGCACTAGCCGGACACTGCAAGCAGATTGAAATCATTCTCAATGATAATGGGTCCGTTACGGTCACAGATGACGGTCGCGGGATTCCAACGGATATTCATCCGCGCACCGGAAAGTCTGCGCTGGAGACGGTGATGACGGTTTTGCACGCTGGCGGTAAGTTCGGCGGTGGCGGTTATAAGGTCTCTGGCGGACTCCACGGGGTGGGGATTTCTGTGGTGAATGCCCTCTCGGAATGGGTGGAGGCTAAAGTCTGGCGCGATAAAAAGCTTCATACCCAGCGCTTTGAACGGGGAATTGCGATCGGGGAGTTGGTGGCTAGTGCTAGCGATCGCAAAAAACAGGCACCCAAATGACCTTTTTGCCAGATACGCAAATTTTTACCTCTGGGGTGGAATTTGATTATAAAACTTTGGCAGGTCGCTTCCGAGAGCTTGCTTACCTGAATGCTGGGGTTGAGATTGTTTTTAAGGACGATCGGCTGACCCTCATGAATTTGGAGGAGCCTAAGGTTGAGACGTATTGCTATGAAGGTGGCATTCGCGAATATATCAGCTATATGAATAGCGAGAAAACGCCGCTCAATGAAGAGATTGTTTACGTTCAGGGTGAGCGCAATAATATCCAGATGGAAGTTGCGTTTCAGTGGTGTACGGATGCCTATACAGATAGTCTGTTGGGCTTTGCCAATAACATTCGCACCATTGATGGCGGAACTCATTTAGAAGGGCTGAAGGCAGTTCTGACGCGGACGTTTAATACCCTTGCTCGCAAGCGCAATAAGCTCAAAGAAGGAATGTCTAACCTGAGTGGCGAACACATCCGCGAAGGGTTGACGGCGGTCATTTCTGTCAAGGTGCCGGATCCTGAATTTGAAGGGCAAACCAAAAACCAAAGCTAGGG
>JAAURS010000198.1 GCA_012032135.1 Acaryochloridaceae cyanobacterium RU_4_10 | reverse complement strand
TCAAAGGTTAGTTAAATTGTCTCAGAGATAGAACATGGATATCCCAGTTGATAATCCTCGCCTTTTTGAAAGCTGCCCGAATTCGACCAATGAGTTTCCGAGCAACGGCGACAATCGCCTTCGTTTTTCCTGTCCTTGGAAAAAGGCCGTTAAAGAACTTAGCCAAAGCTGGGTCTTTATCAATGGCTCTCCATGCAATTTCGATGAGGATGCCTCTCACTCGACTATTGCCTTGCCGAGTAATATGTCCCCTACAGACCATCTCGCCACTGGAAAACTCGCTGGGTGTTAGACCCGTAAATGAGAATAACTGGCGTTCATTCTTGAACTGAGACATATTTCCAAGCTCATTCGACAAAATCCGAGCAGACTGTGGCCCAACCCCAGGAACAGATTGGTATGTTTTCTCGTAGCCATCTTCTTTGGCCTGATTCTTGAGTTCATTCTCAATCTTCTTAATCTCTTCGTCTAGACTTCTCCAAACGCTCCAGTAAGCGTTAATCGCGATTGTCAATTCTTTTGATGGTGCTTTAGCCAACAACTCTTTGACGAGGGTATGAGTCATCGAGTGAGTTTCATCAACTTCAATTAACCCGAACTGGTGAAACTTCATCCTGATTTTATTCTTGACGGAGGTACGATCTTCGACAAGCTGTTGTCTGGTTCGACTTAATATTCGATGAGATTCTTCTTCCTCACTGGGAATACGAATTCCCTTTAATCGCTTGGCTTCCAGGAGAGTAGAGAGCTTAAGAGCATCTCGTTTATCGGTCTTGACGCGATCATTGACCGCGACTTCAACCCCTGCGGCATTGACCACCAAGTTATGGATGCCATGTTTGTCCAGTTCTCGATGCAGTACGAATCCCGAAAACCCAGCTTCATAGGCGGTATAGATAGTCGCGCCAGCAAAATACTTTAAGAGCTGTTCGACTAAAGATTGAGGAGATGCTGCTGTTGTCCATTTCTTGACGACTTCGCCTTCTACTCTCGCAACCACTACATAGGTCTTTTTGTGAACATCAATTCCGATATAGACATCTTTCCCAACGTAAGATATCACTTTTATATCTCGCTTCATGTTGGACTCCTTGATTCAAAATCAGAGAAGTGAATTTCTTTCTAGCTTAAGGGTTTGACATTACCGAGGTCTATGCAATCCATCATAGGAACATTTCTTGAAGGCGTCCTAGACGATAAAGATTCTGAATGATGGACTTATACAAACTTCTGTACTATGTAGAAGGGCTGTAGCCATGCGATCGCCCTCCATCAGACAGGCGCACTGAACCTATGACCACAATCGAAACCAAAACCGAGCCAATGGTCCTCAACTTTGGACCGCATCACCCCTCCATGCACGGGGTCCTGAGGCTCATGGTGACCCTAGACGGAGAAAACGTCATTGACTGCGAACCCGTGATTGGGTACCTGCATCGCGGCATGGAAAAAATTGCCGAAAACCGCACCAACATCATGTTCGTGCCCTACGTGAGTCGGTGGGACTACGCCGCAGGCATGTTCAACGAAGCCGTGACCGTCAACGCCCCCGAAAAATTGGCAGACATCCAAGTGCCAAAACGGGCCAGCTACATCCGCGTCATCATGCTAGAGCTGAACCGGATCGCCAACCACCTCCTCTGGCTTGGCCCATTTCTGGCTGACGTTGGCGCGCAAACCCCATTCTTCTACATCTTCCGCGAACGGGAGATGATCTACGACCTCTTTGAAGCCGCCACCGGAATGCGGTTCATCAACAATAATTACTTCCGCATGGGCGGCGTAGCCGCAGACCTGACCTACGGATGGGTTTCAAAATGCCAAGACTTCTGCGACTATTTCCTGCCCAAAGTTGACGAATACGAACGCCTCATCACCAACAACCCCATCTTTAGAAAACGCCTCGAAGGCATCGGTGGCATCAGCCGCGAAGAAGCCATCAACTGGGGACTCTCCGGTCCAATGTTACGGGCCTCAGGCGTAGACTGGGATCTGCGTCGCGTAGACCACTACGAATGCTACGACGACTTTGACTGGGACGTGCAGTGGGAAACCGATGGTGATTGCCTAGCCCGCTACCTCGTGCGCATCCGTGAAATGCGCGAGTCCGTCAAAATCATCAGACAGGCTTTAGCAGGGTTACCCGGTGGCCCTTACGAAAACCTAGAAGCCAAGCGCATGATGGAGGGCAAAAGTCCCAGTGGAATGAATTTGAGTATCAATTCCTGGGTAAAAAACTAGCCCCCACCTTCAAAATTCCAGAAGGAGAACTCTACGCACGGGTCGAAACTGGAAAAGGCGAACTGGGCATATACCTCATCGGCAGCGAAAATGTCTTCCCTTGGCGTTGGAAAATTCGCGCACCGGATTTCAATAACCTCCAGATTCTGCCTCAATTAGTTCAAGGCTATAAGGTGGCGGATATGATCGCCATCCTAGGCAGCATTGACGTGATCATGGGCTCCGTCGATCGGTAGTGATGTGGTTGGGCTACCCTGCGGGAGGCAAACCACGGCTCCGCTCAGCCCTCAACTCAGGACATTGTGAGTCAAAATACATGATTCTCAGCTAGAGACCGTACTTCGGTACGCGTTCGACGAGTGCAGAGTCCGATCTCTAGCTGGCTGAGCGGAGTCGAAGCCAGCGGCAAGCCAGTCCAAACAAACCTCAGCGCCCTGTCATGGGGCGCGATCGCCGTACGCGCAAAAATATTCTGTCTTCAAAGAAGATGCACAGACCGACAACTGTTGCTAAACTCTAAAGAATTCTTATAAATCCTAAAAAAGATTTGAGTTTCTTCACATTAGGTCTCTAACATCTAGATTTAAAACTATGACAGACAGCTCGGTTCAAGCATCCATGCCCTCTGTGGAAACACTCCATTCAACCCTTGAAAATAGTAACGGCAGTACCGCCAGCGCTCAGCCACACGATCGCGGTTTGACCATTGGGGAAGTGAGTTTCGCTCAGCGGCATATTGGACCGAACCCGAGTGAAATCCAGGCCATGCTTGCCCCCCTCGGACTGTCCTCCCTAGAAGACTTAGCTACCAAAGCCGTCCCAGCCTCCATCCGGTTGCAGCGCCCCCTCAAACTCAATGCCGCCCTCAGCGAACAGAAAGCCTTGGAAACCCTGAAGGCGATCGCCAGTCAGAACCAAGTCTTTCGTTCCTATATCGGTCTGGGTTACTCCGGTTGCATTACCCCACCTGTCATTCAGCGCAACATCTTAGAAAATCCCGGTTGGTATACCCAATACACGCCCTATCAAGCTGAAATTGCCCAAGGTCGCCTCGAAGCACTTCTAAATTTCCAGACCTTGGTGACAGATCTGACGGGGCTAGAAATAGCCAACGCCTCTCTGCTGGATGAAGGCACCGCAGCCGCTGAAGCGATGGCCCTATGCTTCAACCTCTGCAAGAAAAAAGATGCCAACACCTTTTTTGTTTCTAACACCTGCCATCCCCAAACCATTGATGTGGTGCGGACCCGTGCAGTCCCCTTAGGCATCGAAGTCATTGTCGGCGACCATCAAGCCTACGACTTTGACACGCGCTCGACTTTTGGCGTTCTGTTGCAATATCCAGCCACCGATGGTTCGGTGTGGGATTACCAAGGCTTCATCGATCGCACCCATACCGCAGGGGCAATGGCTGTTGTGGCCGCAGATCTGTTGAGTTTGACATTGCTCAAACCGCCTGGAGAGTTTGGTGCTGATATTGCCGTGGGCTGCACCCAGCGGTTCGGCGTGCCCTTTGGTTTTGGCGGCCCTCACGCGGCTTACTTTGCCACCAAGGATGCCTTTAAGCGTCAAATCCCAGGCCGGATTGTAGGCGTCTCCCACGATGCTCAAGGGAAACCTGCCCTCCGCCTCGCGCTCCAAACCCGCGAACAACACATCCGACGGGATAAGGCCACAAGCAATATTTGTACGGCTCAGGTCTTGCTGGCCGTAATGGCCAGCATGTACGCCGTCTATCACGGCCCCGAAGGACTGCGACAAATTGCCACGCGGGTCCACCAACTGACTGCTATTCTTGCCTCCGGTCTGAAACGATTGAACTATACCGTCAAAACGGAACAATTCTTTGACACCCTTCAAGTGGACCTGGGTGCGATCGCGCTGGCGGACTTACAAGAGCGATCGCACTCAGTCCAGATTAACTTCCGTGTGGTGGACGATCGGACCGTTGGGATTTCTCTGGATGAGACGGTCTCTGCTCGGGATGTTTTGGATGTATTGCGGGTGTTTGGTGGCGATTGTCTGGACTTCACGCTAGAAAACCTCAGTGCAGACACAACCTATCCCGTCACCTTCGCGCGTCAGAGCGAGTATCTCACCCATCCCGTCTTCAACCAATACCATTCAGAAACCGAACTGCTGCGCTACATGAGCCGACTCCAAGCCAAGGATTTATCCTTGACCTACTCCATGATTCCCTTAGGCTCCTGCACCATGAAACTGAACGCCACCGCCGAAATGATTCCGGTGACGTGGCCGGAGTTTGGGCAAATGCATCCCTTTGCGCCCCCCGTTCAAACCAAGGGCTATCAAATTTTGTTCCAACAACTCGAAAGCATGTTGGCAGAAATTACTGGATTCGACGGCATTTCCCTTCAACCCAACGCAGGTTCTCAGGGAGAGTACGCTGGGCTGCTCGCCATCCGCAGCTATCACGAAAGCCGAGGCGAAGGACACCGCACCGTCTGTTTGATTCCCCGACTCCGCCCACGGCACCAACCCCGCCAGTGCAGTCATGGCCGGAATGAAAGTCGTCGTCGTCGGTTGCGATGATGATGGCAACATCGATATCGACGATTTACGCGCCAAAGCCGAAGCCCATCGTGATGACCTTTCTACGCTAATGGTGACCTATCCTTCTACCCACGGCGTCTTTGAAGAAGGTATCCAGGACATTTGCGACATCATCCATCAAAATGGCGGTCAGGTCTATATGGATGGGGCCAACATGAACGCCCAAGTTGGCCTTTGCCGTCCCGCTGACTTTGGCGCAGATGTGTGTCATCTCAACCTGCACAAGACCTTCTGTATCCCCCACGGCGGCGGCGGTCCAGGCATGGGACCGATCGGGGTCAAATCTCACCTCCAGCCCTTTTTGCCCAATCATCCTCTCGTCACGGTGGGCGGAGAGCACAGCCTAGGCCCAGTCTCAGCAGCGCCTTGGGGCAGCGCCAGCATCTTGCCCATTTCCTGGATGTACATTGCCATGATGGGGCCAGATGGTCTGACCGATGCCACCCAAGTGGCAATCCTCAACGCCAACTACATGGCTAAAGTTCTAGAGCCTTACTATCCCGTCCTGTTTAAGGGCACCTCTGGGTTAGTGGCCCACGAATGTATTTTGGATTTGCGACACCTGAAGAAGTCTGCGGGGATTGAAGTCGAAGACATTGCCAAGCGCCTAATGGACTACGGCTACCACGCCCCGACTGTCTCCTGGCCCGTCCCTGGTACCATCATGATCGAGCCTACGGAAAGCGAATCTAAAGCCGAACTCGATCGCTTCTGTGAGGCCATGATTGCTATCCGTGCTGAAATTGCTGAAATTGAAGCAGGTCAAGCGGATTCCCACGACAACCCCCTCAAGTACGCCCCCCATACCGCCGAAGTAGTGACTGCCGATGAATGGGCTCATGCCTACTCCCGCCAGAAAGCAGCATTCCCCGCCACCTGGACCCGCGAGAGTAAATTCTGGCCCTCGGTGGGACGGATTGACAATGCTTTTGGCGATCGTAATTTAGTCTGTAGTTGTTTGCCTGTAGACGCCTACACGGAATAAACTTCGGCGTTGCTGAAAAGCGAGATGATTTAGAACGAGGCTCCAAGCATTCAGCCCTAAATTCATGCCAGGAATCAGCAACGCCGCATACTCTAGTTTCAGAGGGAAAGCGATCGCATCTTGTTCATTACCAGGTTGAACGATCGAATCCGTCACATTGGGCGATCGCAAATTCCGAGTCAATAGCGACCAACTCTGTTTGGATATCAGGATCCGCAGCCATTTCAGCAAGCCAGACCTATGCTTGGGTGCCACCGCAGCGATCGCAAATTCCTGTCATAATCGTAGAGTGAACAATTTCGGTATCGCCTATGACTTCACAACAGTTGATAGACACCGAAGACATCATCGCCGAACTTGACATCAGCCATCTTGTCATCGAGGACGACACCCCCGTGGATAACTTTCAATCGGCACAGCAACAGCGATTGTTAGTCGAGCCACTGTATAGCGCCAAAGCATTACCCCTACCCTTTATCGCAGACGCAAACGTCGGGCTGTTCTATAAACTGAAAGCAGACCCCATCGTCCCCGATATGCTATTGAGCCTAGGTGTCCAGCGTCCCGAAGACCTATCGCAGCGACGCAATCGCTCTTACTTCGTCTGGGAATTCGGCAAAGTTCCAGAAGCCTGCATTGAAATTGTTTCCAACACAGAAGGAGACGAAGTAACCCTCAGCAAAAAATCACAACAGAAAGGAAAAACTACAAGTAAGAAAGTAACCTACGCTCAAATCGGCATACCTTACTACATCGTCTTTGACCCACTCCAGCAAATTCAAAGCCAACAGGAGATGAATGGCGCACTGTTGCGCATCTGGACTATTTCTCCCCTTGGTTATACAGAACTCACCCCACTTCAAGGCATTGCGACCGTAGGACAATCTATTTGGTTAGACGGAATTGGGCTAGGCTTAACCCTCTGGGAAGGGCAGTTTGAAGAAGAAGTCACAAGGTTATGGTTGCGCTGGTGCGATCGCGACGGTCAGGTGATTCCAACAGGAGCCGAAGGCCAAGAGCTAGCCCAACACCGTGCAGATGCCGAACAACTGCGTGCCGATGCTGAGCAACACCGTGCCAATGTCGAACAGCAGCGCGCAGACCGACTTGCCGCAAAGCTGCGGGAAATGGGCATCGATCCTGATACAGCTAACAACGCCCTCTAGACTAGTTCAGCCACCACCACCCTACTCTGGCAAAGCATTGGCGAGGCGATCGCAGCCTTCTTTGTGCCACCTACTTCCCAAGAATCTTTTTTCAAGCGCGATCGATAAGGCCATTTCATCATCAGTGATGACATCATTTTCATGACCAGCTTGAACCCGATCGAATAAATCTGTCCGCGCCCAAACGTCCAGGCTGAATCGTTTCGCAATCGTGTTGATTCCCTGGTAAATTAATGGGGTCATAACGCTTTAAGCGTTCCAGCACTGGGAATATCGGGATGAATTCAGACCTCGCGCAGCTTTTTGTCAACGGAATTGCGGTGGGTTCAATTATTGCCTTAGCCGCTGTGGGACTTACGCTCACCAACGGCATTCTGCGCCTGCCGAATTTTGCCCACGGAGATTTTCTGACCCTGGGTGCCTACATGACGTTTTTACTGGACACCCAAATCTTGAGTCCCGTCATTGGCAGTCAAGAAACTAAAATTTGGATCGCCATCCTTTTGGCCAGCGGTCTCACCATTCTGGCCTTTCTTCTGAGCGAATACCTGATTTGGCGGCCCATGCGAAACCGTCGCACAACCTCCACTACGCTCATTATTATTTCTATTGGCCTTGCCCTCTTTGTCCGCAACGGCATCATCTTTATCTGGGGCGGTGGCAACCAAGGCTACGATCTCCCCGTAGAAACGGCCCTAGCCTTTGGACCCGTTCAAATTCCCTACTATCGTCTTGTCGTGATTGGCTTGGCGATCGCAGCGGTTTTAGGGCTCCATTTTTGCTCCAAAACACCAAGATTGGCAAAGCCATGCGCGCGGTCGCCGACGATCTGGATTTAGCCCGTGTTTCTGGGATTGATGTGGAGCGGGTGGTGTTGTGGACTTGGATTATTGCAGGCGGATTGACCGCACTGTCCGGTGGACTCTACGGCTTAATTACAGATGTCCGTCCCAATATGGGATGGTTTTTAATTTTGCCCTTGTTTGCATCCATTATCCTGGGCGGTATTGGCAACCCCTACGGCGCAATTTTAGGTGCTTTGATTATTGGTGTAGCCCAAGAAGTTAGCATTTCTTTCTTGCCCCCAGCCTATAAACTGGCAGTCGCCTTGGTGGTCATGGTGTTGGTTTTGCTGGTGCGACCCCAAGGGCTATTCCGGGGGATGGGGTAAAACCCAAGCTGTTTTTATGGCAAGGATTTGGAACTGTCAATGCATTGTGCAGAGCTTCCGTAGATAATCTCCCCTGTATTTTGGCCTTCTGGCAAACTCGCGGCCTTTTGGCGATCGCCCTTTGCCCCCTTGGTATCCCCAAGTTGTTCAAATGCTGTTGCCCGTTTCAAATAGGCCGCTTTCAATTTGGGATTTCTTTGAATCGCTTGCGAATAATCGGCGATCGCGCTTGCATACTCTTTTAATCCTGCATGGGCTATCCCTCTTTGCAGATAAAGAGCTGAGGCTAACCACTGAGAGTGAGGGACAAATTTGATGGCTTGGGAATAGTCTGCGATCGCGCTTGCATACTCTTTCAACGCGGCACGAAGATCGGCACGGCCTTGGTGTGCCCAAAAATTGCAAGGTTCGAGCTGAATAATTTGGGTGTAGTCGGCGATCGCGCCTGCATAATCATTGACCTTTCTGCGAGATGCGGCCCGATTCAGGTAGTGGCTCGTTTCAGTCGGCTGTAGCTGAATGGCTTTGGTGTAATCGGTGATTTCCGACTGTGCGTTTCCCATCTTCGCCCGAATCTGCGCCTGCCAGGTGTAGATTCCCGCTACGTCAGGATAGACATTATCTGGAGTTTTCTGTTTGATTCGTCGAAGTTGGTCAATATCGGCTAGTAGTCCACCAACTTAACTTTGACCAGTAACGGTAGTGCTGCTAAACTTCTCAAAAATATGAGAGGAAATATGAGTCAGAAAAAGTACATCGTGGACTTGAGTGATGAAGAAATCCAAGAATTA
>JAAURS010000197.1 GCA_012032135.1 Acaryochloridaceae cyanobacterium RU_4_10 | reverse complement strand
GGTGTAGTGTCAGGTATATACCTGTGAGGCGTTCCCACGAAGAATTGGGCAATGACGCAAAACAACCTAGGAAGTGCCTACAGTAACCGTCTGCGCGGTGAACGAGCTGAGAACTTAGAAAAGGCGATCACCGCCTATGAGTTGGCTTTGCAAGTATATACCCGTGGGGCGTTCCCAGAAGATTGGGCAATGGCGCAAAATAATCTTGGAATTGCCCTCCGTCATCGTATTCGAGGAGAACAGGCTGAAAATTTGGAAAGGGCGATCGCTACAAAAGAGTTGGCTTTGCAAGTTTACACTCGTGAGGAATTACCAGAAAGATGGGCAATGACGCAAAATAGCTTAGGACTTGCCTATAGTCAACGTCTCCAAGGAGAACGGGCTGAAAATCTGGAAAGGGCGATCGCTGCCTTTGATTTGGCCTTGCAGGTTTACACCCGTCAGGATTTTCTAGAACAATGGGCAGGGACACAATCCAATTTAGCAGGGACGTTAATACAACGTGCTGCACTGAAAGAAAGTTGGATAGATTTAGATACTGCAATTGATCTACTACAGTCAGCACTAGAAGTTTCAGATTCCAATAGTTTTTCTTTCATTAGTGTTCAATATTTTTTGGGCAACGCCCTCTCTCGTCGCTATGAACACAGTAAAAGCCCCAGAGACCTACAGCAGTCTTTGCAAGCATACAAAATAGCTTTAGACAACATTAGTTTAGAGCATTACGACAGAGACCAACTCTGGCAAGCTTTACCAACCACTCAATCTATTCTAGGTAGCCGCTTAGTGCGTGATGGTCAATGGCAAGAAGGGTTGCAACTTTTACTGAACAGCGTCAATCAACTCAGCAGAGGCGACAATCCCCTTGCCCACGCAAATGCCCTCTTCCAAACAGGACGTGCCCACGAAACCCTCTCCGATTGGGACAACGCCCGTCTCTACTATCGAGATGCGCTCCGTCTCTACGAATACCTCCAAGATCGGCTTGGTACTGCCCAAAGCCGTGCTGGATTAGGGAGCGTACTTGTGTCTCAGGGCTATTTAGAGAAGGGTATTGCCGAACTTGCTAAAGCACGAGAGAGTTATCATCTGTTGGAGCAGCTTGACAAAGTGGCTGAAGTGGATGATATCTATCAAGCCACCCAAAAAGCAATAGAAAAACAGGCAATTGAGGCGTATGTATGACTACTGCTGACGATATTTTTGACCAGTCGGGTAACAACATTCAGCAGTTAGGGCTGAGAGAAATCCCCTTCACTGAAAGCCCCACCGATCTTCAGAGTGAAACCCTACAAAATATTTTCACTGGACGGCAAAATGAACTGCGCCAGATATTTAATCTGTTTCAGAGCCGCGAGCGTCGTCGCATTTTAGTCTACGGTCGGTTGGGAATAGGTAAAAGCGCTTTTTTGTTAGAAGTGCTATCCGTATTGCGCCGTAAGCGTCAGGACATGTTGACCACCTACATTTCCCTACCCGCAAATCTAGATCTTGCTACTACTGCACTCATTGCCCTAGCACGAGCTATGCCTGATGATGAATGGGCACAGCGCCAGCTTTATCAAATGGGCATTCCCACTGACAAAGTTTTGAAAGAACGCAGTGCAGAAATTAGTGGAAATCTTGTTATTGGGGGCAAGCTCGGAGAGAAAGATCTCCCCATTACAAAGCCGCTATACCCTGCTGTTAGTCTAGACACGCTTTTAGAGCGGGCACAGGAAAAATATCCTCAGGGTGTTGTGATTGCGATTGACGACCTAGATAAGCAAAACCCCAGTGTAGTGCGACAACTCATGCATGATGCTCAAGGCATGTTAAAGGGACGTGCTTGGTTTATGCTCACTGGACACCCAATGGGAATGACAGGAGATTTACTGACCAGTGAACGCGGTCTCTTCGATCTGCAATTAAAGCTTGAAGAACTGGATCAGCCCACCATGTATCAAATGTTGATCAACTACCTCAACAGCGCCAGGATCAACAATAACTGCACCGATCCAAACGATCCGCGTTCCGTACTACCCTTTTTACCAGAAACCGCACAGCGCTTTTGTGAAGTCTCTCTTGGCAAACCTCGTTTATTCAATCGTTTGGGCAATACTATACTCTCAACCGCCGCTGATTTTCAAGCCACTTTGATTACCTCAGAAGTTCTCAGTCAAGGACTAAAAGCTGCTGCTCCTACATTACGTCAGCAAGCTGCCTTAAATGTTCAAGAGGAAAGGGTTCGTGCGCTATTGCAACGGCGAGGGAGTCTATCTGATGAGACAATTACAATGGAAGAACTCGAACAATTAGGTGTTCGTAGCTTTAGCGATATTCTGCCATTTCTAGAAAGACTTGAAGAGGCAGATCTCGCCCACCAACTCAATCAAGATGATGCCAAAGTATTTGCACCCATCCCATTACCCCCTTCAGATGATGAGACCCTGTGATAGGCACGATCGCAATACCAAAGTTGCATAAAGCGTTGCAATTCAGGGAAGAACGGTTTCAGCAGAACTCATTTTGCTGGACCTCGTCATCCTGAGAGCAACCGCTTCAGCCACTTTAATCCCGTCTACACCCGCAGAAAGAATCCCTCCTGCATATCCAGCTCCTTCGCCTGCTGGATATAACCCCTTTGTATTCAGGCTTTGATAGTCATCCCCACGCTTAATACAAATTGGAGACGAGGTCCGCGTTTCAACCCCTGTCAAAACCGCATCGTGCATCGCAAACCCCTCAATTTGTTTGTCGAAAGCAGGGATGGCTTCGCGAATTGCTGCGATCGCATAGTCTGGCAAACTCAGACTCAGATCGCAGAGATGGACTCCAGGTCGATAGGATGGTTTTACCGCGCCCAACTGAGTAGAAGGTTTCTGTGCTAAAAAGTCCCCAACAAGCTGTCCTGGTGCTTCATAAGTGCTACCGCCTAATTCAAACGCCTGTTCTTCTAAACGACGTTGGAAATCAATACCCGCCAGGGGACTTCCTGGATAATCCTCTGGTGTGATACCTACCACAATACCGCTATTTGCATTCTTACCACTGCGCTCGTATTGACTCATCCCATTGGTCACCACCCGCCCTACTTCCGAGGTTGCTGCAACCACTTGTCCCCCCGGACACATGCAAAAGCTATAAACCGTACGACCGTTGGCGCAATGGTGTACGAGTTTGTAATCAGCAGCACCCAAAACGGGATGGCCTGCCTGCGCTCCAAGACGGCATCGATCGATCAAACCTTGGGGATGCTCGACCCGAAAGCCAATCGAAAACGGTTTGGGTTCAATGTAAACCCCCTGGCGATGAAGCATTTCAAAGGTATCGCGGGCGCTATGGCCGATAGCTAGAATGACGTGCTCGCTGCGGATGTATTCTCCATTGGCAAGAATAACCCCCCGTACTTGCCCCTGTTCGATCTCAATAGTCTCAACCCGACTTTGAAACCGAATTTCCCCGCCTAAAGATTGGATGGTGTTGCGTAAGTTCTCGACAATTTTTACTAAACGGTACGTGCCAATATGTGGCTTATTGATGTAGAGAATTTCAGGATCTGCCCCAGCCTTGACGAGTTCGGTCAAGACCTTCCGCCCGTGATGTTTGGGGTCTTTGATGCGGCTGTAGAGTTTCCCGTCAGAGAATGTCCCCGCTCCTCCTTCACCAAATTGCGCATTGGATTCTGGATTGAATTTACGTTTGCTCCAAAAGCCAAAAGTGTCCACAGAGCGATCGCGGACGGACTTGCCCCGCTCCAAAATTAAAGGCTGAAAGCCCATTTGTGCCAACAGCAACCCCGCAAACATGCCGCAAGGTCCATTGCCAATCACGATCGGGCGGCTCTCTAGGGTTGCAGGAGCTTTAGCAACATAGCGATAGGTCGTATCGGGAGTGGGTACGACATGGGGATCTTTTTTGAAGCGTTGGAGGAGTTGTTTCTCCTTGGGGGTTTTGATATCCAGGATGTAGACTAGGGCGATCGCACCTTTTTTACGGGCGTCGTAGCTGCGTTTAAAGATCGCGTACTCAATCAGATCTTTGGCAGAAATACCCAGTTTTTTGAGAATAGCGGTCTGGATATCTGTTTCGCTATGATCTAATGGGAGCTTAACTTCAGTGAGGCGGAGCATGGGCGATAGTTTGAATAGGCTGGGTTCTATTGGGTAAGGCAGGCTGGGTCAAAGGGATATTCTCCTTTCAACCAACTCACAACTTCCTGGCTGTAGGGGGTTTGAAACTTTTCATATTTTTCGATTAATGTTTCTTTAAGCGCAGGCTTGAGTTTCTCTAATCCTTTATCTTGAAACTTGGGTAAATCCTCCAGCAAACAATCCGCAAAAGCTTCCCCACACAGCAATCGCGCGGCCTCCATGAATGCCTCGGTAGGAGAATAACGTTCTTTTTGCTGGTAGCTTAGATTCAACGTGGCCAAGGGGATTTGGGAAAGATAGGCTTGGTTCATCGGATTTACAGCGTGACCTGACGTCCACTCAGCCATTTGATACGGACGATTTTCAAAGGCCCGCAGATGCAAAAATGGACTCATCCGCGCGCTATCATTCACGGGGTAGTTATCCCAAATAAAAGGCTTTCGTCCCAATTTTTGCGTTACTTCCTTTAAGTGAGCCACAGGATAGTTCTGCGAACAAACTTCTGGCCCCGTCCAAAAGACTCGAACCGATTGATCCAATAGCTTTCCAAGGGTCTCAAGGTAGTCCTTCGGGCGATCGCCAAACAGTTTGTCCAAGACGGCTGCGTCTGAGTAGTACGTGGGACACATAATGAAGGATTGTGCTGTGCTGCGGTCCATAATCCGATGGATGACATCGGCTTGAATTTGGGCCATTTGGTAGCAGTCGCCTCTCATGTCGTCAAACAAAATGGCCAAGATATCCGGCTGCAATTCATTAATATGCTGGATTTTACGATCCAGTTGCGCGATCGTTTGGTCGTTATAGTTGAAGTGAATTTCAAAGGGAGTTAAGCCGATTCCCCACGCCAATCCTGCCTGATGGTAGACCTCTCCTAAGGTCTTTAATTCATCGAAGTCTGCCTGGGGCCAAGGATCTTGCCACTGTCGGCGGAGAATGCGATCGGCTTTTGGGGCGTAGATATAGTATTGATAGTGATGTTGCTTCAGGAATTGAGCGTAATCTTGACGGGCTTGCCAACTCCAAACGCGACCAAAGAAACCTTCAATAATGCCATAGCTAAACGGTTCTAGTGTTTGGTTCATGGTGGGGAAGACCGTGGATTGTGTGACAAAGCTCTCGGAAACGATCGCCGCGTTGCTCAAAATTTTGGTACTGGTCAAAACTGGCACAAGCCGGAGAGAGCAGTACTACCTTAATAGAATGAACTTGGGACAACTCCACCGATCTCATCACAGCACGGTCTATTGTCTCGACAATTTCAAATTGGGTATAGCCACTCTCTTGAAGTCGCTGGGCAAAGGCAGGGGCCGCCTCCCCGATGAGTAAAACTGCTGCTGCCTTTTCTTTGATAGTCTGGAGCCAAAGGGTATCGTCTCCCACTTTAGGAGCGCCCCCCGCAATCAAGAGAGTAGGGCCGTCTACGGCAGCAAGCCCAGTCTGGGCAGCATCGTAATTGGTGGCTTTACTGTCATTAATAAATTCAACCCCATTCCAAGTGCAGATATATTCCAATCGATGGGGGACACCCGGAAATGTAGCCACCGCTTGAGCGATCGCCTCTTTCTCAATTCCAGCCAAGTGGGCGATCGCAACGGCCATCAATAGGTTTTGCCGATTGTGGATTCCAGGCATTCTGAGCGCATCGACTCGAACGATGCGCTCGCCTTTCACCACAACCCAACCTGACTCTATGTAGGCTGCTGCTGGTCGATCGCTAGCCTGCGCTCCTAGAGTATGAGTCCACCATGCATCGGGCCATCGTTCGGTCAGGTTTTGGATGAGATAGGGGTCATCCCCATTCAAGATTTTATGTTTGGACTTGTGGAGCAGGCTGGCCTTAATCTCTCGATAATTTTCAAGGGTACTGTGGCGTTCTAGATGGTCGGGGGTGAAGGTGGTCCAAACGCCAATCTGTGGCGCTAAGGTGGGGGAAGACTCGCATTGGTAGCTACTGACTTCGGCAATAATCCAATCAATGGGTTCTCCAGACAATGCCACTTCGCAGGCGCTATAGCCAATGTTGCCACAGGCGGGTGCTTTGAGTCCTGCGGCTTGGAAAATAGCCGCAACGAGGGCTGTGGTGGTGGTTTTACCGTTGGTGCCTGTAATGCCAACCCAAGGTGTTTTTGCAAATAACGCCAAGCCAATTCCAGTTCGCCGATGGTTTCAATGCCTTGCTGGCGGGCTTCCACAAGGGCTGGCAGTTGCCAGGAAACGCCAGGACTCACCACAATGCGATCGGGTTTTTCAAGATTGGCTGCGGTTAGGGTTTCTAGGCTAAACCGACAACCCAGATGGACGGGAATGTTTTCGGCTTGGAGCGATCGTTGTTGTTCGACGAGGGTCTCAGATTGACCTGCATCGCTGACCGATACGTTCCATCCATCGCGTTTGAGTAAGCGTGCGGCAGCAACGCCAGAGCGACCAAGACCAATAATATGAGCGACGGGCATGGTAAGGGAAATGAGGGATGTTTTGCACCCTTCAGTCTACCGTTTGAGGTTGCGTTTAGACCATGACTCTGAAGGTAAGGTTAATTCTGGGTTCTTTGATTCTGCGTTGAACGGGGACTTGATGCTTCCAATACTGCTGTAATTCTCCAGCCATGATTAGGACGGAGCCATCTTCTAAGTCGATGCTGAGTTTTTCACCGTCTCGGTGTCGCAAATCAAATCGCCGCGTTGCGCCAAAACTGACAGATGCGATCGCCGCGTTGGGAACTAAGTCTCGCTCGTCATCTGCATGCCATCCCATTTTGGCCAAGCCATCTGGGTAGTAGTTCAGCAATACACCCTGATAAGAATCCTTGGTTAAGTCTTCTACCTGTGTTTTGATATCAAGTAAGACTGGTAGCCAAGGTTGTGCGGTCTTGACTTGCCCAGAGTAGCGATAGTCTGCGGTGCCGTACCAAGCACTTTGACGTTGCAGTTTATGCCACTTACCAAAAACCTTTACTTCTTCCGCCTGCCAATAACAACACGTTTTTAGATGATTGAAGTAATCTTGGGATGGATCGAAAATCCCAGAGAAATAGGTTACGCTGCCGTTTCGGTTTGTGAGTTGCAATTTACCCTCCAATTGAAGTGTCATTTACCGCGATTGCCGTTTGGGAGACGCTACCATAAATAGGGCCAAGGGCGAAAATGGAGAAAATGCGATCGCCAAGGCGGACAAATGGGCATACTGCACTAGGCGATCCCAGATTCAGTTCTATACATCAACCAAGATTATGTTGCAGCAAACACTGTTGATTTCTGGATCGATATTAATCAGCTCATGGGCGAGCGGAGTGAATATACCCTCCACTGTGGCCCAACCCTCCCCAACTCCAACAGAAAGAACAATTGTTGTAGAAAGTGCGTCAGGATCTTCAGAACTTTCGCTGGCCCAACATCTGAAGCAGATTCATGCCAAAATATATACCGCTTACTGGTGCCCCCATTGCCACGCCCAGCTCTCTTTGTTTGGATTACAAGCATCGCAACAATTAGAGCGAATTGAATGCGACCCTGAAGGGAAAGACGCCAAACCAGAGCTATGCAAAGCAGCCGAGATCAAAAGCTATCCAACCTGGATTATTAACGGCAAACACTATGAGGGAACTCACTCTCTTAATGACCTTGCCGATGCCTCAGGATACAAGGGGCCTCGCAAGTTTAAAATTCAGATAACTTTCCCATAAATTCTAGTAAACTCAAACTTCACAGCTTATGACTCAACATCTCAAATTGTTTGTTCGTTTAGCCTTAATTGGGTTAACCGTTTTCTTCTTAGGGAAAACATTACTCGCCAACTGGCAAGACGTGAAAACCCTAGAGTTACAGAGTCAAGCTTTGGTTATTTGGTGGGGCTGCCCTGGGAATTGCGATCGAGCCCAAGTCTGGATTGCCTTTGTCTGGGGATGGATTTTAGAAACCCTTCAGAACCCAGTCTCCTCCCGTTGGAGTATTCCCACCTTTTTGAAAAATACCCCAGCCAAATATATCCCAGGCAATTTTTGGCACATGGTCGGTCGTTTCAAAGCGGCAAAAGATCGGGGCTTAAGTCTGGAATCCGTAGCCTTGAGCGTTCTATTAGAGCCCATGTTAATCATCGGAGGGGCCTTACTCTTAGCACTGTTGAACACCTCCTATCCCAGCATGAAAGGATTGGGTTTGGGACTGATTCTGATTGGCCTTCATCCTTGGGGAATCAATAAACTGTGGCGTGGATACCGCAAATTTCAAGGAAAAGACACCAGTGCGATTGGAATGCAGCACTATCCCCTCAGAGAATTGTTGGGTGCGACTGGATTTATGCTGCTACGCAGTTTGACTTTTCTATGCGCGCTCTGGGTGTTTACGCCTATCTCAGTTGATTTGTTACGACCCATGGTCGGCGGTTTTAGTTTGGCTTGGATTCTCAGTTTGATAACACCCGTTCCTGCTGGGATTGGCGTGTTTGAAGCCTCCGCCGTAGCAATGTTAGATGGCTATCTATCTCCTGCGGTCTTACTTGCCGCCGTAGCAATGTATCGTTTGGTCAGCATCCTGGCGGAAGCGATCGGGGCTGGCGGCGCATTGCTCATCCAAGATATTCAACACAAAAGCGCTGCTTGAAACCAAGCAGCGCTTTGATTAAAAGTGCGATCGCACTTTAGCCATGAATGGCAGGAGCCACTAAAGCAACGGGAGCGAACTCACCAGAAGCTAAGTCTAGTGGAAAGTTATGAGCGTTGCGTTCGTGCATCACTTCAAAGCCCAGATTGGCTCGGTTGAGCACGTCTGCCCAGGTATTCACTACATTCCCTTGGCTATCCACAATAGAGTGGTTGAAGTTGAATCCGTTTTAAGTTGAAGGCCATC
>JAAURS010000196.1 GCA_012032135.1 Acaryochloridaceae cyanobacterium RU_4_10 | reverse complement strand
GATCGTAGAGACCAAGGTTTCGAGCTTGGCTTTTTCAGCGGTCATTTCCTCAATATTTTGTTCTTCGTAGCTTTTGAGCCGCTCGGCCATTTCATTAAAGCTAGAAATCAATTCGCCTAATTCGCCGCCAAAGGGAAGGTCTACCCGCTGCTTAAAGTTGCCGGATGCAATATTTTTGACGCCAACTACCAATTCTTTGATAGGCCGTGTAATAGTGAGTGCATTAAAGACGGCTCCTAAAATGACCATGACCCAAATGGCAATAAAGACGGCGATCGTCACATCGCGGGTAAGGCCGGAAGACGTGACCACTGTTGGGTTGGGATTAATGCCAAGGGCCATCACACCCAGATAGCGATCGTTCTGGATGAGAGGCACAAAGATATCGGCTACTTCACCGTCTGGGGTCTGATGTTGGCGCACCATTACCGCACCCGACTGGGGTGCATAATTTTCTGGCAGGCGAATTCGACGTTGAAGCGTGAGAGAGCTTTTAGATTGAAATTCTGAAAAAGGTATGCCGTAGTAAATGCCACCCTCTTGGTCTGCATACATCATGTAACGAATGCTAGAGGTGCGGTTGTAAAACTTACGGGAAAATTCTGAAACCTCATCGTATTTTTTGTCCTCAACGAGGGGAGCCACATTGGCTGCAATCAACAGCCCTAAATCCTGGCCAAAACGAGTATCTTGAAGCCGTGCGTCTTGCTGGATACTGTTAACCGCCCAAAAGGTTAACGTGCTCATGATCAGCGACACCACTAGGGTCGCCATTGCCATTAACCGAGTCTGCATATTAAACTCGGCCCACCAAAGGTTCAGGAGCGTTCCGATTTTTTCAACCAATCAGCCAAGGGACTTTTCTAACCTAATGAGAATCATCGCTGGATATTAGAACTCTTGCATAAATCCTTGAGATCTAGCGATTGAAATCGCGGCTACAAGAACGATGTCCGCCTACGCGGACTGAAGAAAAATTTGGTTTTTAGTCTGCGTAGGCAGACTTTGTTCCTTTAGCCGCGATTTCAATCGCTAGGGCACTCATGCTTAAAGCCTGATGTCTTATTGTTACATGACTTCATAAAATCATGAGATCTGCGTTAAAATTCCGCTTGTTTTTATTCCTTTCCAGCGTGGTACGAACTACGCACGAGAGGCCCAGAACGGACATGACTAAAGCCCACAGATGTTGCAATCTGTCCCAAACGCTCGAATTCATCTGGGTGCCAATATTTTTGAACGGGTAAGTGTTCTAGAGAAGGGCGCATGTATTGCCCAATGGTGAGGCGATCGCAGCCCACTTCTCTCAAGTCCGTCATGGCTTCAATAATTTCGGCCTCTGTTTCTCCCAAACCTAGCATCAGCCCAGACTTTGTGTCGATATCGGGCCTGAGTTGCTTGACCGTTTCTAAGACAAAGAGCGATCGCTCGTACTTGGCTCCCCGTCTCACGGGACCTTGAAGGCGTCTCACGGTTTCTAAATTGTGATTGAAACAAACTGGGTTGGCAGCTAATACCGTTTCAATACAACGCACCTCTCCTCTAAAATCAGGGGTCAGCACTTCAACCTGAGTTTCTGGATTGGCAGCCACAACCGCTCGGATCGTTGAGCAAACCATTCCGCCCCTCGATCGGGCAGATCGTCCCGCGCCACTGAAGTCAGCACTACATACTTTAAGCCCAGAATCCGAACTGACTCCGCCACCTTTTGCGGTTCTTCTGGGTCTAGCGGCATTGGAGAATGGCCCTTATCCACTTGGCAAAAGGCACAAGCGCGGGTACACACAGGCCCCATCAAAAGAAATGTTGCTGTTTTTTGGGCATAGCATTCACCCCGATTGGGACATCGCCCTTCCTCACAAATGGTGTGGATTCCGTGCCGTTTGACCACCTGCTGCACGACGGATAATTCGCTGGCTTTGCCAATGGAGCGACGCAACCAATCAGGAAGGCGCTCCGTTGAGGGGGGTTCTATAGTTAAGGGTTGGTCGGTCATGGGAGTTGGCTGGGTTAATATTGAACTGAACGCAACATTCAACTAATTAATTTTCTACGGTCCTTAGAATGATAGAAACAAATACATCCCTTGATTGGGTGCTGGCAGGCTTAGCGGTGACCATTCTGGTGGGTGGTCTATGGATGTTGTTTAGTGGTGTGAGTAATATGGGCGGTAAACCATAAGCGTGTATCAGTTCCTGAACTGCCCCTTTACGCGATTATTCTTTCGGCAAACTGCTTTGTTTTTTTGTGCGTTTGCGATCGTCTTTCTCAGATTTGTGAGATTTTTTAGACTTGTGCCGATCGCTCTTTGCGGGTTCATCACAGGGACTTATCAGCATGGGTTGACCGCACACTCTGATTTGCCTGAGGTGCTGGTACAGCTCCTTGGGCATACCCTCGGGCAGGGTGACCGTACTAAAGTTCTCAAAGATTTTGATTTGCCCGATGTAGCGACTTTCAAGGCCCGCTTCATTGGCGATCGCACCCACGATGTGTTTGGGTTGCAATCCATGTTCGCTGCCGACCTCAATGCGGAAACGCTGCATGGCGGATTTTGGCTGTCGGCTCAGGTCTGGTTCGCGAGGTTCAAAGTTGCGATCGCGCTTGGGTTCATCTTTGCCGACTTGAGGTGCTAGCGGACGTTCTTTTTGCATCATAAAAGCCAGTGCCGCTGCGATCTCACTCAAGCTTAAGTCTTGTTCCTGTTGGTAGCGATTGACTAGCTCTTCAAAAAAGAACAAATCTTCCGTCTCAATGGTATCTGTAATCATCTGCTTAAACTGTGCGATCCGCCGCTCGGAGATATCTTTTTGGCTGGGAAGCTGCATCGGTTCGATGGGAGAACGGGTCGCCTTCTCAATGGAGCGCAACATCCGCTTTTCCCGATGGGAAATAAATAGAATTGCAACCCCTTTGCGTCCTGCCCGTCCGGTCCGACCGATCCGGTGAATATAGGTTTCGGTATCGTAAGGGATATCGTAGTTCACGACATGACTGATGCGCTCGACATCCAGTCCTCGTGCTGCTACATCAGTCGCGACCACAATATCGAGAGAGCCGTTTTTGAGCCGCTCTACAATCTTTTCGCGCTGGACTTGCTTGATATCCCCACTCAGGGCCGCACAAGCATAGCCCCGCGCTTCCAGCTTTTGAGAGAGTTCATCGGTAGCAATTTTGGTCCGCACGAACACCAGCATGGCTTCGAATTCTTCTACCTCCAGAATTCGAGTGAGTGCATCCAGTTTGGTGAGTTCTGTAACTTGCCAATATCGTTGAGTGACTGTCGAGACCGTGGCAGTTTTGGATTGAATGCGGATCTCTACGGGTTCGCGGAGATGGCGTTGGGCAATGCGTTTGATGGCCTCTGGCATCGTGGCGGAGAAAAGGGCCATCTGCCGTTCCGGTGGGGTGTGTTCTAGAATCTGGTCTACGTCGTCAATGAAACCCATGCGGAGCATTTCGTCTGCTTCGTCTAAAACCACGGTGGACAGACAGTTTAGTTTCAAGGTACCGCGTCTTAAATGATCCTGAATCCGACCCGGTGTTCCCACCACTACATGAACCCCGCGCCGCAGCCCCCGAAGTTGGGTATCCATTCCTTGACCGCCATAAAGGGGAAGGATATGAAAGTCTTTGAGGTGACGGGCGTAGGTCTGCATGGCCTCCGCAACTTGTAGCGCTAACTCGCGGGTGGGGGTCAAGACTAGAATTTGAGGTTGTTTGAGAGATAGATTTAAGTGGCTCAGCAAGGGCAGTGCAAAGGCCGCTGTTTTGCCTGTCCCCGTCTGAGCTTGACCCAATAGATCGCGTCCTTCCAACAACGGTGGAATACTTTGGGCTTGGATTGGGGAGGGAGATTCATAGCCCGCTTCTTTAACGGCCTTAAGAATTGGAGCGGAAAGGGCTAATTGAGAAAACTCAGAGATTGTTTCAGTAGACATGAACGAACCTATAGGGGGATGCTCGGGGACGATCGTTCCACTAACCTGAGCCTCGCAAGGGCGGACTTTGGGTACGCAGCTATCGCAGCAAGGTTGTTCGGAGTAAATCAGTCGCCTCAAGTGGGCTTAAGACCTTCTTATACTCTAGAGGGTCTGGGATAATCCTGTATTTCTATTCCCAGTCAGTGAGGTCATAGAATGGAAATATTCTGTGTCTTCTCCCAGAGATCGTGAGTTGCCTAATGGCAAACACTGGAGGTCAACGTGTTCAGTCTCAAGGATTCAGTCTCCTCTACCAATGAACCGATGGGTGCCGTTTGCGTTACAGTCAAACTCACAAATGCCATTGATGAAGCACTCGTCCATCGCGGGATGTTAAATCCTAATCTATTACGCGCGTGCGAAATTGAAGCACTTGTTGACACTGGAGCGGTACGGACTGTTTTGCCACAAGCGATCGCAGAGGAACTTGGGCTAAGAATTCGGGGGCAGCAGATCGCCCAATTTGCGAATGGGACGGAAGAACCCGTTGGGTTGACAGAACCCGTCATCATTGAAATTGACGGTCGCGAAACCACTGAAGCGACGTTAGTTACGGGCCATACAGTTTTGATTGGCCAAACCGTTCTGGAAACCCTCGATTTACTGGTAGATTGCAAAAACCAGCGCTTGATCCCCAATCCCGAACACCCAGACCATGCCATCTTGAGAATTTAGACCTTTGCCCTATTCTCTCCTGTATCTATGAAATCTCTCCATCGCCCCGATCTCTATACTTGGTCTGCTTTCGATGCCGATCGCAATGTGGATTTCAACAGTATTGCCTGGGTCCGCCCTGAAGGAAATATACTCATCGACCCGCTTCCCCTTTCAGACCATGACTGGAATCATCTCAATACTCTGGGCGGTGCAGCTTGGATTATCGTCACCAATTCCGACCATATCCGCGACGCTCAAGCGATCGCCCAAAAGACCCAAGCCAAAATTGCCGGACCTCAGGCAGAACGAGATATCTTTCCCTTTGTCTGCGATCGCTGGTTAGGAGACGGGGATGAAGTGGTCCCTGGATTATTAGCGCTAGAACTCCACGGCTCTAAAACACCGGGAGAACTTGCCTTACTGTTAGATGACATCATTCTGATTACTGGGGATTTAGTGAGGTCGCATCAAGCCAATCAACTCATGTTGTTGCCAGAGGGGAAACTCAAGGATCGGGAAAGAGCGATCGCCTCAGTTCAGCGGTTGGCGAACCTAGAGCAAATTGAAACCGTCCTTGTGGGGGATGGATGGTCCATCTTTAGTCATGGGCATCAAGCCCTAGAAGAACTGGTGTAAGAAGGGTAAAAGCTTCCAAAGATCCCAAAAAATGTTCTGGATGAGACGAGCGGTATAATTGCAGGCGTAAACCTTTTGAGGGACCGTACCTGTGACTCGCGCGATCATTGAAACTAATAAAGGCACGATTAACATTCAGTTTTTCGATGCTGATGCTCCCAATACAGTCAAGAATTTTGTCGATCTTTCTGAGAAAGGATTCTATGACGGTCTGACTTTTCACCGTGTGATTCCTAATTTTATGATTCAAGGCGGTTGCCCCAATGGGGATGGTCGGGGTGGTCCGGGCTACCAAATCAACTGTGAAATCAACCCCAATAAACATGAGGCTGGCACTTTATCTATGGCCCATGCTGGCAAAAATACGGGAGGCAGTCAGTTTTTTATTTGTCACTCGCCTCAAGCTCACTTGGATGGGGTTCATACGGTATTTGGACAAACTGAGGACATGGATGTGGTCAATGCCATCCGTCAAGGTGACAAAATGTTGTCAGTCAAGATTGTGCCCGAATAAAATACTGTTACAGGAAATATTAAATCTAAGCTGGCGGTTCAAATCGCGCCTTCAAAAACAAAGTCCGCACTTCGACAAGCTCAGCGACCACCGACGCAGACTCATTCTCTCTTAACCCGCGTCGGCGGGTTTTGTTCATATAGCAGTTCTCTTTGAGAAGTCGCTGCGCGTCACAACCGCCAGATTTTCTGCCTATAAAACGTGGGTAATTTATGAAAAAGGTCGTCTATTGGTTAATGGGTGAAAAAGCAGGTCGTACCCTTGTTGGAGCCTGGAATTGGCTCTGGGGAATCCCCGTTGAGTCTGGCGGTAAGGTGGCGGTGGCGGTTGCAGAAGAATCCCTCAGATCGATGCAGGAATCTGTCCAAAAGCTTGCCCAAGCGGTAGCTATGCAGGTTGGGTCCTATGAAAAGGCCAAACAGAAATACGAGGGCAAAGTCCAAGAATTTAAGCATTTTGAAAAACAAGCCGCGATCGCCCAACGCTCTGGCAATGAGGACGCGGCTAGACTGGCGATGACCAAAGTGATTCAGGTGGAGCAATTGCTTCCCCAGCTTGAAACCCAAGTTAAGCAAGCAGAACAATACGTTCAAGCCTCCAAAGAAAAGCTGAACCGCGAACGGCTTAAGCTCGAGCGATATAAAACCGATATGCAGAATATGAAAGACCTGGCCGAGGTGAACGAGGCGCTGGGTGCGATCGCAAAGGTCAATAATGAATTCGATATCGGTTCGGCGCGGTCTTCTTTTGAATCGGCCAAAAGTGCTGTCCAGAGCAGGAATCTACGCAATAGTGCCTTAGTTGAACTCTCTGAAAACCCAATGGAAAAACTGACCGCCGATCTAGACAGCATGACCTTAGACGACGAAGTCTCTCGCCGTTTGCAGATGTTGGATAGTTCTCCCCCCAAGCAACTTTCAGATTGAGGCTCTTGAGATCGACATGTCAAAAAGAAGTGGACCTCCACCGATCGTTTTTATACTGACCTTTTTAGGATTGTTTGGCGCTGGCTATTGGTTTTTTCTCCGCAAACCCGCAGAGGCTCCAGTCAGTTCCACTAATCCAGTCCCGCCATCTGTAAATTCCAGCGCACCCAGCCCTAGCGTTTCCTCTGGTTCGCAACCTGCTCCAACCTCTTTTACTGTTCCGGCATCAGTCCCCAGCAATTTCACGGTGAGGGTGGATGGGGCCACTAGTATGGTGCAGATTAACAAAACCTTTCAAGAAGGGTTTCAGAAGCAATTCCCTGGCACAACGGTTACCACTAATGCGGGCGGATCTGCGAAAGGCATTCAAGATGTGCTGGCGGATCGGGTCGATATTGCAGCGGTTTCGCGGGAGTTAACATCCCAAGAGGAAGGTCAGGGCTTGATTGCAGTGCCTATTGCGATGGATGCGATCGCGATCGTGGTAGGGAATGACAATCCGTTCCGCAGGGGTTTGACCGCAGCTCAAGTCTCAGGGATTTTTGAGGGACAAATTACGGACTGGGCGGATGTCGGTGGATCGAGTGGTCCCATCCGTGTGGTGAATCGTCCAGAGGGGAGTGGGACTCAGAAGGCTTTTCTGGAATTGGTCTTAAGGGGGAAGTTTGGGACGGGTCAAATTTTACGACGTTAGCACGGGATGCAACGACGCCTATGCTCCAAGCGCTTAAGGGCAATGGGATCGGCTATGCCACCTATGCCCAGGTTGCCAACCAACGCACGGTGAGGACGGTTGCGATCGATGGGATTACGCCTGAGTCTCAGGTTTATCCTTTTAAGCGTCAGCTTTATTACGCCTATAAGAATCCTCCTAGTTCGTCAGTACAGGCGTTTTTGGGTTATGTTACTTCAACCCAAGGGCAACAGTTGATTGGGACGCCGTAATAGTTAATCTACGCTCCATTTTCAGCCCGATCGCAGTTTGCTTCACCGATGCGATCGGGTGGGTTGTGGCGATCGATTTTTTCAGAAAAGCGACACTCTGACCACTGCTAGAATGGGGGATATCGGCTTAACTGTTGCCAGTACCCTCTATGACTGTCCAAAAAGTTACTGTTGAATTGCCCGAACCTATTTTTCAGCAGCTCAATCGTATTGCGATCGCTACTCAGCAGCCGATTGAAATGTTAATTGAGCAAAGTATTGCTAGCAATCTACCGCCGACGGTTGATAATGCCCCACTGGAGATGCAGGCTGAGTTACTAAGGATGCAAACCCAGAGCATTGAGGTGTTGCAGTCTATTGCTCAAGGCCAGGTTTCTCTGGAACACCAGCAACGTCACACGGTTTTACTGGAGAAAAACCAGTCTGAAGCGCTAACCCCGTCAGAGCAGCAAGAACTGATCGATTTACGGACTTTGGCGGATAAGTTGATGTTGCAAAAAGCTTATGCTTGGTCTGTGTTGCGCTGGCGTGGGACGCGGATACCTTCTCTCAGAGAACTATAGTCACGATCTCAATTATTTAATCAATGTCCATTCCAGACAGTCTCCGACGATTGGTTATTGAGCAAGCCAAGTATCGATGTGAATATTGTCGAACGTTTTCTCGATTGACGGGCATCCCGTTGGTGATGGAACATATTCTCCCCAAATCAATGGGTGGTTCTGACGATCGTGAAAATCTTGCTGCCTCTTGCTATCGTTGTAATGAATTTGAGGGCATCAAAACTCATACCATCGATCCTGAGACAGGTCGGTTGGTTCCACTGTTTAATCCTCGGGAACAAAATTGGGCAGAGCATTTTACCTGGGTTAATGGTGGAACACATATTGCGGGTCTAACTCCTACGGGTAGAGCCAGTTGTGTTGCACTCCGGCTCAATAATGAGTACATGACTGAAGCAAGGGCTTTATGGATGGAAAACGATTGGCATCCACCTGTGAACTAAGGATCGCGGATTAAATAAGAGCCAAAATTAGGGCCGTAGGGGTAGACCTATGTGTCTACCCAGTGCAATGGGTTCGCTATAAACTGATAGGGGATTTTTGGGTCTTTCTTTTGATCGCTGCATTAGGGCAGACACATAGGTCTGCCCCTACCAAAATTTGGGTTTTATTGAATTCACGATCCTAGAGTGATTTCTGGGAAACAACCTGCCGCTGGCTTCGGCTACTTCGGCTGCGCCCTTCGGCTCCGCTCAGTCCAAGCTCAGCACAAGTCCGCTCAGCCAGCTAGAGACTAGATATTGCTCCCTGAGCGGAGC
>JAAURS010000006.1 GCA_012032135.1 Acaryochloridaceae cyanobacterium RU_4_10 | reverse complement strand
CGTCTTGCGAACTTCAATGCTTCGTTTAAGACGGTACTGCTTGCCATCATGCTCAAACCCAACCTCTACCCAACATTCCACCGTTTTGCCCACCTTGGCTTCGGCGATCGCCCTACGGTTCACCAAGTATTCTGGTGAAGACAACGCCGCCGTAAATTTTTCGTAGAGCGCCCAGGTAAACGCATTCAGCAGGGCTGTTTTGCCCGCGCCATTGTTGCCGTGGATGACCGTGATATTGCGATCGTGACTTTTGGCAAACATCAACCGATGTTCCCCAAAAAACGGACGAAAGTTGAGGAGTTTCAGGCTCAGCAGCTTCATTGCACCGCTTCCTTCACAATATTGAGAATATCCGTATGAATTACACCGCGATCGTTGCGGTCGAGCCGATCTTTTTCTAGCTCCAGCACTCGCTCGATAATCTGCCGCACCGCTGGCGAAGCGCTATGAATGGGATCTTGGACTTGGATGAGTTTATTGTCTTGGGCCATTAAAGTTTCGATACCTTATACATCTAATAAATCGTACTGCTGCTGAAGCGCCAGCAACTTTAAGCGTGCCTCTCCTGCATTGTCTGCAAGATCGGCAAACTCAACAAACCGAATTAGCTCCGTTCTGAGCAATTGACGCTCCATTTCAAACGTAGCGCGATCCAACGCTGGCGGCACGACAATCATGTCAAATAGCGTAGCGCGCTGTTTGTGCGGGTGAGGTCTCAGAATACGGCCTCGCCGTTGCACAAACTGACGCGGATTATTGCTACTCGCTAAAATCACCGCCGTTTGGGTTGCCGGAATATCAATTCCTTCATCCAAGCACCGAATCGCCACTAAGCCCTGCAACTCGCCCGATTCAAATAACGTATGCAAATCGGCACGTTCCTCTAGCGGCGTATCGGCAGTGTAGGTATTGATGCGATAGCCTAACTCTCGTCCCAGCAGCCTCGCTACCGCTGCCACTTGCCGCTCGCTGGTTTCTGAGACGTTATCCTCGACGTTTCCGTCCCCGCAATAAAACAACGTATGGGTTGTCTCTAGGCGATCGCCCATTAACTCCCGCAGCGCCTCTAGCTTATTGGCTGCCGAACCAACCAGTCGCGATCGCTCCATTAGCAATGGTGTTAAAGCGGGATTCTCATCATCTGGTTCGCCCATCCCAATCAAACGCCGAATTTTAGTTGATAATGCAATATAGCGCTGCGACTCCGATTCCGTGAGTTCCACCAAAATTGGGTGATATAGGTAGTGAACGAGAGCACCCTGGGCGATCGCATCGCTTAAGGTAAATTCCGGTTCCAGCACCGCTCCAAAATAATCGTAAATAACCTGGGTGCCCGACTCATCGAAATAGCGTTCTGGCGTTGCAGAAAGTGCCAATCGAAACGGAATCGCTTGCGGAAGACTCTGGGCTAGCCGCATTGCGCCTAAATTATGGGCTTCATCGCCGATAATCAACGTCTTTTCAGGGAAATAAGCAAGCTGGGACTGGAAACCTTGGCCCATCAGCGTCGCATTGGTCGTAATCACCGTTAAAAAGGGTTGGTGTTCGGCACGTAGAGCATACAGTTGGCTAGAGAGCTTTCCCTGCCACTTCTTAATGTCCTCAAAGGCCAAAATCGGATTTAAGCCGAATCGCCGACATTCCCTATCCCACTGCGTCACCAAATGCCGATAGGGGCAAACGATGATGAGTACTTTCAGGGACTGGGTGCGATAGAGTTCAGTGGCGATCGCCAAGGCTGTAATGGTCTTTCCGCTCCCCGTTGCCATTTTCAGGGTACCGCGCCCCTTGTTGGCAAACCAGTTTGCGATCGCCTGCTCTTGATAGGGGCGCAATATAATTTGCGCCGGAATGCTGGGCATTCCTGTTTTTTGAAGATGTAGATCGACTTTTTGCTGAACCCGATATTGAGCGCTCTGGGCCGCTGCTTTAGGTTCATGGGTTGGCGGTTGCTCGGGCCGCAGTTTCAGTAGAGATCGCCGTGCGGCTTCTGGAAACTCAATCACCTCAACATTCGGAGTAGCATTTTGCCAGAGTCGTTCAAAATGCTCTGCCTTTCGCTGCGCTCGCTGCTGTACTCCAGGTTCCCAGGATGTATACACATCAATACATTCAAAGTTATCAACGAGTGCGTTTGAGCTTTCGTTTGCCGAACCTGTAAAAGCGACGATATTTCCTTCATTATCGGCAAAAAGTCCTAATTTTTCGTGATAGATTCCTCGGTTCTTAATATCTTTGGGAACCGCCAGCTTAATGTCCAAAATTCCCTGACTTAACAACCACGCCAAGCAAGCAAGGCGATCGCGAATAATATCGTTAATTGTTTGGTCTAGCTCTCGCACGATGGCGGTTGCGATCGCTTCTTCGCGACTTCGCAAACCCGCCATAATTGCCGTAGCATCCTCTTTAGATAGATTGGGAGAAGCCACCAACCGCATTCGCCCGCCCGTTTTGATAAATACTGTCAAACCACTGGCCACGGCGGCCATCGATGTACTCGAAAAAAAGCCCACAGCACGGCTATATAAAGTTGCCCGTTCTAAACAAGGCAAATAGAAATCTTGTATGAGCTGACAGTTGTCGCTGCGATATTCATCAGAAAGTTTCAAGTTTCTTAGACTCAAAGCGTTTCATTTCCTATCGATAAGATTCCCCGAACCAGCGATCGCCACTCTCACCTACCCAGACTTTACTCAGTCGGCATCCCTTTAAGCCTTTCTTTGGTTGCTTTATATTTCTCAGTTTTACCCTGAGCTTTAAACATTGCTGCTGCCTTTCTAAAGTTTGCTGCTGCTGCTTTAGGATCGCCGCTGCGCAACTGAGCCCATCCTTGGTTGTAATATCCTTCAGCAAAGTTGGGATCGATTTGTACGGTTTGTCTGAAATCCACCACAGCCGCAAGAAAATCCTGCTGCTGCAAATAGAGCGACCCGCGTTCGTTGAATGCATTTAGATTATTGGGATCTAGGCGGATCACTTGGTCCAGAGCCGCGATCGCCCCTGGCACATCATTTTGACGACGCCTAAAATTGGATTGTGCCAACAAATCGTTAATGAGAGATTGGTCTGCGTTAGAACGGATACTAGAAGAGGTGGCGATGGTTAATTGATTTTTGGGAATCACGCTAAACAATGCATTAATCGGAATCCCCAAATTCACCCCCGACTTCACGAAAATCTTGGGATTGAGTTGCTGGTCTTGAAACTCTGTCTTCGCATCCGATCGCCCGTGAATTCCAATCAAACGACCGTTGGCATCCAACACTGGGCCGCCACTCATCCCTGGCAACGTGGTATTGGTGTAAATCAGGCTATAGCCATCCTTGAACGGTTTGGAAGAAACGCCTGTTACTTCGCCCTTTGAAAAATTGTAAATTGATTCCGTGATCGCTTCTGTGCGAGCCGGGAATCCAGCAACGTAGCTGGGCGAACCTTCAGCCACCGCGCTCGAATCGCCAATCTCGACGATGGGATAGGATTTAGGGCTGGAAAATTGTGCGATCGCCAGATCCACTTGGTTGTGCTTTTTGATGGAGTTAGGGTCCAAGCTGTAGCGTTGTCCATCGGGGGTCAGCACCTCGTAAGTGCCCTTGTTTAAGAGAACGTGGGCTGAGGTCAAAATGGTGTAAGTCTTACCGTCTTTACGAATCAGTACTCCAGATCCCGACCCACTTAGAGAAATGATGCGAACCGTCACCCGTCTGGCAATTCCATTGACCTCCGAACTGCTCAACGCGACAGCAATGTGAGGCCGAACAACCACCAACACAGCAGAGACACCCAGCACAACGGCTGGAATAGACCAACGATTCATAGTGATAAAAGGTACCTAAACTCCCACAATTATGGCACCCGTAGCGGGATCAAGGTATCTTCTGGTAGGTATTCAACGAAATGACCATCGGTTGCCAGTACGGCCAACACTTCGAGCGGCCAGTCGGGTTGAACGTGCAAGTTAGACCAAGGCACTGCAACTTCCAGACATTGTTGCAGCCCCATCTGAACTTGATGCGATCGCCCGTGCCATTGATGAGAATCGGCGGCTTCTTCCAACCAAGTGGCTCCATTGGTTAAATGAATCCCAAGGTGATGGTGGAAGTAGTAATTTGCTGGGGCGACATTGGGTACATCGGCCAAAGGAAGGGGGCTATTGTGCATAGTTTGGCCGGGGTAGTACCAAAACAAATGAAGTTCGGGCGGGAAATCCACGCCGGGTTGTTTGCCCCCTTGAAAATCAAAGCGGAAGTAAAAGTTGAGGTGGTCTAAGCCATACCAGAGCCGTTGGATGGGACTGCTGCGATGCATAGTGCCTCGCGCGCCTGCTACTGTCACCCGCCCTGCTTGATCCCAATCTTGTTCGTCACCTAACCCATTGATGACAGGGTGAATGAAGTTACGGGGACGACCATCGTGTTTGTTTTCATGGCGTTCTAAAGGATGAAGTAGCGCTTCGGGAACGGTTTCGTTGAGGGATTTGTAAAGGGCAAATAAATGTTCGCGGAATAATTCATCGAACATGGCATCTTGGTTGGAGGAATGTCCTTCCCCAAACCACCAGAACCAGTCAGATCCTTCGGCAGCATAGAGTGCTTCCCAAGCGGTGGGATTGGCAGTCTCCGTGGCTTCGGGATGATGGGCCAAGGTTTGTCTGGCATCCGTCAGCAAGTCCCACGCTCGATTTTTGACTGGATCGCCAATCCAGGTCGTGAAGCTACCATCCACCCAAGAGCCGCTATGCAATTTCTCTGCGGGTAAGCTTTCCCTTACGGGATACTCATCGATGTATTCAGAAACCGTCACTAAGCGGATGTCATCGCGATCGCTCAGTTGCCCATACAAACTTTCCAAGAAGGGAATGCCATCTTTTTGATAAAACTCCCAGCAGTTTTCACCATCTAGAGCAATGGTAACCAGCCAAGGTTTTTCGAGTCCCGTCGATTCACCCTCTTGACGATCGATTAAGGACTGGGAGATCGCATCCAAATGTCCGATTAAGTCCGTTGCGGCGGCTTTGGGTTCCATGGCGCTGTAGGTAAAGCCCACGAGGTCTGACAAACGGTGATCTCGGAACACGATCGCCAAGTCACCTTGAGGTGTTTCCAGGCGATAGGGCTGATACATCAGCTCTGGTTCGCAGACGGTGCCGTACTCGTTGCGATGGAAAAAGTGTTTGAGGGTCCAGCCTAAGGTTGCTTCGTCAGAACACAGCCATTGAAACCCTCGATCGGCTACGTAGGGCAAAATAGCAGGACTTACGGATTGCTCTGAAGGCCACAACCCGCGCGGTTCGCAACCGAAGCGATCTTTGTACATATCCCAGGCTTTGTCGAGATGGCGCGGAATATCTTCAGCCCACTGAAAGCGTTTTTTGGGCAATTGCATGAGGGGGACTGCCACCCGTCCCGCTTGAGTATCCGCCAACAAGGGCAGGATGGGATGGGTATAGGGGGTGGTGGTTACCTCTAGTTGGCCGTTCTCCTGCATTTTGCGATGTTGGGGCAAGATGCGGCTGAGAATTTGGCGGTGTTTTTCAATGATGCCTTGGCGATCGCTCAGGGTAAAGTTGCGGTCTTGGGTGAGCCATCGTGCAATGTCGGGGTCGTCCCAAAACAGCGGGTCGATCCAGGCTACGTTATGCCAAGCCAGGAGATCGCCGTAATCGTTTTGGTCCCAGTTTTCCAGGCACCAAGCTTCGCCTTTGTCGAGGCGTTGGGCATAGAGTTCGCTGTAGCGGGGATGGGGATCGATGAGGGTGTGGTGTTGGGCATCAAAAAAGTGTTGAATGGCGAATTCTTTTTGTTCTCGGGTCAACTGCTCGGTTGGAGTAAGCGTAGCCGCCAAGTACGGATCGATGGCTTTCCCTGCCACATAATCCTCAATTTGCAGGATCAGCGACGGCACTAAGTTAACGGTCTGGTGCAGCTTAGGGTATTTTTCTAACAGCAACACGAGATCCAAATAGTCTTTGACGCCATGCAGCCGGACCCAAGGCAAACGATACTCTCCGGTGAGGCAGCTTTTGTAGAGGGGTTGGTGTTGGTGCCAGATGAAGGCGACGTGTAGGGGATAAGACATAGAGCAAAAATGCTGAGGGGGCTCTGCGATGCAGGTTAATCGGTTCTTACGTCCACATTAGTCTTATATGGCCCCATTCTGCATGGCGATCCGTTGTGAAAACACAACCTAAGCCCTTGAAGCAGAATATAATTTTGATGGTATCGCCCACCCCGTCTGGTGATTGTGATGAGCTTAGTCCCTTGCAAAGTCTGTGGAACGTTAAATAGTGAAGATGCGGAGATTTGCCTGAGCTGCGAGTTTCCCATTAAGGGGCGTGGTAAGAAGGACTGGTATAAATGGGTTGCCCTAGCGTTGGCTTTAATGTTTGGCTTGCCCTTTGCGATTCAGGCCATCCAAACGATAATGCATTCCATTCAGACTCAACCTTCGTCCTCAAAGACTCAATAACTCTGCGCGAAACGGATGGGTAATGATGATTAGGATTAGTGCTGCGGGGTTGTTTAATGCAGACAAAAACTTGGTTGCTCAAACTCACTGCGATGGCCGTGCTTATTCCAGAACCGATCGCATTGGTGCTACTCATTGTTCGCAAAGACATAGAAGCGGATTGATATTAGTGCTATGAAGATGAGAAATATCGATTTTTCGGTTCAAGGGTTGACAAATTTATCAATACAGTTAATATGACTGCAAGCATAAAGGGCAAGGGGTAGTTATGTTCGATTTCGATCTGTACACCTTCATTGCAGTCTTCATCGTCACGAGCGTCAACCTCTTAAAGTGCTCCAGTCGCGAATTGAGCCTCAATAAGTGGTTGGCACCTTTCAGTCTGGGTTGGATTATCTCGGGATTGACGATGTTTCTCCCCTTGGTACAGAAAGGGGCTTTGGGGCCAGTTGCCGCTACATATTTCCTCATCGGTGCCCTAATTCTCAATACTCTCATTTTGTCGGTCTTCTCAAAACTGCCCAACCGGATCGTGGATGTTAAGTCACCAACGGTCGAGATGATGGGCGCGGTGATTTTGAAACTGCTTGGCAGAGGCGTTTATGTCGTCCTCAAAAGTCAAGCGATCGCATTGTTCCAACTCATTCATTCAATCATGAGTTCGCGTCATCAGATTATACGAGCGAATGTAGCTTGAGTGCCGATTAGACTTTCAACTGCTTGACGTATTCAATCTTCCCATAATCTAGCTTTACAATCCGATCCGCACAGTCAAAATAGCGATCGTCGTGACTCACTACAAGGACCGTTTTCCCTCGATTCGTGAGTTCGGGTAGGAGTTGAGAGTAGAAAATCTCTTTAAAAACCGGATCTTGATCGGACGCCCATTCATCAAAAACGTAGATGGGCCGATCTTCCAGATAAGCAGTTAATAAAGCTAGCCGTTTGCGTTGTCCTTGAGAAAGTGCAGTAGTCGAAAGCACTCCGTCCTTTACCTGAACCTTACGATCGAGTTGCAATCGAATCAAATAGTCTTGGGTCTGCGGATCTAAATCAGATCGATCTAACCCTAAAAGGCGATCGAATAAATAAAAGTCGGAAAAGACGACTGAAAAGTTCTGGCGATACCTTTCGCGATTTTCATTCGTAATGGTTGAACTATTTATCCGAATCGCACCATTTTCAGGCGCGTACAGCCCCGTGATGAGCTTCACAAGTGTTGATTTTCCACTTCCGTTTCCGCCAACAATAAAAACCAGTTCGCCAGGACTAAACGAAAGATCGATAGGGCCAAGGGTAAAAAAACTACTATCTCGCTCGTGCTTGTAGGTATGGGTAACATTAATCAATTCAAAAGAGACGCCTTCCGATTTTGGTGACGATAGTGTTGAAGTAGTCCTAGCATCAGCAACTTGAGCAGATAGAGATAACCCCAACGAGTCAATCTTTTCAAGTGCCACACTCGCCTTGATCAGTTCTGGCATAGAATTCAAAATAATGCGTAATGGGGTTAGTGAAAAAATCAGGGTAAGGGCCGCACCAGACAAAACGGATGTTGGTAGGTTCCCCCATAATGGCGCGACAATTACGGCAATACCAATGGGTAAGAACATTAACACTAACCCGAGACTACCTGTAAAAGCAAAAATATCGGTTGCAGTTACGTTATATTTCTGAACGGAATCCGCAGTAATTTCTAGATCTTGGCTGAGAAAATCCACCCGTCGATTCGCGTGTAATTTGAGTTCTTTGGTCCCCTCAATCACCGTGCGAAAGTGTCCAAATAATTGGTCCTGTGCATTTCGTGCTTTCCTGAAGAAGTATCTACCCCGTTTGAGGAGAGTATTATAGCCCCAGACTGCTATGGACATGTAGATCAGAATAATGCCACTCAACTCCCAAGAAAGCCAACTCAAGTAAAGCAAACAAGCCATAAGCATTGCGATCGCCACGCATAAGTTAGCAATCAGGAATGAGGCCATAGAGATGGCTTCAACATCATCTGTGAGTGCGGCAAGGAGTTTGGGTGCGCCCAGTTCTTCAAGGTGTCGCAAGGGACAAGCTAATATACGTTGAATTAATTGAATTCTCAAACGGAAAGTTACACCATGAACCAGTCGTCCCAAAATCAGTAGAGAATACGTCATGGTTCCGAGTAACAGGAGGCAAAGTCCGATGAACCCCATTAGCAGCATCCAATTAGATGACTGAGGATTCGCGATCGCAAAGTTAATCAAAGCAATCAAACCCGCACTACAAATTCCACCAAGAAGCCCCGCTACTACAGCAAAAGCAACGCTAAGCCACGAAGTACTGAGAAGAAGATGCAAAAGATTCATAATTCTGTATTGCCAAACTACTAATTTTTTTTTCTATCCATTTCCCAAATAGCTCAACTGAGCAATCTGTTTGAGCGATAAAGATGTGGTGAGTTTGAAGCAGTCCATGCTCTGCATCTTCTAACACAATCCTTTGCGCATCCTGCAATGCCTTCTGCATAAGCTTGTGTATGCCAGAGTGGAATCGTTTCATCCTGCTGGGCAGCTATGACAAGGGTTGGTACTTGAATCTGATGTAAGTCCTGCTCAACCGTATCGATCGCATCTTCTGGTCGCAAGCGATCGCGCAGAAAAGATTTGGCGACGGGTTGCGCGAGGAGTGCTTCGCGGACGTTCGCGATCTCCGCAAACGCATCTTGTTGGCCGATTAATCGGCTGATGGGTGCGATCGCCTTTAATCCCCAATCGATCCAGGGTGTTTCCCAAAGTAAAGGTCTGAGGTGGGCATATCGTCCCACAAACTTATCGTCACGGATGCCTGCGGGAGCAATGAGCACCAGTCCGTTTAGGGCATTCTGGGGAGATGGCAGCACCTTTTGTTGGTGGGGGAGTCCGGTATAGCCCGTGGTACAGGCGATCGCATAGGCTGCTGCCGTCCACCCACCATAGGAATGACCGACGAGCCAAAAGCGTTCCAGTTCTAAAGCCTGTAGGAACTGTTGTAAGAATTCAACTTGGTGCCAGATGTTGTAGCGCAATTCGGGTTTGGATGATTCGCCAAACCCAAGGAGATCTAACGCAATGCAGCGATGCTCCGGCAAGTGCGACATGACGGACAGCCAGCAACTTCCTTCTCCTAAAAAACCATGCAGAAAGATGACAGGAAAACCCGTTCCCTGTTCTATATAAGCGGCATGGTAAGGATTAAGCTGTCGGATTTGTTTTTGCATCATTGGGCATTGCTAAAGAACGTCCGCGCCAGGTCCAGCCCCAGCCCGTTTCAGTTTTTACAATCGAGGCTACGGCGATCGCTGCAACCAGTAGTCCACCCACCCAACTCAACCCCCAGTAGCGGACGGGTTGATGGAGCAAAGCAGATTGTTGTCTCCAAAGTATTGATTCTAAGATACAGAGCACAACGGACGCACCCAAAATCACACCTCCAGGCCAGCCCCATGCAAAACGTTCGATACTACCGACTACTAATCCTATCCAGGGAACCGTCAATGTAAAAAAGGAAATCAGTGCGATCGTTAATGTTCCAGAAACACTACGCTTTGCGCCCATATGAAGATTTTTAGTCCAGCCTTCCCACAATCCAGCCAGGTTTTGATACATTCTGACCTTGACCAATTCCAATCCCACAATCAGATGCATTTTCAGCCCTACTGCCTTGATTTGCCGTGCCAGTGCAACATCTTCCACCAAGTCATCCGCGACGGCTTGATGCCCACCAATTTTTTCGTAAGCAGTTTTGCGAAATAACATGAATGGTCCAGCCGCAAAAGCAACATCGGACTGATCTGGATCGTTGACGCCACCCATATTAAATCCTGCAATCAACATCCTAAAAATAATCGGCTGAGCCAACCATTCGGCCAAACATCCACAAACTACCTGTGGCATACAGCTCAGCAAATCCGTCTGTTGGGCTTGAGCCTCAACTAGAGCGGCTGCGATCGCCCCGCGCTCCAGTCTGACATCCGCATCAATAAAGAGTAGATAGTCTCCTTGGGCTTGGGCTACGGCCTGGGTACAGGCCCAATTCTTGCCCATCCATATCTCTTGCGCGGGACGTGGGGGAACTGAAAGGAGATGGATGCGGGAATCTTGGGCGAGGAGTTCTTGGGCGATCGTACCCGTACTATCTGTGGATTCATCATCGGCAATCCAGACTTGAAGCTGTTGTGGGTCGGGTAAGTCACTGTGCAATACGGATTCAACACAGTCGCGGATGTTGATGGCTTCGTTGTAGGCGGGAATGATGACGGCGATCGAGGGTAGACGATCGGGTAGCGTTTGCAAGGGCTCTAGGCGGGGGGCAGAGGTCATGGATGCTTGAAAGCTTTGATGAAAGCGCACAATGATATATCCAGAGAGTAGTAACATACCCAGTTCAATCGAGGCTATGAAGCCATCCAATCCAGTCCAATTCATAGGAACCTCTCTTTTATTGAATGGGCATAGCTTACAAACTTTGCACAAGCAGCGCGATCGACCTTTTGAAAGCTTAGAATAGAGTCCCAGTTTCATTGATTGCCATGAAAATTGTGCGCTTTCTAGCTAAGTCTTCCGGTCGCTTTTATATCCTAGCCCTAATTGCGGTTTTGCAATTACAGGCGATCGCATTGCCTAAGTCTCCCGCTAAAGTGCCAGGAACATCCGTGAGGATTACTCCACCAGAAGGCTTCCAGCCCAGCCAACTGTTCTCCGGCTTTGAGCAAAAGACCTCTGGAGCCTCCATCGTTGTGGTAGAGTTACCTGTCCCTAAAGAAGCCATTCCCAAAACCCTCACACAACTCGGTTCTCCCGAAGCCTTGAAGTCTAAAGGGATGCGCGTCATAGAATCTAAGGACATTACCATTGCTGAACGTCCTGGCAAATTGCTGTTAGTTTCTCAAACCGCACAAGGCATCCCTTTTCTGAAGTGGATTGCAGTGTTAAATGAGGGCGATCGCATCCTCATTGTGACAGCCCCTTTTCCTGAGTCTCGGTCAACGGCATTGCGCGAACCGCTTCGACAGGCAATCATGACTGTGAGTTGGAAAGCCAGTTCTCCAGATCGGCTCCTAGAAGGACTTCCCTTCAGTTTTCAAACCTACGGAGACTTAAAAGTATCAGGACGAATATCTAACACAGTTATTCTGACCAAAAATGGTGCAAAGTCACCCATTCCGCCCTCTGACCCTCTGTTGGTGTTGGGTTCTGCCTACAGTCAAGTTCAGATTGAAGACCTTGGCAAATTTTCCCGCACCAGACTCAAACAAACCCCTGAAGTCAAAGACTTGGTTGAAATCAGCGGCCAGCCCACCCCGATCGCAGGACAAAAAGCATTTGAGCTAGTTGCACGAGGATACGATCTTCGTACCAACAAACCCTTGACGGTTTACCAGGTTATTATTGCAACGGATAAAACCTACTATATTGTGCAAGGAATGGTGCCCAATACCAGTGCTCAAGATTATCTACCTATCTTTCGCTCAGTGGCAAAAAGTGTTGTACTAAAAAACTAACGACTGGTTCGAGCAGTATTCAGCCTCCTTCTGGGAAACTTCCAATTCCGAAAGGGATACAGCATTTGATCGATAAAATTTTCTGTCATCTTCTCACCATAGATTCCAAATTCCTTGGGTTGTTGGTTAAGAGGCAGGTAAAATGTGCCAAAAATGACATCGTAAATGGGGAATAGTCCTGCATAGTTTTTCCCCCAGGCTTTTTTATCTATTTCATGATGCCAGCGGTGAAAGGCTGGACTCGCGATCGCATAGCGGAAGGGACCATAGTTCCAAGAAACATTGGCATGAATTAGGGCGATATAGCTCGATAAGAGGGGGGTGTATAGTTCGACAGCTATGGGGGAGAAACCCAAAAGAACGATAGGTAGCGCTTGTATCCCTTTTGAGAAGACATCATTTACAGGATGTATGCGAACAGCAGTGAGCCAGTCTACAGTTTCTGAACTGTGGTGAACGGCATGAAACATCCAGAGTTGTGTGATGGTGTGGTTGATGCGATGCGTCCAGTAACCGATGAAATCCCCAAGGACAATGACAATTAATCCTTGTTGCCAAAGCGGGATCTTTTCAACTGGCCCATACCCTGCCAGGATACTATTGATATCAAGGGATCTACCTAACAATACATAAATGGGTAAGGCCACGATCGCAACTGCAACCATCACTAGGACCTGAGTGACTAGCGGGGTAAAAAACCAATATAGGACGTCAACTCCAAGACCGCGTCGCAATTTGGGTTGATTGGGAATGCTGGGCCAAAAATGTTCCAGAATACCAAAGACAATGGTGAGGATAAAAAATAAAATTAGTGTTCTGATAAATCTTGTTTCCATTTCCAGACCTCTCCAAACACAGGCAAAGGGCAGTGCCCAACTCTATCCGACCCTTCGGCTTAAGGTATTTTACAAAACTTTGTGGATATATACAGTAAAGAAACGTACAGCGTTGGAATTCTAGATACGATCGCATAACTTACCAAACTATTGGGACTCTAAATTCAGATAACGGCTATTGAGACAGAGCGCTAGACTTAAATAAGCATCCAGAAATGTAAACCGCTAAAAATCCTTTGAAAGGATCCTTTATGAGTGTTGCTACAGCAAAACGATTTACCATCGATGAATACCATCAACTCATCGAACTAGGGTTTCTAGTAGAAGGCGGTGCTCTCCGAGATGGCAAACACGAACGGATTGAGCTAATTCGAGGAGAGCTGATTCAAATGGCCACAAAAGGAACGCCTCATACCGTCTGTGGTGGCCTTCTGTGTCGGCAATTAGATAGATTGTTGGGAGATAAAGCCGCAATTCGCGGACAAGACCCTATCACACTTCTTGCAGACAGCGAACCCGAGCCAGATGTCGTGATTGCACGCGGACAACTAGAAGATTATGTCCAGCATCATCCTTACGCCGAAGAGATCTTACTCGTTATCGAAGTTTCAGATACAACCCTAACCTTCGACCAAACAATTAAGCTGAAACTCTATGCAGCAGCAGGAATTTCTGACTATTGGATCGCGAACCTTAATGCTCAACAACTCGAGCGTTACAGTCAGCCTTATCAAACCGCTCAAGGTGAGTTTCAATATCGCAGCAAACAGATTTCTCTTCCCAATGAAACGGTCCCCATTCCTGGTTTCACAGATACCCTATTAGACTTATCCAAAATTTTTCCAGAAAGCACGATCGCCTAACCTTCACCTTAATTTGGGCATACTGAGGAATGGATCGTTAGGATAACAGTAATGGGAATAATCCAGGAGTTAGGTATGGATGACGTACAAGACGTATTAACCAGTCCCGCATTGAACCGTCTGATATTATTTGCCTACTTGGTTCCCGTCTTTGGGATGATACCCGCCGCCTGGACCTTAACACGAGGGAAAAGCGATCGCCGCCATCGTTCAATGAGTCGTCTGGCCCTCACCTTAGGTTTAGTATGGGGGTTAGGCTGCTTAGTGTTTAATACATCGGGGGTAAGCGTGGGTGAAAATGGCGCGAGCGCTCAAATGTCAATGTTGTTGTTCAATAGCGTTTTTACCTCGGGTTACTTTGTGACCTCACTGTGGTTAATGGTCCGCCTCTGGAAACGTCAAACCCTTGCTCTGCCTGGACTCAGTTCCACTAAACATTCATCCTAGTACCCTATGCGTCTTCCCCGATTGGTTTTACCGCTCATTGGTACTGGCGTTCTGCTAGGGCTGATGTTGTGGTTGGCCAATACGTTGCTCCAGCTCTATCGCAATATTGCTGTAACTTCGCCATTGCTGGCTAATTTTCTCATTGCTGGACTGATCGCACTGTTTTTAGTTTTGGTTGGAGTGTTCATCTACTACGGCATCGCCTTCAGCCGTCCCCGTCGCAAAGATCGCATTAAGGCAGAGCCCATTCAATTACCCGATCGAAAAACTGCCGTTGCCGAACAGACCCTTCAAGCAGTGCGGCGTCAGGTCTCTCAAATCCAGGACGAAGTAGCGAGACAGGCATTGCTGGTACGATCGCAGGAAATCGAGCAAGACTTGCAATACCGCGAACTGCAAATTGTGGTCTTTGGGACCGGATCCGCAGGTAAAACTTCTTTGGTCAACGCACTTTTGGGCCGGATGGTTGGCGCAGTATCGCCCATTATGGGTACTACCACTATTGGCGAAACCTACCGCCTAGAACTCAAGGGCATTCAACGAGAACTTTTAATTACTGATACGCCAGGGTTGCTAGAAGTAGGAGTAGCAGGCACCGAACGCGAAAAAGCTGCCCGACAACTTGCAACGGAAGCAGATTTGCTCCTGTTTGTGGTAGATGCAGACTTAACTCAATCAGAATACGCTGCTCTCGATGCCCTCAGGCAAATTGGCAAACGGTTTATTTTAGTTTTCAACAAGATCGATCGCTATACCACCACCGATCGCGAGTTAATTATCCAGAGACTCAGCGAACGGGTGGGAGAAGACTTGGTGGCAATCGCAGCACATCCTCAGCCTATCCGCTTACCCACAGGCGAAACCGTCCAGCCCAATCCAGAAATTTTGCCTCTCCTGCGGCAGATGGTGAGTATTTTACGTGCGGAGGGAGAAGATCTCCTTGCCGATAATATTTTGCTTCAAGCGCAACAATTAGGCGAAAATGTCCGGCAACTGATTGACGATCAACGCCTTCTAAAGGCTAACAAACTGGTCGATCGCTTTCAGTGGATTGGGGCTGGGGTTATTTGGATTACGCCCTTACCCGTCGTGGATTTGCTAGCGACTGCGGTAGTAAACGCTCAAATGGTGGTGGAATTGGGCCGCGTCTATGGCTGTGAGATGGATTTGGAACGCGGGAAGGAGTTAGCGCTATCTTTGGCTAAAACGTTGGCGGGTCTTGGTATTCTTGCCAGTGCGATCGAGTTGGTCTCTACGGCGTTGGAACTTAGTATTGGCGGGTATGTGGTAGGTAAGTCCATTCAAAGTATTAGTGCGGCTTATTTAACCCGAATTGCTGGCAAAAGTTTTATTGAATATTTCCGCAATGACCAGGATTGGGGAGATGGGGGTATTACGGCGGTGGTGCAACAACAGTTTGAACTGAATCGCAGGGGTGAGTTTGTAAAGGCGTTTGTGAAAGATGCGATCGCACAGCTCCCCAAGGAAGCAGTTAATCTTTTGAAGTCCCAAAATTTTCCACAGATGGACAAAAGCCAAACAACTGTGACAGAAATTTCTAACGATAACGATTGAAGAGGATTTTAAGGGCTTGGGCTTCACAGGTGGCAAGTATTTTTGAGTCATTACTAGAGTTTTGAGGCCATCCGCTTCACGCCCTGGTAGATATGCCTCACCAATGACTTACCAATAGAATCATAGTGCTTCGATTTTAACGATACCTCCCTCAACATTATCAACCTGCAAGCGATATCCGCGAAGTATTGATAATCCTAACAGGGGTTCCGTTTCTGATTCGGCAATATCGATTGAGCGGTATTGACCGTCCCAGATTACGGTTCCGGCATAAAAGTCAAACAGAGCTTTACTACCATCGCCCAAGGTCGCTACGTTAGAGGTTCTCCAAGGCAATTCAAGGCGAACAATAATTTCAGAAGGCAAAGATAGGAATCCATCAAATCCAGTGTCAATTACGGTATTGACAAACTCTCGTTGCTCATTCGAGTTCCCGACCATAAGGGGAAGCGTTAGTTCATAGCGGAAATTAACAACTCCATGAATCATTAATCCTTTTTCAGACTCCTCGCTCCAAAATGATAGACAGCACTGTGTCCAATCCGAAGCGTCCAAGGTTGAGCATTGGGCTGGCGTTCAAAGAGCCGATCGGTTGCACCCATGAGAGTTTCATCGACCTCAAACTCTCCGGTTTCAATATCGATCGCCACTATTTTGCCATCATTTCCCGATTCGATCTGCTGCCGAATGCCCGACTCATAGAGCTTTTGTCCCCGTTGCGCTAACTCTTCTTTACTGTAACGTCGCTGGCGGACTGCCATAGATTTGCCCTCACTGTAACTAGATCCTTCCTCAATTCTAGCTTGAAGGTATGAGTCCCCGTGTCGTTTGGGATCTAGAACACGATGGGTTCGTGCCTCAAATCTACTTCCCACCCAGCCTCGGAGGAACTTCGTATGTGTGCCAGGACATGTTGTCTCGATGAAGTGTTGACAAGCGCAGACTGTATTCCTGCCGCTTAACGCTCCCAATCACCGGACACAGACACCCTTCTCTACTCACCGATCACTTGACTTTGTTCCGGTGCATTGGGATGGTATGCGGTGATCGCTACACGCACTTAGATTAAATCGTAACGTAGTAAAATTGGTAGGCTTATCTGGCAATACTTATCTGACTGCTTTCTAGAGGAATTTTATCTATAAAAGGTTTTGTAATAAATTGAACTTCATTCGGAAATGTACGTGCCCAGAGAGTAATGAATGCCTCTCTCACCCGTGCTTCAGGAATAAGCCCAAGTTTTTTACCTACCTGCGAATAGAGAACATGAGGATCTCTGTTTGTATTACGCACACTCCGAACAATCTCTGCAACTCTTGCCTCGTCTTCGTAGGGACGCAATAAAGCAACAGCTAGTTCTCCTGATACTTCATTAAGTTTTTCAATAACCTTATCGTAGATGTAAGATTCGGGGCTTTGCCCTGGAAGACGATGTATAGCTTCTGTTAGAGAGTCATGTTGTTTAGAATCGCCATCGATTAAACAAACCGAAGGTTGGGATACACTAGGATCAAGCTTACGACCTCGATGCACTGTTACAGCTGTTCCATCACCTTCCATTGCATGGACACTGACAGCATCCATAGCTACTCCAGATAAAGAACGTAAAATTTCTTCTACCCATGTTCGGGCAAAACTATCTTCAACAAATACAACAAGCTGAGAGTCTATTTGACCACTAATTGCACGAAGAGAGCCAACATCTAACTTACCCTGATATAAGCTGCCATTTGCGGCTGCCCATATTGCTTTGTCGGGCAATGGCTTGAGTGCATCATTTGAATGTGTAGTGAAAATGACTTGGATTTTTCTTCGTAGAGCTAAATCAATCAAGTATTCAACCATGCGAACAGTTGCAACTGGATGAAGCCCATTTTCTATCTCTTCAATAAGAACAAGTGAATTCTCCGGTATAGTTTCCAATTTGATTGCCATGCGAATGATACTAGACTCTCCAGCACCAAAATGAAACTCCGAATATGAATCTCCCGCTGAAGTTTGTCCAGCAAGCAGCGTAACTCGACCGCGAGTATCCACACGCAGAAATGAGAATGTGGATATATCCTTATCAAGGATTCTAGCTACCGCTTCAGCAACGCCTGAACTGATTTCATCAATGTGTTCTGGAAGTACATCAAAAGAGTTGGATGCACATCGCTGAAGTTCTGGACGTTCATTTGCTGGTACAGTACGAGAGACACCGAAGACAACCACTGTCCTATCTAATTCTTTTAGCCAATCACGCGACCATTTAGAACGAGTGAATTTAGCAGTTCGTCGAATAGTGTCTGATGGTCGTATACGCCTGTCTATCAACTCGTACTCAAATTTCCAGTTCTGCATACTGGAGTCAAATCGACCACTTTTGGCAAAGAATAATGATGGCTTAACTGTTTTATAGGCACATGCTGCTGCACCTAATACTGTTGTTTTGCCGCCACCGTTTATTCCTACAATTGCCGTTACAGGAAAATCAAAGTTTATCGATTTTCCTTGAAAAGTCCGTGCTTTTTCAATAGATATTTTGAGCAAATATTGTCCATAATTTTTGTTTTGAACTTTCTCAAGGAGGTCATTAACCTGAGAAGGTCTAATTTCGCTTTGAAACAACACTCTTAAAAGAACTCCTATGCTTTCTGATGCTGCCTAGATACTAGCTCAACCCAATTATAATTGCCTTATCACAAGCCTTGAAGTTCTATCTTATTGATGAGATTGTAGCAATTTTACTCTAAACATCAATATGCAAGATTTCCACTACGCCCTAACCGATCACCTAAGCAGCATAACTCTAAATAGATGGACAACATCCATCTATATACCCTAATTTGGCATATGGGCGGATGATTGTCCATCCATATCTCTGGTTTGGCGATATATACGGATTCAATCCGCTTTGCTTTAGCTTCATATTAACTTTGGATTGAATAATGCTTTGTGGGGATTTTGATAGACGCAAGGCAATGCTTTCTCAGAATCCTATAGTAGCTTTGGCGATCGCATTCTCTCCCAAAGACATGCAGGGCGATCGCATCAAATCCTGACATGAAAACTATACCCATTAGCTTCTAGTTGCCTATGGCTTGGCGTTGAGAATAAATTTCTTCTAACAATAGGTCACGAAGTTCGTTCGCAATGTCGTCGGGGGGATTTCCGGCGAGTGCTCGACCAATTAGTCGTTCGGCTTCTCGTAGTTCGGAGCATTCTAGGGCAAGAACTGCGGCGCTGCGGTGTAGGACGGCGCGGGTGGGTTCTAGGTCTAGGTGATTGGCAACCAAATCAGCCGCTGCTCGTTCTTTACTAAAAGCAGCCCTAGAAAATGTCTGGACGGCCTGAGTATCGCCACGTTGACGCGCTAAGACCGCTTGGTCTGCTAGTTCCATCGCTTCATGGTGGAGGGTTTCTACGTTCTGCATTTTTCAATGATGCGCGATCGCGGTGTGCCAAATTCAACGATACAGACGTAGCCAGGAGCTACAGCATCGGAAGGGCCGATCTGCTTTAGCTTCATATTAACTCTGGATTGAATGATGCTTTGCGATCCGTTACGAATTCCTGAAACTTCAAGACGGGCTTTGTGTTGAAACAGGGTGTCTGGATTATCGATGGAGCCAAGCCAAAAATCGAAGCCGCAGCCTTTGCCTTTGATGGAACGTTCGATGACTGTAAGGTTGGTCAGATGAGGCATTATGAGCGATGCGATTCCATAGGCTCCATATTCAGTGGCGACTTCTGGGTCGGCGTTAAATCGTCTTGTGGTGTCATCTACTGCATTCCACTGAATCTCGATTTCGCAAGGATACTGTCCGTCAATTTGGAGGATGACTGGATTCGGATGGTTTTGCTCGTCTAGGCAAACAGCGGCGGCAGCGGCGCAAGCGCCCCCAAAGGTGAGTGACCATCCAGGACGTTCTAGTTTATTCTGGCAAAGGTCGCTGAGGTGAAGCGTTTGAATTTGGGAGAGATCGGTCATGGATGAGGGATTTTGATGGACGCAAGGTAATGTATTCTCAGAATCCTACAGTGGTTTTGGCGATCGCAGTCTTTCCCAAGAATAGGAAGGGCGATCGCATCAAGTCCTGACACGAAAACACATCCATTCGATTGCACTGTCCCATGATCAATCCAAGATTTATTGATTATGGCGTTGTATCAATGCCTTCCCACATTTGGGCAATGGGAATTCTCTGACCAAAGCTTGACTCTTGCAAAGCCCTTCTCAAGTTTGCTTTAACTTCTTCGAGAGGGGTATCGTTTGGGCCATGTTCCATTCCTAATTTTTTTGAGCCTCAAAATCAGATTGGTTGTGGGGAACTGCGCCTTGCATATATTTCACGCTCTTTCGTTACTTTATCTAGAGAATAATAGAGTGTGTAACCTGGTTCATAATATGGTGATTGTATTCTCTCCCGGCAAAAAGTCATGTTGACGCAAGATTTTACTGGCATTGCACTTTAATCAATCCTAAGAACCTGGCAAAAAGTCAGTATTTTACGGCAGACTGGTAGAGCAGTTGGTCTTTAAAGTGAGCCTATTATGGTTGCTAACCTCAGTTCTCGCTGGGACTTATCAGTAGACAATCGCGTTGGTCAGCTTACCCTTGTAGTAGAGGTCAATCGGAAAACTGGCGCATCACCCCAATGGGCTGCAAGCCTCCGAAGCAATATTCTTGCCCACGGCACCTTTCCAAAAGCGCCGTATTTCTTGATGGTCTTTCCAGATCAATTTTATTTATGGGTCAATGCTGACGCTCAATTAGATCGGAGTGAGCCCACCTACACCCTTGATGCACGTCCCATTCTCCACCCTTACCTTGAACGAGTTGGGGTAACGGCTGAAAAAATCAGTAGCCAAAGCCTTGAGCTTATCGTTGAATCCTGGCTCAGAGAGATCATTCACTCCGAGAACCCCTATGAAGACATTGATAAGTCTCAACATTGGGTAATTGACTCAGGACTCTATGCTGCCTTAGCCGGAGGCAAAATTGAGCATGAGGCCATTGCGTGAATATTTATGTTGAAACCAACTTTGTTCTAGAACTAACCTTTGAGCAAGAACAATCTGCAAGTTGCGAACAAATTCTGCAACTTTGTGAAGCCGGACAATCAAAACTCATTGTTCCAGCCTATAGCCTTGCCGAACCCCATGAAAAACTGATCCGTGAGGCTCGGAATCGTCGAGAACTGCAACGATCTCTAGACACTGTATTGCAGCAACTTTCCCGGACATCTTCCTACGCAAACCGCATCAAAAGTATTCAAGATATTGCCAACTTGATTGTGAAAAGCAACGAGGAAGAACACGATCGTTTTATTCAATATCGAGAACGACTTCTCAACACTGGAGAGATTGTTGCGCTCACTGCCGATATTCTGGCAGAAGCAGCTTCTCATGAAGCCACCTATGATTTAACGCCACAAGATGCTTTGGTTTATGCATCGGTTATCGATCACTTGCGACGCTATCAACCCCAGCAAGCCTGTTTCTTAAATCGAAACTCAAAAGACTTCGATCGTCCTGATATCATCGATGAACTCAAGCAACTTAACTGTCGGATGATTCCACGATTCGATCGTGGGTATCGTTTTCTTCAGTCCCAGCGATCGCCTTAAATTCAGTTAGGCGGAAACTAAAACTGCGAACCAAGAATGTCTAAACACCATCTTTATTATTAGTACTTGCCTTCCCCACAAGAGTAAGTCAGTGATATTTCGGCGGAAGTGGAGAGAGATTAATGCAAAAGGCGTTAGCACTCATCAATCAAGAGATGGGTTTGGCATTACTCATTGCCCAGATAGGCCGCAATAACCGCAGGGTCCGTTCTAACCCGATCGGGTTCACCAAGGGCGATGAGCTGCCCAAAATCCAGTACTGCAATCCGATCGCACAGTCCCATCACCAGAGGTACATGGTGTTCAATCAGCAAAATAGTGAGACTAAAACGATCGCGCAGGTCGCGGATAAAGTCGCTGAGCTGATGTTTTTCGTTGGGGTTCATTCCAGCGGCGGGTTCGTCCAGGAGCAACACCTTGGGATTTAGAGCTAAAGCGCGGGCAATTTCCAGACGGCGCTGATCGCCATAAGAGAAGTTTTTGGCTTGTTCGGACGTGCGATCGCCCAGACCCACCAATTCCAACAACTCAGTCGCCTTAGCGCGAATGGCTTTTTCTTCTTGAGGAGCAGGTGGCAATCCTAAAACCCCTTTCAACACCCCACTACGGGTATGAACGTGCTGAGCAATCATCACATTTTCTAGGGCAGATAATGCTCCAAATAAGCGAATATTCTGAAACGTCCGCGCAATGCCCTTGGCCGCAATTTGATGGGGCCGTTGCCGGAGCAGCGCTTCCCCATTGAATAAGAGGTGCCCCCCAGAGGCTGGAATTAGTCCCGTCACTACATTAAAGAGCGTCGTTTTGCCTGCCCCATTGGGACCAATCAACCCAAAAATTTCTCCCGAATTGACGCTAAAGGAAACATCGTTCACTGCAACCAAACCGCCAAAGCGTCGGGTTAAGGATTGGGCTTCTAAAACAGGGATTGTACCTTGCTCCGCAATCATGAAGTCCGGCCTCCCTTGGCGCGACGTTTCAGGACACCGGGCCTGACTAACCCTTGGGGGAAGAAGATAGTACCCAGCACAATCAGCAATCCAAAAATAATGAGTCGGCCATCTTTCAGGAGTTGTCCCAACCACAACGGCAATCCTGGCGTATCCCCTGCCGCTCTGAGAATTTCAGGCAGGGCTGTAAACACCATCCCACCCACTACTGGCCCCAAGTAAGTCCGCGAACCGCCAATTAAAACAAAGGTGAGATAAATAATACTGGCATCAAAAGTTCCCTGACGGGCATTCCAGGTATTCAAAAAGTGAGCGCTAATGGCACCTACCATTCCAGCCAAGATTGCCCCAAGAGTAAAGGCTAAAACCTTATAGTGAGTAGGATTAATTCCCATCGCATCCGCAGCCAATTCATCTTCACGGATGGCGCTGAGGGCACGTCCTACACGGATGTTCTCCAGGCGATACACAAAGACCATGCTCAACCCTAATAGGGGCAACACGATCCACAGGTATTCAATGGCGCTGTCAAAGGGTTGAGGGATGCCAAAGATGCCCACGGCACCGCCTGTAATCTCCAAATTCAGCGAGAGAATCCGCAAAATTTCCACAAACGCGATCGTCGCGATCGCCAAGTAAATCCCACTCAGCCGCAAGGCCGGAATCCCGACTAGCACTCCCAAAACGCCGCAAACTACTCCAGCGATCGCCATTTCTACTAGCAGTAACGGGACGGGAAACAATGCCGCATCCGTCTTAAAGGCTTGGGTGGATAAAATAGCTGCAATATAGCCACCGAGGGCATAAAACCCAGGACTGGCAAGGGAAAGCTGTCCCGCCATCAAGGGCAAGTAAAGCGATAACCCCAACATTGCACCCAAGAGCATCGAGATCAGCAGTGGACCGTAGGTCGCAACAAAATCATCCATCGGCAGTCTTACACCTTTTGAATCAGCGATCGACCCAACAAACCCTGCGGTCTGAGGAGCAGCATGGCAAACAAAATCCCAAACGCCACAGCATCCTTGTACGCCGAATATTCACCCGGCACAAACGCTTCCACAATTCCAATCAGCAAGCCCCCCACTACCGCACCCGGAATGCTACCCAGTCCACCCAGAACGATCACCGCCAACCCCTTCAACCCAAACCCAATCCCAAAGTAAGGCCCCGCAATACTCACGCTAGATCCCACCAGGGTTCCGGCCAAAGCACCCAAAAAACTGCTCACAAAAAATGTCAGCACTATAAAGCGATCGGTGTTGATGCCCAATAGGCTTGCAGTAGTCTGGTCCTCGGCCACGGCCTGCATGGCTTTGCCGTACTTAGTGCCATTAATGAGATAGGTTAATATCCCCAGAATTACCACAGAAACTCCAAAAATGACGATCTGTACCGTGCGGATGGGAATGGGATTGTCTGCACTACCGAAGTTGATGGCAGGGGGGAGGCTTCCGTAAGTATTAGCCGGAAACGTATAGGTTTCAGCACCCACTAGGTATTGAATGACATTCACAATCACAAAGGCGACCCCAAGACTGGACACGACAGTCAGCAAGGGGTCTGCATTCCGTCGTCGTAACGGTCGAAAGGCCAACCGTTCGATCGCAACACCCACCAGACCGGAAAGCGTGCCACTCAGGATCAGGGCGATCGCAAGGGTAAGGCGATAGGCAATTTCAGGTTGGCCAGCAACCCATTAAAGCCAAAAGCACCCCCCATCAAGATATAGGTGAAGTAGGCACCCAGGGTAAAAACAGCACCGTGGGCAAAGTTAATAATGCCCAAAATGGAAAAGACTAGGGTGTAGCCTAAAGCAAAGATGGCATAGACACTCCCTACTGATAGGCCATTGAGAAGGTTTTGAATAATCTGGGTAAGGGTCATTTATTTAAGAAACGCAAACTTACCGCTCGTCCCATCAGTATCCATTTTGATTTGGGCCACGTAAAAGTCTTTCTGAATAATTTCACCCTTGGGCGTAAAAGAAATTTCACCGATGGGCGTGTTGTATTTGCCTTTGAGAAGCTGCTGGTTTAAAGCAACCCGTAATTCCGCCAAGGGCATTTGACTTACCTTTTTTCCGCCTTTATCCAAAGTGTTGAGGGCATCTACAAAGACCTGAACCCCCGTAAAAGCTTGAGCGCTAAATTGAGGCGGTTCTTTTTTGTACTGAGCTTTGTACGCGTCTCGGAAAGATTTGTTGATCGGACTGACATACTCTGGATTGTAGGCTTGAGCAATCAACACGCCATCACAGAGAGTTTTGCAAACGGGAAACAGGTTGGAGGTGTTGAGGCCGTTACCGCCGATAATCAATCCCTTGTAGCCTAATTCCCGCATCTGACGCACCAAGTTGCCACCGTCGGCAGCTAAACCAGAAATAATGACTAGGTCGGGTTTGAGGTTGATGGCTGAGGTGGCTTGGGTTTGGAAATCTGTATCGGTGGTTTGAAATTTCTGAACGGTGACTAAGTCTAGCTTTTGGTCTTTAAGGGTTTTCTGAAAAATTTCGGTTTCAGATTTACTAAAGGCGTCATTCTGGGCATAAAAAACCGCTACTTTTTTAATTTTGGGGTTCATTTTAAGGGCTGCTTTCACGGCGTTGGGCGCAACCACTGAAACCGGAGCAGAAACCCGCGCGACGAATTCGCCAATGTCGGGAATGCCTTTGGCGGTATTGGATGGTCCCAAAACCGGAACCTTGGCGCGATCGGCGATGGGGTCTGCACTGAAGGCTTGCTGGGATAAGGTGGGTCCCACAATGCCCACGACTTTATCTTTACTAATCAAGGTTTGAAAGGCGTTGATGGCTCCAGCTTCGTCTCCAGCGGTGTCTTGAATAATCAGTTTAATGGGGGTGCCATTAACGCCTTTATTGTCATTAAAAAATTTTTCGGCCAGCTTGGCTCCTGCGACTTGTTCTTGTCCCAAAAGGGCGACGTTACTGGTCTGAGCGACTCCAATCCCAATGGCGATCGCACTTTTTGCTCCATTGGATGAGGTTGTGGTGGGGCTTGTGGCGGTACAAGCGGCCAGAATCAATAGGGTGGGTGTGATAAGGGAAAGAGTGTAAAACTGTTTTTTCATAAGAGATATTATATCTGGGTGTCGAAATTTATAGGCGATCGCAGTAATATAGAGATTAATGCATTTCCGGCTAAGGAAATGATCCACCTGGAGAGGTGGCAGAGTGGTCGATTGCGTCTGACTTGAAATCAGATGATGCAGCAATGTATCCGGAGGTTCGAATCCTCTCCTCTCCGTTTTGGGATGAGCAGCTTATTGCGAATAAGGCTACGCCTGAAATAGGCCATAGCTTTTTGGGGGACAAGACGAATAGCTTGGTCATAGAGCCCCAACCATTCCAATCACGGGGAGTCTTCTAGACTTGGCAATTTGTCTTGCAGCTCTTTCATTAATGATGAGTCGGTCAGTCTCCAATTCTTCCGCTAAAAGAATGGCTGCACGTTCTCCTAAATCCAGATTTGTTTGGGTTTGTAATTCTTGAAGACTGAAGCGATCGCTCAGTGACCTGACCTGAATCCAATTTGCAGACTGTATTGCCAAGACAGCCAGATGATTCCTCACTATCAACTCATCGTAAACCTCTTGCGGAATAACGATCTGACCAAAAACATCTTGCAATAGCTGCAATTGCTCTACCTTGGCCAACTCGCTAATGGGTTAGACCTACTGGCGAATCTGTAGCTCTAGTGGATCCTAATTCAAATTGCCACATTGGGTTCGTTTTTCAAATGATGCGTCAGCTATAGCGGTTGTCTACTTTTGGAAAACACTCAATTTCTGTGTAGTTTAAACTTTATGATGCCTAACGACCCTTAACTGTCCATGAATTCCAATTAGCTCCCCTTGCTCGTTCAACACTGGCCCCCCACTCATCCCTGGCAAAGTAGGATTGCTATACGCCAAAGCATACCCATCCTTATTCGGACGACTTCCATTGGCAGCAATCTTGCCAGAAGTGAAATAGTACTCTGGCTCAGACCTCACCTCCGTGGTGCCTGGAAAGCCTGCCACAAAGCTGGCACTACCCGATGGGCTTTGGGCAGAATCTCCCATTTTGGCAATCCCATAAGCCCCAGCACTCTTAAACTGCACCAGCGCCAGATCCACACCGGGCAACGGTTTAATAGAACCCTGCACGATCGGATTCATCTTTTTATCTGGGGTCATCACCTGATAGTTCGGTGACTGCTTGACCACATGATGCGCCGTCAGGACTGTATAAGTTTCGCCCTCCCGCTTAATGATGATGCCTGACCCAGTCGTCTGAGGGCTTTGAGGATCTTGAATCATGACCGTAACACTTTGAGCCACTTTGCTCACTTCAACCTTGGTGAGTGCTTGAGCAGACTGTATCTGCACCAGCGCAACACCCACACCCAAAATTGTGGCGGATAATCTAGCGTTATAGTCAATCATGATGGGCTTGATTTTAAGGGATTATTCAAAGTAAAAGGGCTTAAACCTCTCAGTATCGTAATCTAAAGGGGCAAAGTTGAGAAAGAATTGAAAAGTTACAATATAAATTAGCGATTATTCGTATCTGTTCACTGCAACAAACGCTTGATTGTATAGGAGCCAAGTCGATGACCACACTGACACTACCCCTCCAAGTCGATCTAAAGCACGTTTATCTGAGCGATGAGCAGTTTTATCAACTCTGTATTGCTAATCCAGATCTCAATATTGAACGCAGCGCCAAAGGAGTTTTAATTTTTATGGTACCTGTTGGCGGCGATAGTGGCAGACGAGAAGCAGGGTTCATCATCGATCTGGGCCTTTGGAATCGTCAGACTAAACTGGGTGAGGTTTTTAGCTCTTCAACCATTTTCAAGCTTCCGAGTGGAGGCGATCGCTCTCCTGATGCTGCTTGGGTTGAATTATCCCGTTGGAAAGCACTCACCCCAGAACAACGTCAGAAATTCCCACCGATCGCACCAGATTTTGTAATTGAATTACGTTCGCGAACCGATAGCTTAGCCATGCTCCAGGAGAAAATGCAAGAGTATATGGATAGTGGTGTAAAACTTGGCTGGCTCTTTAATCCGCAAGATCAACAAGTGGAAATCTACCGTCAAGGGCAAGTGAAAGAAGTTCTATCACTCCCAACTCAACTTTCTGGCGAATCTGTATTACCAGAATTTAGCTTGCAGGTCGATCTGTTTACGGATGATTAAAGAGCGAGCGATCCTAAACTATCTACGTTTAACGATTACCCTTCGCTAGGGTTGACTTCAGGCTTAGATCCAGAATCCTTGGCCATCCATTTCTGGGCGATCGCCCAAGAAAAAGACTATCTACAATAGGCTTGATTTCAATACTGTGTAATTCATGTCTGCAAAAGATCGATTCCATGATGCAGTCAAACGGGCATTACAGAAAGACGGGTGGACCGTTACAACATTGAAACGGAGGAGATTGTGCAATGGAAAAACTAAACCATTATCGAGATTGTATTCAAAACCTGCTGAAAAAATATGCAAGCTATCCCTATGCTTATGGAGAAGTAGAAAACGAACTTATCTTTGATACGGAACGCGATCGCTACCAAACTATTGCCACCAGATTGGATGCCGTAATATTTCGATCGCAAGTCAGCAAAGCTACTCGTTTGCCTTGTGTCTCCAAAACTTTTGCAGTAGCGACAATTTGGCGATCGTGCATCTCATTGATGGAGCTTAAGTCCATACTCTGGGCGATGATTCCCAAATCTAGCGGATACAAGACCACTCTGGCATCTTGAGCAATTGAGTCCAACAAAGACCTAACAGAAGGAATAGACGTTTTACCCCGATCGACAATCCAAACTGCTTCTGCTAAAGCAATTGCAGGCAAAACAAGTTCGCTAACTGGATCCATTAATACGGCTTTTGCGATTGCTCCAAGGCGTGGATTACCCTCCAGAAACCAAATCAGAGCATGAGTATCGACGACCATACTTCATGACCAATCCAGTCCATCCTCAATATCCCCACTAAATTCAGCCAACTTGAAATCTTCTTCCGTAGACTGATTAGCCCCAGAGAACACTCCAAACGTCATCAACTGTGTATTTCCAGGTGAAGAATGAACAGATAAAAACGTCACAATCACTCGACCTTCTGAAATTCCCTGAGGTTTTTCAGTCAGTTCAACTTTGCCATCCTTATAAATGCCTTCAATTGCTTGTAGCATCGTGCATTACCTCCTAGATGGATCGTAGCTCACTCAATAAAATTTGATTTAAATGGATCGGATGAGTCTGGAAAAACTAGCCCGTAATGTTCAACCGTCGGGAATTGGCCATAAAAATGATGCAACAGCGATCGGCACAATGTTTCTGGCCTAAGTGCGATATCGCCATTGTATCCCCGTATGATAAACGAAATAGATCTTGCCAGCGGGAATCAATGGATGTTAAAGCAAAAGGAGATCGAGACACTAATATGGTGATAGCTACACCTCAAGAGTCCGCAATCCTATTTTTCTTACCCAATCGCGATCGCAGTGGAAAAAATAGGCGATCGCTTGATTTCGGTCACTGAGTTCCAATGCATTAAGCTAGGTTCAACTGAGCAAACTTAGCGCCAATGTCAGCCAAAGATTTATTTCATAATGCTGTCAAACGTGCACTTCAGAAAGAATCATGGAAGATTACCCATGACCCTCTAGAGTTGGAACTTGAAGAAATAACCTTCAAGGTTGACATGGGTGCCGAGCGGTTGATTGCAGCAGAAAAGGCTGAGAAGAAAATTGCGGTTGAGATTAAAAGTTTTGTGGGTGCTTCAACCGTCAGCGATTTTCATACGGCGCTGGGGCAGTTCCTCAACTATCGGATTATGCTAGAAGCAAATGGGTCAGAACGTCTGCTCTATTTGGCGGTACCATTTGAAACATTTGAAACGTTTTTCCAGACTCGATTTGCTCAGCTTGTGGTGCAACGACACCAACTGAAGCTTATTGTGTACGACCAGCTATCGGAGGAAATTGTGCGATGGATAAATTAAGCCATTATCGGCAATGTGTTAAGAGGATTCTTACAAATCACAGTAATTACCAGTCTCAACCCGAGGATGTGGAAAGTGAGTTGATTTTTGATGAAGGACGCGATCGCTATCAGTTGATGCGGGTGGGCTGGAATGGCCTGAAGCGGGTTTATCATAGTGTGATGCATTTTGATATTAAGGCTGAGCAAGTTTGGATTCAGCAAAATATGACGGATGTAGATATTGCCGCAGAATTGGTTGAGATGGGTGTTTTGAAGGAAGATATCATTTTAGGGTTGCATCCTGCTTACAAACGCCCATATACGGGATATGGCGTTGCTTAAAGGCGATCGCTATCGACCCATTCAACCAAGAGGTCTTTCTAGATACAGATGTTCTACAACACAAGTTCGTAATGCTCGACCGTTGGGAACGGGTCGTAAAAATGGTGCAACAACGATCGCCACTCCTCATACTCCGCTGATTGCCGAAACCCGATCGTATGGTCTTCCAACGTTTGCCAACGCACCAGCAAAATATAGCGATTTGTGTTTTCTATGCAACGCTGAAGTTCGTGGGAAATATATCCCGGCATCCCAGCGATGATGTTTGAAGCCGTACTAAAAGCTACCTCAAACTTAGCCGTCATTCCAGGCTTCACATCCAGCACCGCAACTTCTAAAATCATGTTCCTGCTTCGCTAGGTTGGGGTGCGGAATCCTTGGTCATCTTCTGGGCGATCGCAGCGGTCGCAATATGGGACAACAACCCCATGGGGCCTGCAAAAAAGCAAAGTGCCAAAGAATGGCGCGTCCACACCCCCAGGCGCTGACCTTCCCAGTAAATCCAACGCCCCACAAACAGATCCATCACCAAATAATGCACCCAACCTGTTGCTGCTGCACGTTCGTCAGAGAAAAATTGGGCAATCACGGGCAGCGTGGGATTGGAGAGTGCCTGAGCTGATTCTGGCGTAATGGCAGTCGCAAACAGACCCACATACAGTAAAGCCAATGCCACAAAGGGCAACAGCGAACTCATCACCCGACGGGTCCAGTCCCAATTCGGCAATAAAATCATCAACGTCCAAAAGGGCAAAACAAAAACATTGGCTCCAGTAAACCATTGATCGAGCGTGGGCATAGCAGATTCTCCCGATGGAACTTTAGACCATTCATTCACTTCAAACCGTATGATATCGAATTCTCTCCGTCAGGCTTGGAATTGCTAGGGATTGAGAGACACCAGCGCCGATGGTGGGTTCAACCCAGTATGATTGAGTAAATGTTTCAGTGTCGTTATTGCGATTCAGCCGCAGAACTATGTCTCGTCGTCGTTCAACCCCCTGGATTCATCGCTGGTCCCGCTTCCTCATTGGCGGGATTGCTATTTTGGGTGCTGTCATTACTGGCTACCTTACCATCAGCCATTTTCAAGGACAGGCCGTAGCTTGTCCCACCAGTGGCTGCGATGCCGTACTCAGCAGTAAATACGCCAAACTGGGTGGCTTACCCCTGTCTCTATTTGGTACCTTAGCCTACGCCAGCATGGCGCTTTTTTCCTTGGGGCCGCTGGCTTTAGGCGACGCCCAACAAAAAAGACCTTCGCAAAAAGCTAGAGGACTGGACCTGGCTACTGCTGCTGGCAGGAGCGATCGCAATGGTCGTTTTCAGCGGCTATTTGATGTGGCTGTTGTTTTTCAAAATCAACGCGGGCATTTGCATCTACTGTGTCGCCTCCGCAGCCTTTGCCGTATCAATGCTGCTGCTGACCCTCTTTGGTCGATCGTGGCCGGATATCGGGCAGATCTTTTTTGTGGGAATTGTGGTTGCAGTAATTGTTTCCATTGGTACCTTGATGTTTTATTCAAGCGTTGCAGGTGGCCCTCAAGCGACCACCAAAGAAATGTTGCCCGTTACCACTAACTCTGGCCCTCCCGAAATTGCTTTAGCAGAACATTTAGCATCAACGGATGCCAAGATGTATGGGGCTTACTGGTGCCCTCACTGTCACGATCAAAAGCAATTGTTTGGCAAAGAAGCCGTTAGCAAAATGCCCTACATTGAGTGCGACCCCAATGGCCCCAATGCAAAGCCCGATCTATGTACGGCAGCTAAAATCAAAAGCTACCCAACCTGGAAAATTAATGGGAAGGAGTTACCTGGAACCCAGTCTCTTACCGAACTTGGCAAAGCCTCAGCCTACACCGGACCTCAGAATTTCAAAAATGTAGTAGAAGGTGCGATCGCCCCTCCGCCTAAGTAAACCATCAAAGAGCCAAAATGTGGTAAATCCCCTCCAGGGAGGGGTGCCCGTAGGGCGGGTGGGTCAGTCAGTAGCGCCACCAACCCATCCACCCCTAGCCCCTTGTAAGATTTGTTGCTGTCTTCGCCGTCATCCACCCCTATGCAAACCCTATCCAATCCCGCCACCGTCCAAGACCCCTGGTCCATTACTGATACCACCATCCCCCGACGTAAAACCCGTCCCGTCGCCGTAGGTAACGTCATCTTGGGCGGCGGACATCCCGTCGTCGTCCAGTCCATGATCAACGAAGATACTCTCGATATCGACGGCTCCGTTGCTGGAATTCGACGGCTTCATGAAATTGGCTGCGAAATTGTCCGCGTGACTGTGCCTAGCATGGCCCATGCCAAAGCCCTTGCTGAAATCAAGCAAAAACTGATTGCCACCTACCAAGTCGTCCCCCTCGTCGCCGACGTTCACCATAACGGCAGCAAAATAGCCCTAGAAGTGGCCAAACACGTCGATAAAGTGCGGATCAATCCCGGACTGTACGTGTTTGAAAAACCCAAAGCCGATCGCACGGAATATTCCCCAGAAGAATTTGCTGAAATTGGCGACACCATCCGCGAAACCCTGGAACCCTTGGTCGTGTCCCTGCGCGAACAAAACAAAGCCATGCGGATTGGCGTCAACCACGGATCCTTAGCGGAGCGGATGCTCTTCACCTATGGCGATACCCCAGAAGGTATGGTGGAATCGGCCTTGGAATTCATTCGGATTTGCGAGTCCCTGAATTTCCACAACCTGGTAATTTCCATGAAGGCATCGCGGGTGCCTGTGATGCTTGCAGCCTATCGGCTTCTGGCAAAACGGATGGACGAATTTAACATGGATTACCCCATCCATCTAGGCGTCACCGAAGCCGGAGATGGGGAGTATGGCCGGATTAAATCCACCGCAGGCATCGCTACCCTCTTGGCAGAAGGCATTGGCGACACCCTGCGCGTCTCCCTGACCGAAGCCCCCGAAAAAGAAATTCCAGTCTGCTATAGCATTTTGCAAGCCTTGGGTTTACGCAAAACAATGGTGGAATACGTAGCCTGTCCCTCCTGCGGACGGACGCTATTCAACCTAGAAGAGGTTCTGCACCAAGTCCGCAACGCAACTAATCACCTGACGGGTCTGGATATTGCCGTCATGGGCTGCATCGTCAATGGGCCTGGGGAGATGGCGGATGCAGACTACGGATATGTAGGCAAACAGCCTGGATTCATTTCCCTGTATCGCGGTCGGGATGAAGTTAAAAAGGTCCCAGAAGATCGGGGCGTGGCGGAGTTAATTGACCTGATTAAATCCGATGGTCGTTGGGTGGAGCCGGAACCCTCCCCCACCTAGCCCTGTCAAATGATGGATGGAGTACATGCGATCGCCCTTAGCCTCAGAAACGGTTTTACACAATCGCTACCGACTGCTCAAGCGAATGGCAGAGGGTGGTTTTGCGCAAACCTACTTAGCCGAAGATCGCGGACGCTTTGGGGAACGGTGCGTCGTCAAGGAGTTTTGCCCCAATTCCAGCGATGCCAAGGTGTTTGAGAAGGCTCAAGAATTGTTTCAACGGGAAGCTCAGACGCTCTACAAACTAGAACATCCCCAAATTCCCAAATTTCGGGCCTTGTTTGCAGAAACCCTAAACGATGAAAAAAAGCTCTTTCTGGTCCAAGATTACGTTGAAGGTCAAACCTATCGGACGGTGTTGCGACGGCGATTGCAGGAAGGTAAACCCTTCTCCGAAGCGGAGATCCGGCAATTGCTCCATCAATTGCTGCCCGTCCTCTCCTACGTGCATGGGGAAGGACTGATCCACCGCGATCTGTCCCTCGACAATCTCATCTTACGAACAGCAGACCAAACTCCTGTCTTGATTGACTTTGGCGTCGTCAAAACCGTCGTCACCCAACTTCAGCAAACCCGCGTGATGCCCTCCGGTACCGCAGTGGGAAAGTTTGGGTTTGCGCCGATCGAGCAACTCCAATCCGGTCGTGCCTACCCTAGTAGCGATCTCTATTCTTTGGCCGTGTGTTGCCTCGTCCTACTAACCGGACGCGAACCTACCCAACTGTTTGACGATGCCGCTGCTGCCTGGAGCTGGAAACCCCACGCCACCATAACCCCAGAACTCGCCGCCATCTTTGACCAGATGCTAGCCCACAAACCCAGCGATCGCTATTCCACCGCTACCGAAGTCTTCCAATCTCTCCAAT
>JAAURS010000195.1 GCA_012032135.1 Acaryochloridaceae cyanobacterium RU_4_10 | reverse complement strand
ACTTAAATTCGACACTTACCGTCAACTCGAAGACCTCATCAAACGCAGAAGTCTACCCAGAGCGATCGCGATCGTCGAGGCCCTTCAAGCCCGTCTCCCCAACGACCCAGAAGTCCGACAATGGCAAGCCCTGATTTACCAACAGTGGGGCCGCCAACTCATCCAAGAACGCAAACTCAATCAAGCCAGGGCTTATCTTAAAAAAGCCCTCAAAACAGACCCTCACAATAAATCTCTGTGGACTGAAGTCAATAACGACTTTCGCCGCATGGAAACCCACCTTTAAAATCCACTTATCCAGAGTTTTCCACAGCCTTCAAACCCTTCACGAAAGACTCAAGCCCTCAAATATCAAGAGTCTGAGGATTTGTTACGAAACGAAACGTTTCCTCTTGCGAGATGTCCTCCCAGCCCTGATAATTTGAGTAACAGCGCCATACCTGAGCATGAAGCCTCAAAGTCACTGTCTGCTAGGTTAGAGCTTGTCAATGGGTTGATTGTTTGGTCATAGCCCATCAAACTTCATCATTTACGATTTAAGTCGGCATAAATTTTAACGGCTCAGGAGAAATTTTCATGATCGGGTTTATTAAAAAGATATTTGCTGCTGTATTCGGTATTCTTCTGTTTCCAGTTAAGTTACTCTCATCTGGCAAAAATAAAAAAGGGAAACCAGCCGCTGAGCCAGCATCTAAAAAAGAAGCCAGTGAAGCATTTTTTATAGAAGAATCTGAAGCCAAAAGCGTGACAGCACCCGCTGCCAAGAAAGAAAAAACCTCCAAAAAATCAAAAGCTTCTAAGAAAGAAAAGGTCACCACAGCTCCAGCAGTTGCAGCAACTGCTAACACCCTCAACCTTCCCCAACCAACCGTTACAAACAACGGTGCTGCGGAAAATAGCTACGTTCAGTTCACCACTCGACGTCGCCCCGGAGCAAACATGAAGTCTTATTTAGACATGGCGAAAACGATTAAGAATGCCTAGTTAAGTACGCTAAATACTCAAACAAAGCAGGTCAGGATTTACCCGACCTGTTTTTTCTTTTAAAAAGTCTTTTTAAAGGCTTAAAACAATGGGCGAGTAGCGCCCAAATACACTTCAAGATGGGACGAAAACACCTCGTAAATTAACGTCAAAGGTTTACCGTCATGCCAAAACAAATAATAGCGACCCCAAAACGGTCCAGGACATCCAAACACCGCCTCTAAGACCTCCGAATCCCCCAAAAGAACATCACGGATGTCTCGGTAGAGTTCCATGCGCAGATGGGCCAAACTCGACCAAATGGGCAGCGATCGATTGTGGAGATACTCATCCACATGACTGGCTTCCCACCAAGAAATGGCATAGGCCAAGCGCTGTCCAGATTCAGTTCTCAACCAAACTTGACGCCTTAACCTTGGCCCAGGAATAGCTTTAATGAGATCGGGAGCCCGATCCGTTTGCATCCCAATCAAAGACATATCCACCACATCCACAGAAATCTGCTCCCCCGTCAGCAATTGCAAATGACGGGTTGTGGAACCATCCCCTAACAAAAACATTTGCCAGGTTGCCGCCAACATTTCGCGGGGAATTCCTGCTTGCACTGCGGCTTGTCCGCCCTGCCAACGCACCGCTAAACGCTGCCAATCTGGCAGACAGGGCAGTAAATTCTGATGGGAATCTACGTTTGTTTTCAAAATGCTTCATAAAAATTAAGACATACATAGCATCATAGACAGGAATCCCCCACGATGCAACCCAAAACGATCGACTCAAGCAGATCTCAAGAGGGTCCTCTTTCACTGATAGACAAAGATTAATTTTTATGTAAACAAATATAAAGTGCCATTTTGCCTGTGGAAAAACCCCCGTTTTTTGTGGAAAACTCTGTGGAAAACCCTGTGGAAAAGTGACCCCTCCTGTGGAATACTTTTAAACAATCCACAGCCTGTGGAAAACTAGCCATTTTTATCCACAGGTTTTCCACAGGTCGGATTGGCATAGAACGTATACGGAGAGACGATTTTAAAAAGTTTTCCACAATTTCCACAGCCCCTACTATAACTACTATTTAAAATTTTAAAAAGAGTAGGAATAGAGAAGAGGGGTGAAAATGTTGGGATTTTCAGGGACTAGTGAGTTCAGTTTGGATAGTGGTAGGATGTGGCTCTCCACACTCAACTTCGTTCAACGTTATCGGTTTATTGCGGCAGTATGAAGCTGGTTTGTTCTCAAAGTGACTTAAGTTCCAAGCTCTCGCTACTGAGCCGAGTGGTGCCCAGCAATCCAACGCATCCGGTTTTGGCCAACGTGTTGCTAACCGCAGAAGAAGGCAGATTGGGCCTTTCGGTTTTTGACCTCAGCTTGGGAATGCAGGTTTGGATCCCAGCAACGGTTGAAGTGTCTGGAGCGTTAACGCTTCCCGCTCGGTTGTTCAGCGAGATTATGTCGCGGTTGCCCAACCAAGAGGTACGGATTGAGACGGATGGGATGGCGGTAACGGTTGCTTGTGGGACTGGAAAATACCAAATGCAGGGGTTAGAGGCCGAGCAGTTTCCAGAGCTGCCCATTCTAGAAGACATTGAGCCGTTACAGGTGGATACAACGGTTCTGGCGGATGGATTGCAGGCGACGCTGTTTGCGTCCAGCAGCGACGAGAGCAAGCAGGTATTAACGGGGCTTCATGTCAAAGCTTCGGCTGAAGGACTTGAGATGGCAACCACAGATGGTCATCGGTTGGCGATCGCCCAATTTCCTGAAGAGATGGTGTCTGATGCCATCGACGTGACCATTCCGGCGAGAGCGTTGCGGGAACTGGAGCGAATGTTAGGTCGTACGGCGACTCAGGTTGAAGTGCGATCGGATAAAACGCAAATCGTATTTGAGCTTCAGTCAGAGCAAGGGGTAGAACGGCTCAGTTGTCGCTTATTGGATGGTCAGTATCCCGCCTATAACCAGCTCGTGCCTCGTGCCTTTGAGCGGCAAATGGCAGTGGATCGGCAAGCTTTTTTGAGTGGCGTGGATCGGATTGCGGTGTTGGCGGCGCGCAAGAACAATATCATTCGGTTGCGGTTAGATGGGGAGACTCAGAATTTGTTTTTGTCCGCTGAGGCACCTGAGTTTGGCAGTGGAGAAGAGTCGATTCCCGCTCAAGTGTCGGGGGGGTCGATTGAGATTGCGTTTAATGTGAAGTATTTGAGTGATGGTCTAAAAGCCATCAACAGCAGTGAAATTCAAATGCAGCTCAATTCTGAAACGATGCCTGCGGTGTTATCGCCCATTTCAGGCCAGAAAATGACGTATCTGATTATGCCGATTCAGGTGCGGGGCTAGACCCCTGAGGCATGATAATAGAGTCTCATGTTGGTCATAACGCAACTTGCTTAAAACGCAGTTTCCTCTCCGTAAAGGATACTCGCGATCGTCAAAGCAAAATCAATCCCAGCCGTCACACCACCACCTCTAATTCGATTGCGATCGACGATGACACGCTCGGTTCCTACCTCAACGCTCAGCTTTGCCAGTTGTGATCGCATTGCCCAGTGCGTTGCTGCTCGATAACCTTGTAGTAGACCCGCTTTCGACGGAAACTCTGACCCACCACATACAGACTTGCGAAACAAAAATTTCGCATCGTCTGCTTTGTATCATTCGCGAATCCGTGCGTCTTCGCCATAACCTCGCTTAAGATGATAAAAAGGTCGGATTGAACCCTATTTATCGTTTTCAAGACACAAAGGTTTGAACCCATTGCCATGAACAGCCAACCCAGTCAGGTCAATTCCCAATCAGGAACCCAGGGCGATCGCATTCTCATTTTTGATACCACGCTACGAGATGGAGAACAGTCCCCCGGCGCAACCCTGAATGGAGATGAAAAACTGGCAATCGCAAAGCAACTGGCGCGTTTGGGTGTAGACATCATTGAAGCAGGGTTCCCCTTTGCCAGCCCCGGAGACTTTGACGCCGTCCAGCGCATAGCCGGAACCGTCGGGACAGAAAATGGTCCCACAATTTGCGGTCTGGCCCGCGCCACCCGTCAAGATATTCAAGCTGCCGCCGATGCCCTGAAACCAGCCGTCCGTGGCCGCATTCACACCTTCATTGCCACCTCCGATATCCACCTAGAATACAAACTCAAAAAATCCCGCGCCGAGGTTTTGGCGATCGCAGAAGAGATGGTGGCGTTTGCGAAATCCTTTGTGAAGGACGTGGAGTTCTCTCCTGAAGATGCGGGTCGGTCAGACCCTGAATTTTTGTACGCTGTTTTGGAACGGGCGATCGCAGCGGGAGCCACCACGGTCAATATCCCCGATACCGTGGGCTACATGACCCCGAGCGAATTTGGCGGACTCATTCGTGGCATTAAAGAAAACGTGCCGAATATCGATCGAGCCGTGATTTCAGTTCACGGTCACAATGACCTAGGGCTGGCCGTCGCCAACTTTTTAGAAGCCGTCAAAAATGGTGCTCGTCAGCTCGAATGCACCGTCAACGGCATTGGCGAACGTGCGGGGAATGCCGCCCTGGAAGAACTGGTGATGGCCATGCACGTTCGGCGTCAGTACTTCAATCCTTTTTTGGGTCGCCCCGTCGAATCTGAAGCGCCGTTGACCAACATCGATACCAAGCAAATCCACTACACGTCCCATTTGGTCTCAAAATTGACGGGGATGTTAGTGCAACCCAATAAGGCGATCGTGGGGTCCAATGCCTTTGCTCACGAATCCGGCATTCACCAGGATGGCGTGCTTAAAAACCGCCTCACCTATGAAATCATGGATGCCCAGTCCATCGGCCTCACCACCAATCAAATCGTGTTGGGCAAACATTCTGGGCGCAATGCTTTCCGCACTCGCTTGAAAGAGCTTGGGTTCGATTTATCGGAACAGGACCTGAATAAAGCCTTTGTCCGGTTTAAGGACATCGCAGACAAGAAAATAGACATCGGCGATCGCGAGTTAATGGCGATTGTCCAAGATGAAACCCAGCATCAAGGAACTGATGGGTTTAAGTTAGAACGGGTGCAAGTCATTTGTGGCGATCGCGAGTGTCCTACCGCAACAGTTACGCTTTGCCTGCCGGATGGGAGGGAGATAACGGATGCTGCGATCGGGACTGGCCCTGTGGATGCCGTGTATCGGGCCATTAACCGGATTGCGGAAGTTCCGAATCAATTGATTGAGTTTTCGGTGCAGTCGGTAGTAGCGGGGATTGATGCGATGGGTGAAGTGACGATTCGCCTCCAGCACAAGGACCGGATTTACTCTGGACATTCTGCCAATACCGATATCATTGTGGCATCAGCTCAGGCTTATCTGAATGCCCTAAACCGACTCCATCATTCAATACAAAATCCATCGCTACACCCTCAGGGGTTCCAGGATTTCGTGGTTCAGCCCGCTGCTCATGCTTAGGAAGTAGAAACCATGAGCGATACTTTTCAAACCCCGTTAGAGCGGCTTCATTGTGACCTGCAACGCGCTCGTGAGGATATGTCTAAGTGGAAGCGGCGCTATGAAGTAGAAGCCCAACAGCGCAGGAATGAAGCGGAAGTAGCAGATAAAACAATTCGCGATCTGAGGGCGGAACTCTTACAGCTTTGTCAGCTTGGAACTTCCGTTCGCCCAGTAGCTCGTTCTGGGGCGATCGATAATGAATTAGCTTACCTGCGTCAAGAATGCGATCGGCTTACGGAAGCGCTAGCGCAAGAACAACAACAACACGCCAAAACCCGCGAGAATTTAATTAGTGCACTGGGTGAAGCCCTTCAACGGGGAAAACGCTAGACCAATCGATCTCTGCTTAACTATTAGACAGCCAGCAGAGAATTTCAACTCAGCGTCCTATACAGTCTTGCAGGTTAATAACATTTGTTTTGCTATCAAACCCTTGGAAACGACCCACTAAAGTTGCGCGTTGATTGGTCTGCAATGCTGCAACTGTGGCATCTTGATTTTTGGTCATCGCACACACAACCGCCATCCGATTGCCTTTTGTCGTCGGGGCTTTACCCATGACAGGCGGGTGACCGTCCAATGAAACCGTATAGATACCCGCATTCTCCGCAATGCTGAGAACTTTTCCACTGACCTGAAAAACCTTGCCGATGAAATTCAAGCGCAGCCGAGCGGGATTGTTAGCTGACTCCTTGACTTGTTTTGCTAGCGTTATTGCATCTACTTTAATGGCAGTAGAATCAGCTTTTACGGGCGACGGTGCAGCCGTTGTATCAACTTTGGGCAACAATTGATTGAGCGCACCACACAAGTATTTCTTTACGGTCTCCCTGCTTGCCCCTACACCACTCGGAAGCGTAAAGACCATTTCCACGTTGAGTAGCGTCCCGTCCATAGAGGCAAACACATCAATCGGTAAAGCGCGCTGAAACATGGTTGCGGGGTTTTCAGCTTTTAGCACGCCCGTACTGACATCAGAGCTGAGCGTTTTAATTCCCTCACGAGCCAAAATAGGGCGCAATTGGAAAAAGCTTTTTCGATGTTCCCTCCCTCAACCTGAACTCGCGCCGCAAAGGCACTACCGTCAAAAAAGTCCCCCTTTTTTGAAAGCTTTCCTCGCAGGTGGTAGCCATCGCAGGGGCGGCTAGGCAGAAGAAAGATAGAGTTGTTAAGACAAACGATCGCATATTAGCTGTGTTGCAAGAATAGAAAGAGTCATCAAAGCTAGCATGACCTAGAAGGTAACGGATTGGCAAGAAGTGGGCCTTAATCTTTGGATGAAACACATCGCCATGTTAACTTCTTTTAGATACGATCGCATCTTTTGAATCCAGCTATCGCAAATCTACCCCTCACAGAGACGCTTGTGCCAACTTTGCGCCAAATTATGCACGCTTAGCAAACTGGCTGGATCTCGACTAATTTCTGCCCACTTAAACTTCCACTCCGCCAAAATACGACCTAGCTTGACTAACTCGGCGGCTTCATCGATCGTCAGAGTTGGTGCAACACCTTCGATAAAGTATTGGCTTTCGCGGATTAGTTCTATGGCTGAATTCCAATCATTAGCGTCCGTACAAATCGAGGCGATGCGATCGAGTCGCTCGGCTAAACTGTTTAATTGTTGCGATGTATCAGACTGAGGGTATGTTTGCTGAGAAAAAGCTAAGTTATTCATAATGCCCATTTCCCAACCCAAAACAGACACCTTTAACTCCAACGAACTGAAGGTGTAGCATTACCAACTATGCTTTCACAGCTACCGCTGCCCGTTTGTAAGCCTCATCCAACACCTCAGATAGCGTGGGATGGGTGTGAACAAAGTGGGATAGCGTTTGCACCGTGGCAGCTTGGGCGATCGCATTAGAAGCTTCATGAATCAAATCTGCCGCATGGAGGCCAATAATATGTGCTCCTAACACCTCGCCCGTATCTTCGCGATAGATAATCTTGGCAATTCCATCCGTCTCCCCTTCAGCTAGCGCTTTAGAATTGCCCTTGAAATAGCTCCGCACCGCGCTGACTTTGAACCCTTCCGCCTCTCCAAGTTCCTTCGCTTGAGGTTCAGTGAGACCCACAAAACTGACTTCAGGATGAGTAAAAGCCGCAGCCGGAATAGCGCGGTAATTGACCGTCCCATTCCGACCGCACATCGTTTCCACCGCCGCAATGCCCTGAGCCGAAGCCGCATGGGCCAACATCATCTTGCCCGTTGCATCCCCGATCGCCCACAGATGAGGAATCAGTTCACCCTCACTGAGGACTTGCATGTGGTCGTTCACTGGAATAAATCCGCGCCGATCGACCTGTACGCCAACGGTTTCTAAGCCAAGGTTTTTGGTAGCAGGAATCCGACCCGTAGCCACCAAACAAGCATCCACCTCGATTGTTTCCACCACTTCTTTTGTGGCTGGATCCGCCAACTCGATAACCACAGGCGATCCCGGTGTCACTTTCTTTGCAATTAACCCCACGCGAGTTTCGATGTCCCGTGGATCGATCAGCACCCGTTGGGCAATCTTGGCAATGTCTGGGTCAAAAGTGGGCATCAACCGATCCATTGCCTCAATCATCGTGACTTCAGAACCAAGCGCTGTATAAACATCGGAAAACTCAAGCCCAATGTAGCCACTGCCAATAATTGCAACCCAGTCGGGCAACCAACTCAACTTAATGGCATCGTCGCTGGTGAAAACGGTTTTGCCATCGACTTGAACCCCAGGAGGGACCCAAGGCGTGGAACCGCTGGCAATAATAATGTTTTTGGCGGTAACCGTCTTTTCTCCGTTATCGCCAATAATTTCAACCTTTTGGGACCCTGCAACCTTCCCCCAGCCTTTCAGGGTCTCTACCTTTACCCTCGTCAAGCTATTGGTCAAATCCCCACGCAGCTTAGCAACCAGTTGACTGGCATGATCCGCAATGCCTTCTCGTTCAAAGGACACCTGCTGGAGCTGAATCCCCATCGCTTTAAGGTGGTGCTCATCCCGTAATTCCCGCACGCGACCAGACGCGGCTAGAAGTGCCTTAGACGGAATACAACCGCGATTGACACAGGTCCCGCCCATATCCCCAGATTCGACAATGGCAGTCTTTAAGCCACACTCAACGGCATGGAGTGCCGCACCATGGCCTCCCACCCCTGCGCCAATAATCACAAGATCGTAGTCGAACTGTTGTGTCACGTTGCTCTCCTAGCCCTACATTTTCGTGTCTTTGATTTCTTCTGCGCGGTTACCAGAAGACCCCTTTCCTTTATTCTTCAACGGAGTGCGGCTTTAAGCAAGTTGAATTTAGGGATGAACGCTCAAAATCTCTGTTTTTCTGTGTTGTGAGAAAGTATAGCAATTCCGTCATTATTCATTGTATTTGTTCTTTACCTACCGATCTTCAGATTGGGGTAAGCCCTTTAGCCTTTTTCTAGCCTGGATTATTCATGAGGAAGCATTAAAAACGAGGAAAGAGAGCCTGAAACGGTTTAGAATCAGACTCTCTAGAATTTTTATCACCTCAATTGTGCCATGACAGAGTGTCATTCGGAACTCCC
>JAAURS010000194.1 GCA_012032135.1 Acaryochloridaceae cyanobacterium RU_4_10 | reverse complement strand
GATCTGGCTTCAGGAAAGTGGATTTACGCAACGTCAGCTCAAAGTCATTGATATCACTGTAATTCAGCGTATTGCCAGAAATTTTCAAGTCTCCAGCAGGAGGGGGCGGCGCTGCGGCTGCGGCGTCACTTTTGGCTTTGTCCGCAGAACTTTCTAAAGCCTTATTTGAAAGGGAATTAGCTTGAGCTGAATTGGCAGGTGGAGGAGGGGCTGATGCTGTTTGCTCGATCTTGGTAATTTGCAAGGTGGCAGGCACGCGATCGCGTAAATCTTGCAACGTTGCGGACCAAGGTTTAATTTGGTTGAAAACTTTAGCTAACGCAGCCGTTTCAGATTGGATAACTTGCTCTTGAGCCTTTAGTTCGCTGACCTTAGATAGTCCGGGCGCTAGTTCGCTCAAGTCTGCATCTAGCTTTTGTTCTTGACTGACCAATTGTTGACTCCACAGAGAGACCCCACCGAATGCAAGTAGGGTTAGCGCCATCAACCCTCCAGCAAATGCTCCCCCCCCAGATTAGGGGCGTATTGTCGGCCCCAGCCAGGGTGCCTTTGGAACTGACGGTACTAGAGCTATACTCTGGCCGATCGTTGAGAAGATTAATATTAATTTGATACATGTTCTGTCTATGCCTCTCGCAATCCTAAACCCATCACAATTCCTAAGGAAGGGCGTTGTGCCGCAGGAACATCCTCAAAACTTTGAATTCCAAGGGTTTCAATAGGATCCACTAAGGTGGCAGGATATCCCAGCCGTTGAGAGAAAAACTCATCAATTTGACCAATTCCCGCACCCGGCCCAGACAGAAAAACTTGAGAAATTTCTAGTTCTTCACCCTGGTTTAGATAAAAATCGATGGACCGTCGCAATTCATCGGAGAGGTCGCCCAGCATCCGTAAAATGGCAGCAGCACTTGGGTTTACGGCGTCGCCACTAATGGTTTCAGTTGCGCTGACGCTGAGTGGAACGGTCATCCCTTGCAATAGATCTGCGCCCATTGAATTGGGGAGGTTCATGGCTCTGCTGAGGGCACTTTGCAGTTGGTGGGTTCCAATGGGAATTTTACGATTGAATTGGGGTACGCCATCCACAACGATACTAATCTCAGACCCATCACAGTCAACATTGACTAAGGCAACCGCTTCACCGGGTGAAAACTGGGTGAGCTGATTGCGGAGCGTCCGCAAAAGGGCAAAGCTGCTGACTTCCAACACCTTGAGTTGTAAGCCTGCTCTCTCAAAGACATTTAGATAAGTATCTGTCACATCTTTGGGGGTTGCGACCAGCAAAATTTCAACCCGCTCAATTCCGTCATCGTCAATATCGGTCTCGAGTTTCTGGAAGTCAACGTCTGCATCTTCACGGGAAAATGGCAGATAGAGTGCCGCTTCTTGGTTTAAGACCATGTCTCTTAACTCGAAGTCATCTAATTCGGCGGGGAGACGGATTAAACGAATGACGGCTTCTCCAACGGGTATTGCACTGACTGCGTTTCGGGTTTTGATTTTTTTGCATCCAGACCCTGACGGATCGTGTCTGCGATCGCATCTGGGTCCACAATGCGGCCATCTTGATAAGCACCTTCAGGTAACGGGAGTGAGACAAAAGCGCTCACCCGAGTTCCCTTTTTGCTTTGTTCGAGTTGGACAATATGAACGCGTTCGGGAGTCAATTCAACCCCCAAGCGTTGACTAGGTTTAGAGAAAAAGTTGAGTGAAGTAACCACAGACTTAACCGCTGTTCATTGGAAGATCGAGAACCAATTGCAGAAACTTTTAACGCTGTAAGCGCACATTGCAAAACGCAAAATATACTCTTAGACAGACGTTGTTGGTTTCTAGGGAGAGATATCAAAGATCGCTTTATAAAACTAAAATCAGATTGAATCCTGTAGGAATAGTACCCAAATTTTCAGGGGGGTCGATCATCTGGTTATGCATATAAGTTTTCAAGACCCATTTAAGTGAATGGATGCATTTGCATATTCTCATACAACAGGCTGTGGCGGACAGATTCCCGCCTTGGGGCTCTCCAATGAGCACAAATCAAAATCAGTGATGAGATTGTGTTAGGGCACCCAGTATCCTCAATACATAACTTGACGAGAGCCTGCTCCACGAGAGCGCTGGTTGCAATTGGTTCAGGGAAGCTTTGTCAAAATTACGACTAAAGATCTCTTGTTTGAGATACACAACTTGGGGTGCGATCGGCGGCATGTTTTCCGCATCCTTGAAATACGGGTCAAACCGCCAATCTCGGTCTGGCGGATTATAGATATTGCAATCACCGTTCAGAGAACCACTACCACAGAACGGACCATTGACCTTGGTGGGGGCTCCCAGACTAACCAAAGACCCTTGATAATGAAAAATCACTTGATCTAAGTCCGTCACTCCATTTCTCCAGTCCTCATGGAAACGGGGATAGTTATTGACACCGCCTCCTGGCTTGCCTATATCTTGAAACGTCTCGCCATTTGCGCCACCTGTGATATCAATACCTGCTAAGAATGCAGCATTAACGGTCGTTTCAGAGGCTATTCTGCCTCGAGTGAAAATTGCTCCTGCTCCTGATGCGCCTGCCTCTTGGCTAATATCGTTATTGCTGAAGGAGTCATCTAACAGCCAAGCGTTGGAGAGTACATTAATGCTGTCAGCCATAACAGCGGCTGGTTTTCTGATGTCATCATCAAGGCTGCCATTATTACAGGTACTGCTAGGGCCACAATTATAGTCACCCTGAACATAGACCGCTTGGTCTGAAATAATCGAGAGCCCTTTCATGGCTCGACCATTTACCGTTTCACTTAGGTTGCTGCCGTTATAAATGCGAACTCCATAATCGTTAATGGTATTAGAATTAGGGCCCTTAACGGTCAAAAACCACACTAATCCCCCATTGGAGGTGTCATCAATCAAATTTCCTCCCATCAGGTTGCCAACGGTTTGGTCGGCACAAACTAGCAATCCTTGGATATCCACATTGAGCATTTGAATGGGAGTGTGAGCTGCACGTCCGCTGCTGCCGCGCTTTTCGCGGTAGTTTTTGAAGGTTTTGTCTGAAAAAGAGACAATAGGTTTGAGCAGTACTGTGCCAATTGGAATATCCGTCAGCAGAGGTTTGGTTAATGTGAGGGTTGTGCCAATAGCGCTCTGAACAAAATAAAGATGCGGATCGGTCCCCAGCGTAATTTTATCTCCAGGACTAAATCCTGTGGCATTCGTCACTGTTACGATGGTGTTACCTGCGGTTGCATCTGCTGCAACCGTTGTTTGAGTGGGAGCGCAGGTGGCACTCGTCAGTGTGTTGGTTTCAGTTGAAAGGACTGAATCGCTTTGGTTGCGGACCTGAATGCTGGGGGATGTGGTTGTTAAGTCCAGAACAATCCGTAAATCTGCGCTGTCCCAATAGAGTTTGCCAGGGGTCGCATCAAATTCTTCTGGCAACGGAACCAATAGTTTTTGAGCCCCAATGCGAATCTGGTTGTTCCAGGCTCTCACGTTTGAGCTTGTAAATTCCCGACGACGTCCTGTACACGGTAAACTGCGTGGAGTCGATGGATCGTTAATAGAAACCGTCCCACGACAGGAGTCTTTGTGTTTTTCCCCCCGAAAAAGAGCACCAGCGGTGGAAACCTGTCCTGTAATGGCTAATGTATTGGAACCAGCAGCATCTAGATACAAATCATTGTTGCTATGAACTAATCCATTCAGCGTCATGTTGAAGGGAACGTCAAAGTCCATATCTTGGTCATAAAAGGCCGCAAACTGAAACAAGGGAATCAGACGGCTTTTGACTTGCATGTCCAAAATTGCCGTGGGTGCGTCCCGATTATCTAAAGAAACGGAGAACACATCATAACGATTTTCTTGGGCGCTCAACCCAGCAAAAGATTCACCTGCAGGAATAACAATGTTGCTGGGATTATTGGCTGTGTCGGGCTGCACATAGGTGATCGCTCTTTGATTACCAATTTGATTTGCAAAAGCATCTTTTGTGGCGTTTGGTTGGGTAAATGCTTGGATTTTACAGGCATAAGAACCCGTACCGTCGTTAGCTGTAGACGCATCTAAGCAATCTTTCCATCCTGTCGGTGGAGTGCCAGCCGGAATGGCGCGGCTATCAAAAATTGCGCGAATTTCTTTAGCTCGTAAATTAACCCCTGCTTCTGCGGTATAAAAGCCTGTATTGCTCTTAGCAGAATACATGGAAGCTGTATTGTCAACCTTGCTAGTTACTGCATAGGTAATGAGCAATACAGACAAAATCAGAAGCATTGCAATGGTTACAACCAAGGTGTATCCCTTTGAATGGGAGCCCTTGGCATGCAGACGAACCAACAAGAATATTAAATAACGATCGACTTGGCTGCGCTGAGATGGCATGGTCTAAGGACTAGATAAACTATTGCGAGGGAAAAATTGAGATTTGAGGGTTTTGATCGGTGCCGCTGCATTGGGTGCTAGGTTAGGTGCATCAAACTGGACTTCAATGGCTTGCAAGGTTTGCCAATTTGTATAGGGCGAGACGATGTTGAAGGGAGTAATAAATCCTCCTGCTGAGTCAATACCTTGGGCCTGAAAATTGCGGAGATGACTGACCAGGTCCTGCGGTAGGTTAAAGGTGTTGACATGGGTTGTGGGCTCCACATGCAGCAGTTGTAGCATGCGATTGCCTGCTGTATCCGGCCCCGATAAACGATAGGTCCGTTGTTCAAATATATAGAGCTTAGGCTCATCAGCAATGGATGCAGCAGTAGGGTCAAACGGATAGGTGTTCGCAAAGCTGCCCGTGGGTCCTCCAGGCAACTGAATTTGAATCTGGTACTGGCTTGCGTTGGAAGGGTTTGGCCCCTCACCCGTGTAAAGAAAAAACTCTCCACGGCCATTAACAGGGTCATAAATGTAAGCCCAACTGCATTCTGGATTTGTTCCGCCTGTTTGTTTGCAGTTTCCTGATAGGTTTTGACAATCCGGTACTTTATCGAGGCCACAGCGGTATTTTTGCCACTCTGCGACATTATCAGGCATGCCATCTGGCGGAACGATCGTTCCTGATGCATCCTTAGACGGTGCGTCCTGAAAGGTACAATTTCTTAAAGTTTTACTGGCAACGGTAATCACGGCAGGACTCCCACTGACCGTTGTTTTGCAAACACTGAGTTCGATCGCCAGCAACTTGCGCTGCAACACAAGCGTATCAGGATCTCCTGCTGGGCCATCTTCAATTTGAATCACAGGGAGCCGAAGACTTGGATCGATTTTTTCGCCTACTTGGCGAATATCAGTTCCAATCATATCCATTGCCGCTTGTAGTGTTTGATTGGTATCCGTGTTGGCGCGCATATTGAGGTACTGCCGTCGCTGCGTCACAATCAACCCTAGCGACACGCTCAAGATTGCCGTAGAAATAATGACGGTTATCAATAGTTCTACTAAGGAGAGTCCCTGTTGCGTCTTAAGAAAAGGATTCAAACGCGAATTGTTCACTATCCCAGTCCCCTTACTGGTCAAATTTTGTGTACAGCGTAGAGACTTCATAGACTGGCTGGGTAGAGGTTGTCCCATTACCAAATTTTTGGTAGACCCGAACGTGGACGTGTCGAGACTTATTGTCGCAGAGAGAGGCGTAGGCAGCTTCACAATAGATAATTTTGGCACTGTAAGATTTATCATAAGCACTTAAATTATCCAGTGAGGTCCCTTGAGGCGTTCGATCTTTGATCGTCCCACCCGTTGGCAATGTTGCGACATCGCTCACTTGACGAATTTCGTCTAGAACCTTCTGAGAAACTGCAACGGCTCCAGTGCGCACAGGGTTTTGCAGCGCTTTAAGTTGATAATTTAGATAAACAGGAACTACCCCTGCCAGAACTGCCAGAAAAATCAGCAATGCAACAAGCGTCTCGACCAGTGAAAGACCTGCTTCGGTTTTATTTGACATCCACAGATCCTCCGCGCAATACGGTAATGCTCTGAAAGCCTATGGGCGAAGCATTGTTCTCAAGTGTCAACTCAAGCTTCTTGTCTGCTAGTCCCCGACTGGTGTAACAGATGTTCCAGTTGTCAATGGCTGTTCCTACATCATTAACCTTGACCCGATTGATTTGAACCTCTCGATCGAACTGAAGATCTTCTGCTGCAAAGCTTGCATCAGCGTTCCAACCTGTGGTGTTAGAACATAAATCAGACCGCTCAACGGTCAGCGCAACTTTTCCGTCTGCACCTAGAAACGATCGGATTCGATAAGCAGACGTTTGGGCCATTGCCTTGGAGCGCAGCAACTTGATGTTGCTGGCAATGCGGTGGGTTGTATCTTTCAAGGGGTTGGTGCCAAATTTGATGGTCGGGGCTGCGATCGCCGTCAAAATACCCAAGACCAACACCGTCACTAAAACTTCTGCAAGTGTATATCCTTGAGGGCGAAAGGGATGACTAGAGATACGGTTTTCAGGCAAAGAATGCGACATAGCAAATTAAACCGACCAATTAAAAGCCAAAACCTCCCCCTACTTAAAAGAAACCCACTTTGCTAATGCAAGAATAACAGGTTTCAAACAGCGCTATTTTCAATGAATGCAGTCAATTGCTGATTGCGAGTAAGCCCATAATAGCTGTAGCACAGCGAATTCGCTACTTTTATAGTTCGCGCTTTGAATCAGCGGGATTGTCACTGCACTAAGGCTTTGTGTGGCAGCATAGTCGTGAGTGCAAAGCAGGAGTAAGGGTATGTTTTCTGAGGGTGAGTCTGCTCCGCGTCAGCGCATTGAACGGGACACAATGGGGGAAATTGCAGTTCCCAACGATCGCTATTGGGGAGCCCAAACTCAGCGATCGCTCACTTACTTCGCCATTGGTCGAGATGTAATGCCCAGGGAAATGATTCGGGCACTAGGGATTATCAAACAAGCAGCCGCTACGGTCAATCAAAATTTAGGGCTACTCAGTGCTGAAATTGCTCCTGCCATGATTGAGGCCGCTCGAGAAGTGGCTCGTGGGGACTGGGACGATCATTTTCCGCTCAGGGTTTGGCAAACGGGCAGCGGAACCCAAACCAATATGAATGCCAATGAAGTCATTGCGAATCGGGCGATCGCATTACTGGGCGGAGTGCTGGGCAGTCAAAGCCCCGTACATCCCAACGACCATGTCAATTGCGCTCAGTCTTCTAATGATGTGTTTCCCACTGCGATGCATGTGGCGGCTGTAGAGGTTATTCACCATCAACTCATCCCGATGGTAACGAAGCTTAGAAATGCATTGGATGTCAAGGCCAAAGACTATCAAGACATTGTCAAAATCGGTCGGACTCATTTAATGGATGCGGTACCGCTGACCTTGGGGCAGGAGTTCTCAGGGTATGTCCACCAGCTCGATCGCAATTTGGCGCGGATTCAAGGTGCGTTACCCGACCTGTACGAACTCGCCCTAGGAGGGACAGCGGTGGGGACAGGCTTGAACACGCATCCAGACTTTGCGGAGCGAGTGGCAGCTCAAATTGCAGAACTCACTGGGCTTCCCTTTGCGAGTGCGCCCAATAAATTTGCAGCCTTAGCCGCCCATGATGCCATTGTGATGGCGAGCGGCGCGCTCAAAACCCTTGCCGCATCTCTGATGAAAATTGCAAATGACTTGCGGTGGATGGGGTCTGGTCCGCGTTGCGGGCTGGGAGAACTGGTTTTGCCTGCTAACGAACCGGGTTCTTCCATCATGCCGGGGAAGGTCAACCCCACCCAATGCGAGGCGATGACGATGGTCTGCGTTCAGGTGATAGGCAATGACACGACGATCGCCTTGGCAGGCAGTCAGGGAAATTTCGAACTCAACGTCTTTAAGCCTGTGATGATTTACAATTTGCTGCACTCCGTTCGATTGCTGTCCGATGCCTGCTCTTCTTTTACGGACCATTTGGTGGTGGGACTGCGGCCTAATGAGGCTCAAATTGAAGGGCTGTTGCAGCGATCGCTCATGTTGGTCACGGCACTAACCCCTCAGTTGGGCTATGACAAGGCCGCAGCGGTTGCCAAACAAGCCCATGCGGAAGCCAAAACCTTACGGGAAGTTTGCATTGAGTTGGGCTATTTGTCTGGCGCAGACTTCGATCGGCTCGTGCGACCGGAACAGATGATTCAACCGAATCTCAAACCAAACCTGTAGAAAGACAGCAATGTTTTCCAATATGGGTAAGCTACGTTTGAGATGTTTGTAGCGTTAGTCCATCCCAGTCTATGTTTTACCTTAAGCCTTGGATGAATCCGATCGCAGCGTTAGTCTTGGTGGCCAGCGCCCATTTTTCTGATGCCGCACCAGCGATGGCAGAGAGCGTTCCAGTACAAGTTTCTCAGCAAACTCAATACCAAACCCAAGGGGTAATCTTTGAAGCGCCGCCTGGGTTTTCCGATCTGAAGCCCCTGGGTGGCAGGACGGTCGGCATTGTCCTTCCTTCCGGTCAGGCAAGACCCGTCTCCGTCCGCTTGGCAGAACTGAAGCCAGACAGCATAGGGATGGCAACATTGGAACCCCGTGAATTTGCAGAGTACGCCCGCTATAGCTTTTTTGGGATTACCTCTACCCCAAAACAACATAAAACCCGTCGGTTTCTGGGCCAAGAGGTGACCGGAGACGTGCTCGTGCAATCCAACAATGGCAGCACCACTTCCTCGAGTTTTATGTCGTGCCATTGACGTTAGGTCGTCAGTTGGCGATCGCCTTTGAAGCCGATACAGAACTTCCCGTCTACCTCCTCGAGAAAACCATTCAAACCGTCGCCAAATCAATGCGCGAAATCCCACCCAAGGCAAAGCGTTGATGATAGTCGTTGATGATAGCAAAGGGGGTTGGTTCGGTAGACTGAGGGGATGAGCAGCTTGATTCAACCCTTAACCCCCGAATTAACCTATCGCATTGCTGCGGGAGAAGTGATTGATTCCCTAGTTGCCGTGGTGCGGGAATTGATTGACAATGCCCTGGATGCGGGTGCAACTCGAATTGCCATTGGCCTTTGG
>JAAURS010000193.1 GCA_012032135.1 Acaryochloridaceae cyanobacterium RU_4_10 | reverse complement strand
TAGTCAGGCGCTACTGACCTACACCCACCTGCCCTCCCAAGAGGGGATTGATGAATTGGTTGAGTGCCAAAACCTTATATTGAAGGAAGACCTTATTCTTCAAGTTCTAATACGAGTCGATCGTAGATTATGCGCCAAATTTCTAGATGGTTTTTGAAGTCGATAAAAACGGCTGCTTTAACGCCATCAGGATTTACCAAAAATGAAAATTCAGGAGGATTATTAATGGTTTCTAGCGTTTGCTCCCAGAGTTGTCTATGCTCTTGCCAATCGAGTAAGGCGGCTGTTTTACGGCCTTGTCCATCGGTGAGATAACGAATACCTCGCAAGGATGGCAAGTTGTTGTTGGGATAGCGGCTGAAGTATTTTCCTCGAATGCCTTGACTAAAGTCATATTCGTCTAGCATTTCTGAGTCTTGAGGGGAACTAACTATCTTGCTCATAGAGTTTTTTCTCCTTGTTAGTTGCGGGTCGAGCACTAATAAGCCTTATGAAAGTGTCTCTTTCTGTATGAACAACAATCAGCAAACGTTGCCGATCCGAATATCCAATCGTAATAAAGCGGTCTTCTTCAATGGAATGTATTGAGTCATATTGAGTGATGGAGAACGGATCGCTTAATGCGGAGGCAGCTTCAAAGAATGAGACTCCATGTTTTTGAAGGTTAGTCCGACTTTTTTCTGGGTCCCAATCAAATTCTAGCGACATTGAGAATGAAAATGCTTAAATCGATTGCCTTTACTATAGCGGATCGAAGAAGATGGCTCAGATTTATTTCAAAAATATACGGCTGTACGATCGCAACCCATCCAACTTACGGATCGTTCGAACCTGTATTGAACGCTTTGGTGCGTCAGCAAAGCTGCAAGGGGAAATTCCTTGCAATGTGTACAAAGTCACGATCTTTCGCTAGCAGGGAGTAGTTATGTTTGAGGCAGATTTGGGCAATGAGACAATCGATGACGGAGCGGATTGTAATCCCTTTGTTGCGACAGGTTCGATAAAGATGAGCTGCTGCACAATAATCTTGCCGATCGGGTTCGGAGGTGAATGGAAATGCTTGTAGGAGGTTTTCAATACGGATTGCTTCGTCTTCTGGAAGCCCCAACAAAATTTCAGTTAAAACGACTCCACATAAAACAATAGATGTATCCTCTGCGATCGCTTCTGCTAATCGATCGGCTTGAGGAGAAGCATAACCATTTAAGTAATCAATCCAAACAGAAGTATCAACTAGCATTAGGGGCTCGTGTTGCTCTTAAGGTATCTAGATCGCCTTGCCAATGCATTTGACCGCGAAGGGCTAAAAGTTGCTGACGCTTGAGTTGCTTAACATGCTCAGACAAGGCAATATTGACTGCCGCTTTAATGGTGGTATAGCCACCCAAGGCACGAGCTTCTTCCAATAAAACATCGTCGATTTCGATATGAGTACGCATGGAACTAATTTTGAGTAAATTATGGGATTATGATATCAAAAATTATGGGACTTGTAAAGTCTGTCTCATCCACTCATCGGGAAGTTTGGATTTGCTCTGAGAAAGGTAAAAACAAACGATCGTTCGAGTGCGATTGCGGTCCATTATAAATAAGACACACCTTACCTGCAGCAAATTAAAAATATGCGATCGCGACCAACCCTAACTAATTTGCTTCAGAGCCTACAGTGAATACAGTAGTGCAGGTTCTTGTCGTGAGGCAAACACTCTAGGATTGAATCAAAAAAATAATAAGTTGCCATAGTAATTGGAAAACCACAAACAGATGAGTAGCAAGCACAATCTTACATCTTTAATAAAATTTAAAAAGTTTTCCTCGCTCAATGGTTGTGGCATTAAGGATAAGGCTATACAGAAAAATTCAAACAACCCAGCCTTTTCATTAAACTTCCTTGTCAAGCAATCAATTTCTCGTGCAATACAGTCTTTGAAAAGCTTGCATAAACCTACCATCCTTTACACCACCCTAACAACTGGTTTGCTATTGACCAGTTTATCCCCTGTCCGTGCAGAAGGAAGTAAGGAACTCACTACGAGTGGTGGATATCGACCCTTTATAAGTTGGACTAACTCTGGATTGTTTGCAGGCGTATTGGCACGGACTACTATTTTTGTTTACGCTCAAGCTGGTGAGACCATTAATCTAGGTTCAAGTGCCCAAAATATTGGAAGCGGCAAGATTAATTATACCAAACCTAATGGTACGACAGGAAGTTGTGCTCTTAGCAACACCGTTGGCCGAATTGCAAATCGCACCCAAGAACTCGCCGGACCTTTTCCCCTCAGCGGTGGATATACCCCTTGTACTGTAAATGTGGGTGCAACCGAAACAGGTATTTGGCAAGTTGATTTTGTCAGCCCCGATCCTACTGCTGCTCCTAATGTGGGATTTACTCCTGTTTTTGCTTCAGCTAACTGGACACAAACTACTACTGGTGCATTCGTTGCAGCTTGGGATGTCACGGTCACTCAAGGTGCTAGTGTTAAGTCAGGACGCGCCTATACTAAATATCTTTCTGCCAATATGGGTGGCAATATAAGCAATGCGCTTAGTTCAGCTCTATATGTTATGACCTATGATGGTTACCGTTATAAGGTAGATGCAAACGGAATAGATCCATTTGCATTTATCTTTTTCTCCAACAATAAAGGTGCTCATAACACAACAACGGACAATCCTGCTTATCGATCGTTTGACAGTGTGACCTTGCCAACAGGTTTTTCTTATCTGTCTCCTACCGCAACTGACACCTCGACAAGTTATACTAATAAATTATTCTTTAATCCGGTAGATATATTACTTCCTGGTACGGCTCTTGTTTCAGGAGGTAGTACATGGTTGAACCCTAATTTGGCTCCTCCCCCTCCCCCAACAAATATTAGCTTAATAGGCGCTGAAGGCACAGCAAATCAGACAGGAAAAAGTTTGGGAGGTACCTTTCGCTTTACCAACCCTGACTCTGTTGCTAGACCCTATCAAATCATCCTAGATTTAAACCGCAATAATGTTTTTGGTGATGGGAACGATCGAGTATTAACAGGTAGTGCGGCACCTGGCAATAATGCAATTGTCTGGGATGGAAAAGATCTTAATGGCACCGTTGTTCCTGCCCAAACATCAACTTTTAATAGCGCTGTTGCGCTCTTGGGTGGAGAAGTTCACTTTCCGTTGCTAGACGCGGAGAGCAACCTTTCAGGCTTAATCTTTCAGCGATTGAATGGAACGTTCTCCGGTCCTGTTAGTTCTCCCATTTTCTCGGCAGATTACATTTACTACAATGATTCGCAGATTGTTGGTAACGGAGGGGCTGGGGGAAGCAACGCGGTTGCACCCAATCCCAAAAATGCCATCAATGGTATTAGCAGTAGTAGTGGCGCTCACGCTTGGGGTAACAGCAGTAGTAATGGCTTTGGCAATCTTACCTTTATCGATACTTGGGCGTATGCCCCGCAGTTTTCTGCCTCTACGCTAAGTATTGTAGTGAAGAATGCTGACTTGCAAATCACCAAAACTCTTGTTGGCTCTGCAGTCCAAGGTCAAACAGTAACTTATAGCATAGATGTTACCAATGTAAATGATACGGCGATTAATAGCGTTAGTGATGTTGTGGGTGCAGCAGTACAAGATGTGTTAGTACCTGACTTTAGCAATCCCAACGTTCTATCGTGCCAGGTTACAAGCGGTACGGGCAATTGTGGAACCTATGGATTTACTGGAAATACATTTAATGCCACGGTTGACCTCAATAGTGGCTCTAGCCTTCGATTTACAATCCAAGCAAAATTGTCTGCTAGCGCAACAGGACCGATTAGTAACAGTGCTACGGTAAACAGGCCAAAGGACGTCGGAGACCCAGTGGATCAAGATAGTTCGGGGGGTACAAATCTGAGCGAAACCGTTACGGTTAACGCTAGCGTTTCTGCAGCGTCCAGCAATTCAAATCTATTACTTGTCAAACGCATTACCGCTATTAATGGTGTAAAACTCAATGTCTACAAAGACAATACCGACAACTCAACGCTTCATGCTGTAGATGATAACAACGTCAACTGGCCCGCACCCCTTAACACTGACGCTGCATTAGGCGATACAACCATCAGTACTTTTCTGCGGGCGCGATCGATGGGGCAAAGTAAAACCAGGGGACACCATTGAATACACCATTTATTTCCTGAATGCAGGTGGTTCAAATGCCAATAATGTTAGAATCTGCGATCGCATCATAGACAGTCAGAAATTCCTGAGCGGAAGTAGCATTCAACTTCAGAAAAACAATGCTATTCCCACTGCCTTAACCAGTGAAGCTGGTGACGATCGGGCCACATTGTACGCCAGCAGTAGCGACCCAGCCATAACGAACTGTAACTTCACTGGCATCCCTACCCAAGATAACGGTGCGATCGTCGTGGATGTGACAGGTGCCAGTAATCCAGTTTGGACTACACTGCTGGGCTCGACAGGTCCAGGCACAACGGATACTTATGGATTTGTTCGGTTTACCACCAAAGTCAATCCATAGGCTAGAATCAAGAGAGTTCAAGCAAGAGAGTTCCCGCAACAATCGGTAAAATGACCCAAGCAAATGATGCTAATGACTATATTCGTGAAAATAACCGCCGCTTTCGCGACTTAAGCTGGCGGGTAGAGCGACTCGAATCGACTCAGATGCCAGCCCGTAGCCTCAATGAAGCCTTCGATCGGGTGTATGAAGAAATTGATACCCTCGAAGACCACATGAATCAACGCTTCGATCAACTGGACCATGAGATCCGCGAGATGAAAGCAGAGCTAAACGGAAAAATCGATATCATTATGCGACATATTACAGGAACTACTCCAAACGAATAGGTTTTAGGGGAACCGCTACGTTTTTTGAACCGTTCGAGCAACCAAAGTCAATCCATAGGGATACGGATCGAATACACTACTACCAAATCGCGGTCAAATCCAAACTAAAATTTGGCAGCACATCTTCCCCATTCAAATGTGTCGGTGCTTCAAGGACCTCTAGCGCTTGTCCTAAGCGATAGATTTCCACCTGCTTATCTTGAGGATTAATTAACCACCCCAACCGTACCCCATTCTCAAGATAGGCTTGCATTTTTTGCTGTAACGGCAATAAGCGATCGCTAGAAGATCTCAACTCAATCACAAAGTCTGGTGCAATGGGGATAAATTGCTTCAAGGAAAGCCCCACTAACCGCTCATTCGCGATCCAAGAAACATCAGGAGAAGGCTTAAAACCGTTGGCCAAAAAATAGCCCCCCGAGGAATCAAACACTTTGCCTAACTTGTATTTCCGATTCCAAATTCCCATTTGAGTATTGAGATCGGAATTTTGGTAACTTGTCTCACCAAAAGCTGGGGGCATAATAATTAATTCTCCCGTGGGACTCACTTCAATTCGCAAGTCAGAATTAGCTGCACAAAGTTGCTGAAATTGTTCGTCCGTTAGGTGCATCTCGCTCACGTCAAGAGAGAGATGCGTAGGGAAAAAATCTACACTGGCAACCACAATGGACCTCCAAGATAGAGATTGAACTCATTATAGCCAATCATCCAAACCTCGAAATCATTGTAGTTAAAGTGTTAATGGAGCGCTTGAAGTTGTTGGGGGGCAACCTTACCGCAGAGAGATCGGATTAAGCGAAGGTTTTCCTAACGCCCCTTGTATTCGTCGCCCTGCACGATCGCAAAAGTCGTATCACGTACCTCCTCCCTCTCCATTTTGGTCAGGGACTTACTTCCCATGAAGAGCCTGCGGCCAAGATTGCCGCAGGCTTTTATTCTGCTTTTGAGTTAATTGTATATTGATACAGGATTAATTTTTCCTCGATTGGGGAATAATGGCCTAATGAGTCTGTATCATCGAGCACACTTTGACTGCTTGAGATTCGTCCTACAGCCCTTTCGATACGGTGGATTAGGTTGCCCATTGACATGGCTAAGAATCAAAAATTGTTGAGAACAGTTCTGAAATGCCTATTGACAGGGGCATTTGCCGCTACTGAACTTGCTTTCTGGAGCTTGCCACCTGCGATCGCGGCGGGTGTTGTCGTATCGGGTCAAGTTCTCAACGATGGCAATAGTAATGGCAATATCTATGAATCAGATCCCGGCATCGTTGGGGTGACGGTCAAACTGTATCAGGATGATGGGAATGGAAATATCACTGGGTCGGCGATCGCAACAGCCACAACTAATGCTAGCGGAAACTATAGCTTCTCCGGCATTACAGTGGGCAATTACATCATTGTCGAAACAAACCCAAACAACTATGTCAGTAGCGGTGATAGTCAAGGTGAAAACGATGAAAAATTGCAGTCAGTGTCGGAACTTTCGATAAAACAAACAACATCTTTTTAGATGTCGATACAACGCTGTTGGACCACGGAGATGCCCCCAATACATACAGTACGTTGTTGGCTAATAACGGCGCACGCCACACCCGCGACGGAAAACTTTTCTTAGGGGCTGGCGTCACTGGCGAGGCAAATGGGCAGCCCAGTTCAAGCGCTACAGCAGACGCCAATGATGACGGTATCACCTTCAGTCCCTCTCTGGGACAGAATTACAGCAACTTGATTCAAGCAGGTGTTGCAAACACGGTTACAGTTGACTCATCTGGCTCTGGTTATCTCAATGCCTGGGTTGATTACAACCAAGATGGCGATTTTAACGACTCAGGGGAGCAAATTCTGACCAATACCCCCGTCAGTGCTGGAAATAATTCTTTAAACTTCTCAGCTCTGCCACCTAATACCATTCTACATGGACCTACCTTTGCTCGTTTTCGATTGAGTTCTGGTTCGATCTCAACTCCATCACCAACGGATTCTGTATCTAGCGGTGAGGTAGAAGATTATCAAGTTAATGTGGGCAACCCTATCCCAAACGGAACAGCCTGTACAACGACTGGATTGATCGATGGGGAATTTAATGAGCCATCCCTTGGTAGTGCAACACCCTCTCTCAGTATATTTGTGGGTGGCGATATCAAAATATATGATGAAACCTTGGTACCCGGCTGGAATACGACAGCTCTGGACCCAACGTATACTGGCACAACCAATACGGGTGGAATAGAAATCTGGAAGAGTGGAGTAAATGCTGGAAATGGTGTCACGCCAGCCTATAATAACACCGGACAATTTGCAGAAATCAACGCATATCAAGCCGCTGCACTATTTCAAGATATTGTGACCGTTCCAGGCGCTACATTGACTTGGCAATTTGCGCATCGCGCACGAGTTGGGGTTGATACCCTGAATGTCAGAGCTGGCTCACCTAATCTGACATTAGTGCAACGTAGTTAGCACTGATACGAGTGGTTGGGTTTTTTACAGGGGAACTTATGTTGTCCCTGCCGGACAATACATTACCCGCTTTGCGTTTGAAGCAGTCTCCACGGGTAGTGGCAACGCTGGTTCTGGGAACTTTATTGATGCAGTACAGTTTTCCACAAATAGTTGTATCACGCCAGTTTTTCCTCCCACCATTGATTTAGATACTAATAACAGTACGGGGGCAACTGGGAATAACTTTCGTGGAATTTTTAGTGGTGGAGGCATACAAAAGCCAGCCACAGATACAGATGTAACCATTACTGACGAAAAGGCTAATATTACCAGTGCCAGCATTACACTCACCAACCGACCAGATGGCACTGCTGAAACTCTGAGCCTTGACGTGACCGCAGGCGGAACTGTTTCTGGAGTTACTGCTACTGCCTACAACTCCAGCACGGGCAAACTAACCCTAAGCGGCAGTAATACCTTGGCCAATTACGCCAAAATCATTGCTACGCTGAAGTATCGCAATACACGATCGAGTCCTACAACGAGCGATCGCCGCATTACAGTTCAAGTGACAGACAGCGATGGTCTGCTCAGCAATCTAGCCATTAGTACCCTTAGCCTGACGCTCCCACCAGTTATTGATTTAGATGGCAATGATAGCTCAGGGGTTGCTGGGAATGATTACACCAATAATTTTGTCGTGGGCGGTGGTGCTGTCCGTGCGGCAGATTCAGATGTTGTGGTTACAGATGATGGTGCCAACCTCAAATCGACTACTATTACGCTCACCAATCGACCAGATAGCGCTGCTGAAAGTTTAAGCATTGCTGCGACAGTTCTCACTAACACGGGTGTAACACTCACTAACTACGATTCGACCACAGGCACATTAACCTTGAGCGGGAATGCTACCCTCGCCACTTATCAAACCATTATCGCCGAGCTGAAATACAACAATACAGCTACAAACCCCAACACAACCACTCGAGTCATCAATATTCAGGTAACCGACACCGACAATTTAACCAGTAACATTGCTGTTAGCACGCTTCAAATTCAATCCCTTTCACTGAGCGGTACAGTATTCGTCGATCTTGACTCAAATCAAGTCCAAAATGGAACGGAAACGGGTTATACGGAAGGTGGACTTTACGCCATTTTAGTGGACAGCAATAATACGGTAGCTGGTGCTGTTGCAGTCAACACCAGTAATGGTAGCTATAGCTTCAGCAATATATCCCCCAATCAGACGTATACCGTTCGTCTCTCCAATGTAGCTGCATCTATTGGGCAAACTCCCCCTGCAATCTCACTTCCTTCAACATGGGGCAGCACTGGAGAGAACCTGAATGGCACCATTGATAGCGCTGCTGATAGCATCCTTTCAGTTTCAGTGACTACTAACAACATCACAAATGCTAACTTTGGACTCATTAAATACCTGGCGTCTCCAATGGCAGGTCAAATTGTCATTAATGAAGTTCTTTATAACCAATCTGGGGCAAATACGATCGCGGACAATGATGAATTTATCGAGCTGTATAACGCCTCTTCAGCAAGTGTCGATCTGAGCGGCTGGAAGCTGATAGATGGAAATCTTATCGCAAACAGTCTAGATGGAGCGGGTAGCATTACGGGATCGAACAGTCCCTATGTGTTTCCCGCTGGCACCATTTTGCCCTCTAAGCAATATGCAGTCATTTGGATTGGTAATGACAGAACACCCACTCCAGTGCAAGGTGGCATAGCTTTTCACACTGGGTTAGGAAAATCACATAAGCTCAATGATGCAGCGGGAGACG
>JAAURS010000192.1 GCA_012032135.1 Acaryochloridaceae cyanobacterium RU_4_10 | reverse complement strand
CTTTTGAAGGCATCGATCCAGAGCAAAACATATCAAAACGCTACCGCAATCGTGCGATTCAGGATTCAAGTGAGGGAGAAGATCTAACCCATAGCACGCCCTTTTCTAAGGCTCGTCTTTGAGTCGAGGCACTAGATCCGTCCTTACCAACCAATCGTTTGAACCCAATAAAGGATAGCAGTGATGAATTCAACCACACCGATCGCCACAAAACCTCGCGATGTCCAAGTTGCAGAAATTGGAATCCATACCCGGATTCTGCGATCGCGGACTTGGGACAGGCTCAAATTTGAAGCAGAATACGCCCGTCAGCGCGGCACTACCGCCAACTCCTACCTCATCCGTGCCGATAAAACGCTCTTGCTCGACCCACCCGGAGAATCTTTCACCGAAATTTATCTCCAGACCCTGCAAGAGCAAATTTCACTGAAACAGATCGACTATATTCTGCTCAGCCACGTCAACCCCAACCGAATCGCAACCCTCAAGGAACTGATCGCTCAAGCGCCTCAGGCCACATTGCTGTGCTCCAAACCTGCGGCCAACGCACTCAAAACGGCTTTCCCAGAGTCGATCGCCAAAATTCGGATCGTGCGGGGCGATGAAACCTTGGATTTAGGGCAAGGCCATACCCTGCAATTTATGTTTGTGCCTACGCCAAGCTGGCCCGATGCCCTAGCCACCTTCGACCCCGCGACCCGCATTCTCTATACGGATAAATTTTTTGGCACTCATGTTTGCGAAGATGCGCTCTTTGACGAAAACTGGAAACAGCTCGACGGCGATCGCCGATACTACTTCGACTGTCTCCACGCCCCCCAAGCCAAACAGGTCGAAACTGCCCTCGACAAACTCGCGACCGTCACCGCCCAATGCTACGCCCCCGCCCACGGCCCCGTGGTGCGCTCTAGTCTGAGCCGCTTTACGTTTGACTATCGCCAATGGTGTCAGGAACAGGAGCAGCAAGAGTTACGGGTCGCGTTGCTCTATGCCTCAGCTTACGGGAGTACCGCGATTCTGGCAGGTGCGATCGCCCAAGGACTGATTCAGTCTGAGGTAGCCGTGGAGTCCATTAACTGCGAAGGTGCAGACCCTGCTGACATTACCCGTGCCGTTGAAGCCTGCGATGGGTTTATCATCGGCTCCCCTACCCTTGGCGGTCATGCGCCAGCTCAAATCCAGACAGCTCTGGGGTTGATCTTGTCTGCTGCTCCTAAAACCAGACTCGCAGGGGTCTTTGGATCTTACGGTTGGAGCGGGGAAGCCATCGATCTGATTGAAGGCAAACTGCAAGATGCCAACTATCGCTTTGGCTTTGACCCCATCCGCGTTCGCTTTAGTCCTACAGAAGAAGCGATCGAGCAGTGTACTATCGCAGGCCGTGAGTTTGCCCAGGCGCTCAAGAAATCCAAAAAACTCCGCAGCCCAAACCAAGCCCAAACCGCAGCCCCAGCCGATCGCACGGAACAGGCTGTGGGACGCATTATCGGATCTCTTTGCGTGGTGACGACTGTTTGGAACAATACCCATCGCGGGTTTCTCACCTCTTGGGTGACTCAAGCCAGCTTCAATCCACCCGGACTGATCGTTGCAGTCGGCCACGCACAACGAGCTGGACTGATCGTTCAACCTGGCGATCGGTTTGTTTTGAATGTGTTGAGGGAAGGCCGTAACCTTCGCCGCAATTTTTCTGCCAATGCGGAGGAGGACGCCTTAAACAAACTGAGTACCCACCCAGCGACCAATGGCTGCCTGATTTTGGATGAAGCGCTGGCCTACTTGGAATGTACGGTGAAGAATCGGATCGAGGCGGGCGATCGCTGGTTGGTCTACGCCACCATCGATCGGGGTGAATTGCTGGATAGAGATGGGGTCACTGCCATTCACTATCGCAAAGCTGCGTCCCAATAACCCAAAACACACTGACGAGATAAATGCATCTGAAGCAAGATCGAACTTCACTTCAAAGGGGTTCGATTTTTTTCATAGATAAATTCTATTGTCATCTATAGATAAAGCCCTTCTTAGGAAAACAGATTTAAACCATAAAAAGACTATTGCATAAAGGTTGTAGATAAAGATTGGGATTATAAGCTTCCAAAATAAACATAGAAATTGATCGACCAAGAGACTATTCAAATAGGAATTGTCTATCTATAATGAGGATAATAGCGATCGCAGTCATATCCAAGGAGAGAACATTGTGAAGCAGGCTACCCTACATCAGCTACAGGTTTTTGAAGCGATCGCCAAACACAGCAGCTTCACCAAAGCCGCAGAGGAACTGTATCTCACCCAACCCACTGTTTCCCAGCAAATGAAGCAGTTGACGAAAGCGATCGGAATGCCGCTGTTTGAGCAGTTGGGAAAACGCCTCTATTTAACCGAAGCCGGAGAAGAAGTCCTCAAGAGCAGCCGCGACATTTCAGAGCGGTTTTCAGATTTAGAAATGACCCTGGCCAACCTACGCGGCATGAAACAGGGCAAGCTTCGCATCTCCGCCATTACAACAGCCAAATACTTTGTACCTAGACTGCTCGGTCCCTTCAGACAGCGTTATCCCGGCATCACCATTGCCTTTCAAGTGACCAATCGACAGCAAGTGCTAGACCGTCTAGAGCAAAATCTCGATGACCTCTACTTTATCGGACAGCCTTCCGCAAGCTCAGATATTGTCGTGCGCCCCGTCATGGAAAATCCCCTGGTCGTGGTTGCACCTCACAATCATCCCTTAGCTCATGAGAAATCAATTTCGCTCAAGCAGATGGCAGAGGAGCCCTTTTGATTATGCGGGAATCTGGGTCGGGCACGCGGATGGCAGTGGAAGGCTTTTTTGCTGAGAACCGCGTTGAAATGAATGTGGTGATGGAAATTGGCAGCAATGAAGCGATCAAACAAGCGATCGTGGGGGGATTGGGTATTTCAGTGCTCTCGCGACATTCACTCGCACTGGAAGGACTTCACGGACCGCTGATAGTTTTGGATGTAGAAGGTTTTCCGCTTCAGCGTCACTGGTATGTGATCTATCCCGAAAACAAGCAACTTTCAGTGGTGTCTAAAACCTTTTTAGATTTCCTCTTTACAGAAGGTCGCCAGATTGCCAAACAGGCCGATATGGATTTTGTAGCCGCTGAGTAATAGATAGACTTTATCTGTTTCTATCTCCCCGTCAATTGACATATTCTATGGATCTCGATAATTGAGTCTGGGGGGCAGCGATCGCACCCATAGTCGCAATTCGTTTTTTCTCACCGAGGAATAATGAATTTTCATGCAACTCGTCTAGCGATCCCCCGTTTGGTGTCAACCACTTTGCCCATCAGGCATCCATATCCCTCACCAAAAACATTTTAGAATATAAATAGACTTTATCTATCAATATCATTCAAAATCCACTCTTTTAACAATAGACAAAAAAGCGATAGTCTGGACTCAATCCATAGATAAATAGGTATACATCCTATGCCCCAATATTGGATTGAAACCGTTTGGTTAGTCCCTTGTTACTCCCTTTTAGGAGCATTGTTAACAATTCCCTGGTCGCCGGGAATCTTGCGTCTGACGGGACCGCGACCGGCAGGTTACATCAATCTGTTGATGACGCTTTTCTCCTTTATTCATAGTGTGAATGCCCTGGTCAGAATCTGGGGACAGCCCGCTCAACATATCTCTCTAACCTGGCTTCAGGTCGCACATTTGGACCTAACCCTGCCGCTCGAACTGTCTGCGCTTTCCATTGGTGCAATGGCGCTGGTGACGGGGCTGAACTTTATGTCGCAGCTTTATGCCGTGGGCTACATGGAGATGGACTGGGGCTGGGCGAGATTTTTTGGATTTCTGGCTTTCTTTGAAGCAGGGATGTGCGCGTTGGTCCTGTGCAATTCGCTGTTCTTTAGCTTCATGATTCTAGAAATCTTGACCCTAGGGACTTATGTCCTAGTAGGGTTATGGTTTAGCCAGTCATTGGTCGTCACTGGCGCACGCGATGCCTTCTTAACCAAGCGGGTGGGCGATTTGCTGCTGCTGATGGGGGTGCTAGCGCTTCTCCCTCTAGCAGGCACCTGGAATTTTGACGAATTAGCCCAGTGGGCGCAGAACAATCCACAGTTACCACCGGGGACTGCAACCTTATTAGGACTGTCCTTAATTGCGGGGCCAATGGGGAAATGCGCTCAGTTTCCGCTCCATCTTTGGCTGGATGAAGCCATGGAAGGACCGCTACCCAGTACCATTCTGCGGAATTCAGTGGTAGTTGCAACTGGGGCTTGGGTGCTGATTAAGCTGGAGCCCGTGCTAGCACTTTCGCCCGTGGTCCTCACCACCATGATTGCGATCGGTTCGGTCAGTGCGGTGTGTGGGACTTGATTGCGATCGCCCAGGTCGATATCAAACGCGCGCTTTCCTATAGCGTTTCCGCCTACATGGGCTTAGTGTTTATTGCCGTGGGGACACACCAAGATGAAGCAGCGTTGTTGCTGGTTTTGATTCATGCGATCGCAATGGCGCTCCTCGTCATGAGTACCGGAACCATCGTCTTGTCCAACATCACCCAAGATCTGACCCAAATGGGTGGGTTGTGGTCTCGCCGTCCTATTTCAGGCATCTCCTATATTGTGGGGACCTTTGCCCTCATCGGGCTTCCACCCCTCGGTGGTTTTTGGGCCTTACTCAAACTGCTGGATGGACTGTGGGGGACACATCCGTTACTGGTCGGGGTAGTTTTATTCGTCAATGCCCTGACTGCCTTTAGCCTCACCCGTGAATTTGGCCTCATTTTTGGCGGCAAGCCTACACCCATGACCGTGCGCGCCCAGAAGTTCTGTGGCCGATGGTGATTCCTATGACCTTGGCTTTAGGGGTGTCGCTTCACTTACCGCTGATTTTACAAACCCTTCATCTATTGCCAGACTGGGCAGTCCTCAATAAAGATGCTGCGCTGGTTTTAACTTGGTCTAGCATTTTGGGTCTTAGTTTAGGTGCGGTAGTTTATCTCAGTCCCTTTATCCAAAAGCCCGTCAAGCTTCCAGTTCAAGCCGTTCAAGAGTTGCTGGCCGCAGATTTCTATACGCCTCAACTCTATCGAGGCACGATTATCTTTGGTGTTGCGATTCTCTCGCGGATTACAGATTGGGTTGACCGATTTGTGGTGGATGGCTTTATCAATGCAATTGGACTCGCTTCCATTTTTAGTGGAGAGAGTCTGAAATTTAGCAATACGGGTCAGTCCCAGTTTTATGTCTTAACCATTGTGGTGGGCATGTCAATTATCGGGTTGGTGTTGACCTGGTCTATTCTTCCTGGTTAACATCTCGTTCTTTTTGGTTGTGTAGGAGTGAAATTTAAAGCAATGAATCATTCTTCTTTAAAATCTAAAGTTTCTCGCCGTCGAATGCTGCAATTTGGAGCAGGTGCTGTAGGGACTACTGTCGTGGCTTCTACCTTAGGTCAAGGGGTGGTGTCTGCTCCGCCTGCGATCGCCCAGACCCCCGATGCAGCTCCCAAGCAATTAATGACCCCCGATGCAGCCCTCAAGCAATTAATGGCAGGGAACCAGCGATTTGTCGCCCAAAAGCGGAAATCTCCCAACCAAGATGTTGTTCGGCTCAATGAAGTTGCCAAGGGGCAAAAACCCTATGCTGCTATTTTGGGGTGTGCAGACTCGAGAGTCCCCTCGGAGATTGTGTTTGACCAAGGATTAGGCGATCTGTTTGTCTGTCGGGTTGCGGGCAATGTTGCTACCCCTGAAGAAATTGGCAGTTTGGAGTTCGGTACGGCTGTTCTGGGAACCAAAGTCATTATCGTGATGGGACACGAGCGTTGTGGTGCCGTGGAGGCAACTATCAAGGGGGCTGCCGTTCCCGGACAAATTGGGAGCTTGTTAGATGCGATCAGACCCTCTTTGTCCCAAGCCAAAGGTCTCCCCGGAGATCCCCTGGAAAATGCCTGCAAAGCTAATGTTACCTACCAAATTAGCAAGCTAAAAGCATCGCCAGTTCTAAAGGACTTAATTACCGCAGGCAAGCTCAAGATTGTTGGGGGTTACTACGACCTAGATACAGGAACGGTTTCCCTGGTCGGTTAATGCTTTATTGATGTATCCGTGCAGTTGATGTCAAGGGGTTGTGATGCTGAGTCTTTTAATTTGGCTACCCGTTCTAGGTGCAGTGTTGGTTGGGTTTTGGCCGCAGAACCGATCGGAGCAGTGGCCAAAGCGGTTTGCCCTCATTGTGGGAAGTGTTTTGGTTGCTCTGACATTTTGGGTGGTCAGTCAGTTTGACCTTTCCCAGTCTGGTTTCCAAATGTGCGAAATTCTGGATTGGATTGAGCCCCTCGGATTAAGCTACTACCTGGGACTAGATGGCCTATCTTTACCCCTCGTAGTACTCAACAGCCTCTTGACCTGGATTGCAATTTACAGCAGTCCTGCCAAAACCATCCGTCCGCGCTTGTATTATGCGCTGGTGTTGTTGGTGAATGCAGGCGTGACGGGTGCGTTCCTAGCTCAGAATCTGCTGCTATTCTTCTTGTTTTTTGAAGTAGAACTGATTCCGCTCTATTTATTAATTGCTGTGTGGGGTGGAGAACGACGCAATTACGCAGCAACCAAGTTTTTAATTTACACAGCGGTATCAGGCATTTTAATTTTAATGGGCTTTTTAGGTCTGACCTGGCTGGGTCATGCCACAAGCTTTAACTACGAAGACGTGCAAGATGTCGTCAGCACCATTCCACTGGTATTCCAAACATTGTTGTTAGGCATTCTTATTTTTGGTTTTGGCATCAAAACTCCCTTAGTCCCCTTACATACCTGGCTCCCCGATGCCTACGTTGAAGCTTCTCCGCCGATCGCCATTCTCTTAGGCGGCGTATTGGCAAAACTAGGAACCTACGGTCTGTTCCGGTTTGGATTAGGCTTGCTACCAGAAGCTTGGAAAAGTATCGCGCCTTTATTGGCGGTGTGGGCTGTAGTGATTGTGGTGTATGGGTCATTGGCTGCGATCGCCCAACACGATATCAAACGAATGGTGGCCTATAGTTCCATCGGACACATGGGTTATGTGTTGTTGGGGGGTGCGGCACTTACGGAGTTGAGCATTGTGGGTGCGGTTTCTCAAATGATCGCCCACGGGTTTATTTTGGCACTGTTGTTTTACCTCGTTGGCATTATTGAAGACAAAGTTGGCACCCGCGAACTCTCTGCTCTAAACGGATTGATGAGTCCGGTGCGCGGCTTGCCCTTGGTGAGTGCCTTGTTAGTTTTAGGGGGCATGGCCAGTGCGGGGATTCCCGGACTCGTTGGATTTATTGCAGAATTTTTGGTTTTCCAAGGCAGCTACGCCGTTTTCTCTTGGCAAACACTTCTTTGCGTGGTTGGGACGGGTTTTACGGCTGTTTACTTCGTGATTCTGCTGAACCGGACTTGCTTTGGTCGCTTAGATAATGCTTTAGCGTACTATCCCAAAGTGTTGTGGTCAGAACGATTCCCCGCTCTGCTACTGGCCGCTGTCATTTTGTTCCTAGGCGTCCAACCCCACTGGCTGTTCCATTGGAGCGAACCCACAACCGCAGCAATGGCTAAAGTTGCCGCTGCCTATGAGAATTCGCCTCAATTAGCCGGAATAAATATTACTCAACTTTGGGCTAAAACCGCCCCAACCCCCTCGAAACTTGATGTATGACCTTTGGGAGACATGCCATTATGCAAACCCTTGAAAGACCCACCACACTTCCGCCCTCAACCCACGAATTTGCCGAAGTTATTCATCGTCTAGAAGCAGGCGGGGCAATGCTACCAGACACCCCCGAAACCTGATGCAGATTATCGGCATCTACAAAGCCTACGCCGTGCCCATGGACTTCTACTGGCGCGATCTGCTCTACATTGCTGAGAATGTTTTTCTCAATCCTCTACCCTTCTTCAAATACTTCCTGCCCCAAGAATACCTAGACCTCCACAACCATTACGCCGGAGACGGTGCCGATTTACGGATTTGGCGCGGGGAAGCTACGGCTCATCCAGAGCTACTAGAGTTTATGGAAAAGGGTGAAACAGGTAAGCTTCCTAAAATTCTGCACCATTGGTTCCACGATCGCATCAACATGGAATTTGCCGAAGCCTGCATGCAAGCCATGCTCTGGCATGGCCGCGACATGGGCTGGGGCCAATTCGACGGCTACCTCGACAGCGACGAATACCGTGCCAACGCCGATCGCGCCATCAAAGCCTACTTCAAATACAACCCACCCATGTTGGCCCTGTACAAACTCTTCCCAGACATGTTCTTAGAACAATGTCGGATGATGTCCTACACCGCCAACCTAGGTTTATTCTGGGAAATCATGGCACCCGTCTTCTTTGAAATGTCCGACATCTTTGACGAAGGCGGATTCAAAGGCGTACCCGACGCCATGAACTTCTTAGTCAATGGAATTTTTGCCATATCCGGTCGCCCCATCTACCACCACGTTTATATTCGTGGTCGAAATGTTTTGAAATCATTCCCAAATCCAAAGGCTTCATGTTGGCTCTACGAAGCCGCCCTCCCCTACGTCGAAGCCGTCTTTTACCGCACCGCCCCCTTCCGAGGCACCAAATCCTACAACGCCCAAGCCGGACAAGTTCCCACAGAACAAAAAGACTTCCACTACGGCATCTTGTACGCCGACGTCTTCCCCGTCGGCTCCGCAGGGATTCCTCCCACCTTATTGATGCAGGATATGTTGCACTTCCTGCCTCCCTATCTCGTAGAGTACTACCAACAACACTGTCGTGGAGAAGATGACATGTTGATTCAGCTTGGAATTACATTCCAGCGATCGATGTACTGCGTCACCTCCGCCGTAATTCAAGCATTGCGTCAGGCATTGCTGTATCCCTTAGACGACCCTAACCCAAAACATTTGATGGCCAATCGTGCCTTCTTTGAAGCCCAAATCGATCGGTTCAAGCGGCCTGAGGCAAGGTTGCGAGATATTCAATCGCAAGAGTATCGGTAACCATGTCGATCATTAATAGCTAACCTTTTGCTACCCACCCATACACCCTTCTGGAGGGGGTTTGAGGGACGCAGCCGTCCCTCAATGGGGGGTACGGGGGGAGCCGCAAC
>JAAURS010000191.1 GCA_012032135.1 Acaryochloridaceae cyanobacterium RU_4_10 | reverse complement strand
CAACTCAATCAAGACGATCGCGTGGATGGGATTTTAGTTCAGTTGCCCTTACCCGCCCATCTCAATGCCGAAGCCTTACTCTACGAAATTTTGCCAGAAAAAGATGTCGATGGACTTCACCCTACGAACTTGGGTCGCCTCGTCCGTAAAGAACCGGGTCTGCGAAGTTGCACCCCCGCTGGCGTCATACGGTTGTTAGACCACTATAACCTGGACATCCAAGGGAAACATGCCGTAGTCATCGGTCGCAGTATTTTAGTGGGTAAACCCCTTTCCCTGATGTTGCTGGATGCCAACGCAACCGTCACCATGGCCCACTCTAAGTCCAAAGACTTGAGTGCGATCGCCCAGACCGCCGATATCTTAGTGGCCGCAGTGGGACAACCCAACCTCGTTTGCGCAGAAATGGTCAAGCCTGGAGCCATTGTGATTGACGTGGGCATCAACCGCATTGAAGACAAAGAAACGGGTAAAGCTCGGCTGGTGGGAGACGTTGACTTTCAGAACGTTCGACCCATTGCAAGCTACATAACCCCCGTCCCTGGTGGTGTTGGAGCTATGACCGTTGCAATGCTATTGGATAACACCCTTTGGAGCTACTGCCAGAGGTCCAAAGCATCATACAATGATTAAACTCCAATGAAATTGCAAAAACGCCCCCAGACCGAACCGTAGGCTGAGCATATAAAACCCTAGCCTCAGTTGGTTGTGGCTTTGCCAAGGATAAAACCAAGAAGGATCCTCACCATGATTTCCGCGGACACTGCTTCTACAGCTTCATCAGTAGCGGCTCAAGCTGATACCCACCCTTTCGATCTGATGAGCTACATGTACCAACGACGCGAGATCGTTGAGGCCGCCTTAGATGCCTCTATTGAAGTGGTCTACCCTGAAAAAATTTATGAAGCAATGAAATATTCCCTGATGGCTGGGGGTAAACGCCTTAGACCTATTCTATGCCTAGCCACTTGCGAACTCACGGGCGGAACTGTGGAGATGGCCATCCCAACGGCTTGTGCCCTAGAGATGATCCACACCATGTCGTTGATCCATGACGACCTTCCGGCAATGGACAATGATGATTTTCGCCGAGGAAAACCTACTAACCACAAAGTCTATGGCGAAGATATTGCCATTTTGGCGGGAGATGGATTGCTGGCCTATGCGTTTGAGTATGTGGTCGAACAAACGAAAGGCGTCCAGCCAGAACGGTTGTTAAAGGTGGTTTCAAGGTTAGGCCGTGCGGTTGCAGCGACGGGATTGGTCGGTGGGCAAGTGGTTGACTTGGATTCAGAGGGTGAGACGAACATTACTCTAGAGAAACTCACGTTCATTCACACCCATAAGACAGGTGCATTGTTAGAGGCTTCGGTGGTGTCTGGGGCAGAATTGGCCAATGCAGACCGTGCAACTCTGGATAAACTCACTCAATACGCGCGCAATATTGGCCTAGCGTTTCAAATTATTGACGATGTGCTGGACATTACAGCCACCTGTGAGGAATTAGGTAAAACCGCAGGAAAGATCTTCACGCTAAAAAAGTGACTTACCCCAGTTTGTGGGGTATTGATGAATCCAGACGTCAGGCCCAGCAATTGGTCCAAGAAGCCAAGGTCATGCTGGCAGATTACGGCGACAAGGCCCTTCCCTTAATGGCGATCGCAGATTACATTACAGAGCGGAAATCCTAATTTTGACGGTTTAAGGCTGAGCAACATGCAGGATTTTGGCATCATTCTTCATAACAACGTTTTGATGGTCGCATTTGCTGCCACCATTGTCGCTCAACTTCTAAAGCTTCCGATTGAGTACATCATTAATCGCAAAATCAATATCCGCGTGCTGGTGGGAACGGGCGGAATGCCTAGCTCCCACTCCGCGTCTGTTACGGCGCTGGCTGCTGGTGTGGGTCAAGTCAAGGGCTGGGATGGCGCTGAATTTGCGATCGCAACGATGTTTGCCATTATCGTCATGTACGATGCAGCGGGAGTACGGCAAGCCGCAGGCAAACAGGCCCGGATCCTCAACCAAATCATTGACGAATTATTCCAAGAAAACCCAGTCTTTAACGAAAAACGTCTTAAAGAATTATTGGGCCACACACCCTTGCAAGTCATTGCAGGGTCCATTTTAGGCATTGCAATGGCTTGGATGTTTGGCCCATCTGGGTTAATGCTAAAAGCCTGGGGCTAACCACCTTAAGCCACGGTTGCCACAGAAGCCAGGGGGTCTGCGATCGTTGCAGAAGGGGCAGAGAAAGAGCCCATTAAGACGTGCTCTAGGCGTAATTTAAACCACTGGATAAACTGCTGATTGGTGGAAACAATAGCTGCACAGGGTTGTGGGCATTGTGCTTTGATTTGAGCCATTTCTGGTGCGTCTAAAAATGCGGGTTGTTTGATAAACCAAAAGTCAACCTCTTTCTGATTCTCTTTGTAATAGCGATGGCGCTCGTCAAACACTTCTTGAAGGGGTTCCTCTTCAATGAGAAATTTTTGGCTGGCCAGAAGGTAGTAGTAAGTCTGCATAAGGGGTTGAAACAGAACTGAATTTGGCTTTTACTCTCTGCGAACCTGCTAAGTGCGATCGCAAGGAGAATTTTAATCCCTTTATTATCTCAAGGTTTGGGGCATTTAGCTCAAGAACCTAATGGATGAGAATGAATCCTGCATCCTTGAGGGTGCTTCTATTACAATAGAACCTCCGTTCCGCAGAGTCGATCGCTTTTTATTGTGGGTAGTTTTCGCATCATCCAGATCGTTGTCATGTTGGGCGTAGGTTTATGTTTGACGGTTTTACTGGCCTTAATGCAGGGTTCGGTCCATTTGAGCGTGGTTGAAATTTGGCAAGCATTTTGGCATCCGGGCAGTCCGACGTTTCAGCAAACCATTCTGTTCGATCTGCGTTTGCCTCGCATCATCATTGCATTAATTGTGGGAGCTGCTTTGGGGATGGCGGGTGCGTTGCTACAGGGACTCCTCAGAAACGGTTTGGCCGATCCTTTTGTGCTAGGAATTTCGGCTGGGGCAGGTTTGATGGCGATCGCCCTGCTCACCCTGGGGATTTTTCAGGCTTGGGTCCCTCTAGCGGCCTGGGTGGGGGCCATGCGTGACGTCAATGCTGGTCTATTTTTTGGGGCGCACGGCAGGGGGAATTTCAGTCGAGCGACTGATTTTAGGTGGGGTGGCAGTGAGTTCTTTGTTTGGAGCCATTCAAACCACCCTACTCTTGCTTTCGACGGACGGTCAGATTCAGTCTGCGCTCAACTGGCTGATCGGTAGCCTCAACGGACGGGGATGGTCGGAAGTAAGGACGGTGGGGCCTTATGTGGGCGTTGCACTGCTGCTGGGGTGTTTGTTGGGGAGATCGGTTAATGTTCTAAACTTGGGGGATGATTTGGCGGTGGGATTGGGTGTTTCTCCCCTGAGATCGCGGTTATTAATGGGTGCGATCGCCAGTTTGCTTGCAGCAAGTGCCGTGAGCATTGCAGGTCTGATTGGATTTGTGGGATTAGTGGTTCCCCACGGAGTCCGGCTGCTGGTGGGGAATGATTACCGTTGGGTGCTGCCACTGTCTGCGATCGCGGGGGCATGGGTGTTGGTTTTTGCAGATCTACTCTCGCGACTGGGTGCAGTAGAATTACCCGTCGGTGCGGTAACAGCATTGCTGGGATCTCCATTATTTATCTGGCTGCTCTACGGTCGTCGTTCTTCATCCCTTAAAAGTTTGTAGTTATGCTGCTTGAAGCCCAACAGTTAGCTGGGGGATATGAAAAATCCCGGATTGTCAACGACGTCCACCTCGCGCTTCAGTCTGGAGAATGGTTGAGTTTGGTGGGTGCAAATGGGTCTGGTAAGTCTACGCTGCTGAAGCTACTCAGCCGGATTTTACCGACCCAACAGGGTGTGGTACTCCTGGATGGAAAGGATATTCACCGTCAACCCGCCACGGCGATCGCCCAAATGCTAGCGCTGCTGCCCCAACAGCAAATGATTCCGTCTGGCCTGAACGTGCGGCAACTGGTCAGCTTGGGCCGTACCCCCTATCAATCTTGGTGGCAGTGGGAATTAAGCGCTGAAGATCGGCAAAGCGTGGATCTTGCTCTAGAGCAAACTCAGATGCAGGACTTTTGCGATCGCCCCGTGGAAGAATTGTCTGGTGGCGAACGTCAGCGTGCCTTTCTGGCGATGGCATTGGCTCAAGATCCCAAAGTGTTGTTATTAGATGAACCCACTACCTATCTAGATCTGCGCTATCAGCTAGAGTTACTAGAGCTGTTGAAGCACCTCAATCAGCAGCAAGGACTCGCCATTATTACGGTACTTCATGACGTGAACCTAGCCGTTCGGTATAGCGATCGCCTTGCCATGCTCAAACAAGGACACCTGCATGTGATTGGATCTCCCAAAACCGTACTGACTCCTGCAAACCTAGCAGATGTGTTTGGCATTACTGCCGCAGTGCTGGATACCCCAGTCGGCTTACAAATTTGTCCTCTCGCACCAGTCGATACACATTCCTCTGTTCTAAGGTGAAGAAACCGATGCGAATCCTATTACGACGCTACTACTCGATCGCGCTGCTCCTTTCAATGTTGGTGCTAGCGGCCTGCGGTCAAGCTCAGTTACCGTCTAATCCAACACCTTCTGCTGTCCCCTCCGTCAGTCTCGATCGACCCCTCAAGCCTTCTGCTAGAGTGATTTCTCTAACTTCTCTCTCTGCGGATATTCTCTACAGGCTAGATAAAACTAAACTGGTTGGAATTTCTGGAAGCAAACTACTGTCTCAAGATCCCAACTTTGCTAAACTACCGCGCGTGAGTGAGGAACGCACGCCGCCCAATCTAGAAAAAATTGTCGCCCTCAAGCCCGATTTGGTCATTGGTGCAGTTGGATTCCACGATTCGGCGATCGCCAAGCTCAAGTCTCTGGGGATACAGACGTTATTGTGGGAAGTTGATAGTTGGCGATCGCTGACGGACCTCACCCAAACGCTAGCAGATGCCATCCAGGTGGATCCAACCCCTTTACTGAAACAGTACAAAACATTTCTAGATGCAACGCCGACCCAACGAGCCTCTACCTTGGTTTTGGTCAGCCGTCAGCCGTTGATGAGTCCTAATAAAAAGAGTTGGGCTGGGGATTTACTGGCTCAGTTTAGGGTAAAAAACGTCGTCGCAGATCTTCAGAGCAATAGCCCCATCCGGGGGTACATTACGCTTTCGCCTGAGAAACTTTTGGAGGCCAATCCAGATGCGATCGTTTTGGTGAATGCACCCGCAGGAGAGATTGAAAAGATCGAGACCGAACCGTTCTGGAATAAACTCCGCGCCACCCAAGCCCAACGGGTTTATACCTTTGACTACTATGGCTTGGTAAACCCTGGAAGTATTGACGCTATCCAAAAAGCTTGCGATCGGCTCAAGCAGGTGCTTGTAGCAAAATCTTGATGGATTTCTTTAAGGACGGCGGGTGGCGATCGCCAACTTAGCCTCTTCACATGTCGCACCCGATTATCACGTCGATCAAAGGTCCAGTTAAAAGGCTTCGCCAAAAAGCGATTAACGACAATCTAGACGATTGGGATATAGGTATAGTTGATATTGACTCTCATTAAGGATAAACTAAATTTACTTTTAAAGAGTGTGAGCACCTGTGAGTACAAAATCTAGGACTGTAGAATTGTTTTTGTCTATAGGATTAGCTGCTAACTTAGCAGCCTGTAGCGGCGAAACTCCACCTAAAGACGCAGCCACTTCCCAGAGCACACCTGTCGCTGAAGCCTCTAAGGCTTCTGGCGAAGGGGGTGAAGGGGGTGAAGGTGAGAAATATAGCGCGGGAGAAAAGGCGAATGCAGACTTTAAGGATACACTAAGTGGTCCAGAACTCTTGAGTGCCTTAAAAAAAGGAGGCCATATCATTTACTTCCGCCACGCTCAAACCACCAAAGACTACGCCGACCAAGCCGATCCAAAAATCGATCTAAAGAATTGCGAGACTCAACGCAAACTGAGTGACGTAGGGATAAAGCAAGCTAAAGACATTGGCACAGCATTCACTGCAAAAAGTATTCCGGTGGGTGATGTAATTGCCAGTGACTTCTGCCGAGCTTGGAAAACGGCAGATTTAGCCTTTGGTAAGCATCAGAAGAATTCAAAGCTCAACTTTTTACCCTTTGAAGATTACACTGATGCACAGGTCAAGGAAATGAAGGCTAACATAATGCCATTACTGACAGCAGTTCCTAAGAGTTCTAAGAATACTATTATCGTTGGCCATGATGATGTTTTTGAGGCAGGAACTGGCATTTATCCAGATCCACAAGGTATGGCCTATGTGCTTACACCAGACGGTAAGGGTAGCTTCAAGTTAGTGGCCAATCTGTTGCCTGAAGAGTGGTCAAAGTTATAAGCCTCGCCTAGTTGGCAACTACTTTGACCGTGGTGTTGAGTAGTTGTCAAGGTGACGTCATTTTTAGGGTTGCGAGTTGTTGGGGAACGGTGCTAACCATAGTAGGCACCCTAAAAGAGGGCTGTTCTTGTCGCTTACCTTTGGATACAAAAGAGTAGAGATGAAGTATCTTAGGGGGTATGGTTCAAGATTGTACGTCCTCTTCTCAACCCCTGTGGCTACAACCGGAAACATTGTGGCCCAAAATTCGGCTCCAGACGCAACACGCACTGGAGTGTGGATCCCTTCAGCCCATTCCAACCACCTATAAGTGGGTCGAACACAATGGCATTCGTTTTGTGGTAAGGATTTTGGCCAATCTCCAGCGTAAAATTGCTGCCAAACAAGCTCAATCCAAAACCTTCAACCCATTTTTACCCTACGACCCCCATTTATTCGTCACAGATTTATCGCCAACCCATCTGGTGTTGCTCAATAAATTCAATGTCATGGATCATCACCTGTTGATCGTGACCCGTGAGTTTGAATCCCAAGATGATTTTCTGAACGCCCAAGACTTTCAGGCATTGGCCCTAGGGTTATCAGAAGTGGATGGCTTGGCGTTTTACAATGGCGGCTTCAAAGCTGGGGCTAGTCAACCCCACAAACACATGCAAATTGTCCCGCTCCCTTTTGTCCCAGATGGTTCTAGACTGCCCTTAGAGTCTTTGCTGCTAGAAAATGCGGTGGCGGAGCAGGCTGGAGCAAATCCTCGCTTGCCGTTTCAGCATCTTGTTACCCGCTTTGAGAAACTGGATTTTACTCAACCTAAAGCCCTGTCGATGGATTTGCTAGAAGTGTATCGGCATCTCATGGGCTCCTTAAATTTAATGTCGCTAGACTCCACGAAACCCTCGCCAGGGGCTTATAACCTATTGATGACTCGGGAATGGATGGGTATTGTGCCGCGATCGCAGGACAGTTATGCGGATATTCCGATCAATGCTTTGGGGTTTGCGGGGGCTTTATTGGTGAGGAATAAAGAACAATTGGCTTACCTTCAAGAGATTGGACCGCTGACCGTGCTTCAGGAAGTGGGGTGTCCTGCCTGATGCTGCATTCCCCCAAAAACAGCGTGACTGTAACAGACCTTGCAGCCCACTGGTCTTTAGACCCGCAGGTCATTTATTTGAATCACGGATCCTTTGGCGCTTGCCCAACCGCAGTTTTAGAGGCACAGCAAACGTTTCGCAACCAACTAGAACATGAGCCGCTGCGCTTTTTTAGTCGCGAGTTTGAACCTTTGCTGGATGGGGCGCGGAATGCTTTGGCTCAGTTTATGGGTGCCGATCCGACAGAGTTAGTCTTTGTTCCTAACGCTACCACTGGGGTTAATAGCGTATTGCGGTCCCTGGACTTTGTACCGGGAGACGAACTCTTGACTACAAGTCATGCCTACAATGCCTGTCGCAATGCTTTGGAGTTTGTCGCGCAACGATCGGGTGCAAAAATTACAGTAGCTCCCATTCCTTTTCCAATACAGTCTGCTGACCAAGTTGTTCAAGCTGTTTTGGATTGTGTTTCACCCCGGACCAAGCTGGCGTTGTTAGACCATATCACCAGTCAAACGGCCCTCATTTTACCCATCCAAACTCTGGTTCAAAAACTTGCGGAGCAAGGAATTGATACTTTGGTGGATGGCGCACATGCGCCTGGAATGGTGCCCCTTAACCTTCAAGAAATTGGTGCTGCTTACTATACGGGCAACTGTCATAAATGGATGTGCGCGCCTAAGGGGTCTGGATTTCTTCAGGTCCGCCGCGATCGCCAAGCCCTCATTCGTCCCTTGACCATCAGTCATGGTGCAAATTCTCCACGCACCGATCGCTCTCGATTCCAACTGGAATTTGACTGGACTGGAACGCAAGATCCAACGCCGTATCTATCTGTTCCAGCCGCCATTGAAACCATTGCATCTCTGTTGCCGCAAGGATGGTCGGGTGTGATGGATCGCAATCGTACTCTCGCACTGCAAGCCCGACAGATTTTGTGCGATGCATTAGACCAAACCCTACCTTGTCCGGCAGAAATGGTGGGGGCGATCGCTACTATCCCTCTCCCGCAATCTTTTGGGGTTCCAGACCTATCTCCAAATGGGATTGACGTGCTCCAAGATTGGTTGTGGGAGACACATCATATTGAGGTGCCCATTATTCCCTGGATAAATCCCTCTCAGAAACTGATTCGGGTTTCTGCGCAACTCTATAATTGCGTGGATATCTATCGTGTTTTGGCAACAGCTTTGACTCAAGCGCCATCCTTTAGAGATTGAATTCCTTCAACGCAGGGATAAAATTTCGATTTTCGTGGCTAGAACGACTCAGCTTAATGAGGGCAAAACGCTGAAGTGGCGTTAAAGTTTGCCACTGTTCTACCGTGAGATTAGTCTCTACAGATTTAGCTTTAGTTTGTACGACTTCTGGAATGCTATTGCTATCCATCCAGGGCGATGGCCATCAATGGGGAGTTCTGAGGCTTGAGTTTGAGTATATTGCCAAATCAGGTCCGATAAAAATTGACGATAAGCTGCAATGTCTTGGGGAGTGGTGCAGGGACGTTCGACTAAGGCTTGACAATCGCGATCGCTAAACCGATTCCACTGGTCTAGTTTGAGTTTAATGCCGGCAGGTATCCAGTTTGTAGCGCCACCACCATTGGGATGCAGCGCAAAGACTCGACGAAGTCATGCCTCAAATTGGAAAAAAATGGGTTCATCAGTATTCA
>JAAURS010000190.1 GCA_012032135.1 Acaryochloridaceae cyanobacterium RU_4_10 | reverse complement strand
CACCGCTGACCGTCATTATTGGCTACCTGCAAAGCCTTTTGCGCCACAGCCATAACTTTAGCGCCCACCAGCAGGAAGCTTTAGAAACCACTGTCAGCGAAGCTGAACGCACTGCCCGCATGTTGCAGGAATTGCTCGATTTAGCCAGAGCGGATAGCGGTCAGTTGCATTTTCGCCTAGAACCCGTCTTTCTCAATACATTTGTGACAGAAATTGCTCAGATGAGTGCAAAGGTGAGTCAGCGTAAAGTGTCTGTGCTAGCAACCCCTGAAGATGTGATTGCGTTGGCAGATCATGACCGCCTAGAGCAAGTTTTAATTAACTTGATCGATAATGCGGTCAAATATTCTGAAGCCCCTCAGCCCGTTGAGCTAACCTTAAAAGTGCAAGAACAGCAGGCTATCATCCAGGTGCACGATCGGGGCATTGGCATTCCGTTTCAACATCAAAAGCGGATTTTTGAGCGTTTCTACCGCGTTGATGAAGCTAGAAATCGCGCCACCGAAGGAACGGGGTTAGGGCTAGCGATCGTCAAAAGCCTCGTCGAAGGAATGAATGGTCGGATCGCCCTACGCTCCCAGTCTGATGAAGGGAGCGTATTTACCATTAAATTACCCCTATGGAAAAAGCAGCTATGACCGCTCATATTCTGGTCGTTGAAGACGACCCCAAACTGGCTCACTTTATCGAAAGCGAGCTCGCCCTTGATGGCTACTGCGTGACAGTTACTGGCAATGGCTTAGATGGACTGATCGCTGCGCGCAACGCTCAACCTGACCTTTTGATTTTAGATTGGATGCTTCCTGGAATATCTGGGGTTGATTTATGTCGGCGACTTCGCGCCACTGGGATGCTTGCTCCGATTATTATGCTGACCGCCAAAGATGAAGTCAGCGATCGCGTGGTAGGACTTGATGCTGGAGCTGATGATTATTTGACGAAGCCTTTTAGTATGGAAGAGCTGTTAGCAAGAGTCCGCGCCCATCTGCGTCGAATGAATCCCGAAACCCCCAATATTCTCCAATTTGAGGAATTAACCTTGAACCGTCTGACTAGAGAGGTTTACCTAGAGAAACAGTTAATTTCATTGACAGCTAAAGAATACGATCTCCTTGAGCTGTTGTTAGCAAATCCTCGCCAGGTTTTTACCCGCGAACAGATTTTAGAAAAAGTTTGGGGGTATGACTTTATGGGTGAATCAAATATTATTGAAGTTTACATTCGGGCACTCCGCATTAAGCTAGAGGCATCCTACTCAAAACGTTTAGTGCATACCGTTCGGGGTGTGGGATATGTTTTGCGAGAATATGCCTAAGGTTTAGGATTTTTGTTATTGAGTCATGAATAATGCAAGTAGACTGTTCTCTGAGGTTATTGGAGGGTATAACCTTTCTCAGAAATCACCCTATCCGTCAGCCAAAGATAATCGCTCCACAGGGCACGGATAGAGGGGCACACCTTTGCCAAAATCTATCCATGCAACCATCACACCCCATTGCACCCCAACCCGTCGTACAGTTCCCACTCGTCCCCCATAAGCGCCCTCACACTCCACGCGATCGCCCAGACAAAAAATACCAACCGACTCAGCTTCTTCTCTAGCCGCCGTAAACTCGCCGATGGGTGACCATCGCTCTAGGACTTCAACCCGCAATACGATCGCCGTTGCGATACCTTCAACTTGAACGGAAGCTGCTCCTGGAAGCAGGCTAATGATTTCCCCCTTCTGTCCGTTCAGGTGTTCGAGTGGGGGGCCAACGCGAGCGATCTGGATGCGATCTCCGAGTACAAAAATTGCACCTTCAACGCTTGCGGGGGTAGGGGAGGTAGCTTCAAGGGGCGAGGGGCGATCGAAAATGCTGAGTTGAGCGCTATTCATGGGCAAGGGCAGGTTAATCTGTATTTGTCTCAATCATATCCGTAACGGTTTGACAAAGCCTGCACCAAAGCACTGAGACGAGTTCTAGAAACTCACTTTGCTGACAAAACAATTGGGCATTGATGACTGTTCCGGCCAAGATATAATAGAACGAGTTTGATTGATCCACTCCCACGGCTAAAAGCGCGTGGGATTCAGGACTCAGGCAGGGATAGCAAGCTGAGCTTGTCTGACATCCCCTAATCCTAGAGTTGAGACCCCAACTCTGCTTCGACTTCGCTCAGCATGAATTTTGATATTAATGCTGGCATTCCCGTCTCTATCATTCTCGCAGCCACAAGACGGGCACCGCCAACGACGAACCGATAAGTCCAGTTTTTCAAGCACATGAGCACAACCAGAACAGGTTTTACTCGAAGGGTACCAAGGGTCAATATAAACCACTTGCTTGCCCTTCTTTTTGGCAACCCATTCCAGAATGTCCAAAAAGTCTCGCAACGCCAAGTCTGACACCTTGCGACCCCATAAACGCTTCATCCCTTTGAGGTTAAGCGTTTCAAAGCACAGCACATCAAACTGATTGGTCAAATCATGAGCTAATTTCCAAAACCAATCCTTGCGCTGATTCACGATATCCTCGTGCTTCCTTGCTAAGTTCAGTCTGGCTTGCTCACGATTGCTAGACCCTTTCATTTTCCTGGAATGCTGTTTGCTGGCTTTGCGAACGACATTAATCGACTGCTTGAAGAATTCCGGTGACTCAATACTAAACCCCTCAGAGCAGGTCAGGAATGTCTTTAAGCCAAAATCAAACCCAGCGGATTTACCCGTCTCGAATTGGATGCACGACTCAATGACACTATCAACAACCACAACCATAAACAAATCTCCTGTCGGAGTCCGTTTGATGCTCAAAGTTTTGACCGTTCCCTCTATGTCTCTGGAGTTCCAATATTGATAAACCCGACCTCCTATCTTGATTCGATTTCCACCCAGAAACTTATAGCCCGCTTGCTTTAGAGTGAAAGACTTATACTTTTTGACTTTCTTAAAGTTTGGTGGCCTGACTCCTTTGTTGTGACCTTTGAAAAACAACTGATAACCCTTCTCAATCCGCTGGCAGATATCCTGCACAGCTTGAGAGCCTACCAATTGCCAGAAGGGGTTACGTTTACGCAATTTGGCAATATGAGCCTGAAGTTGAGCACAGTTCAAATGCTTGCCATACCTACGGTAATACCGTTTATGCAAGGCAATACAGTGGTTATAAATCACCCCAGCAGCATTGATTGACCGCTTGAGATATTTATTACGCTTATGCTGATACAGCTTGAACTTCAGTGTTATCATATCGTCAATGTAGCATATTCAGGCATCCATTGGGTAGCCAAATGAAAGATAGACTGAGTGTTCGTATTGAATCTCAAAGGCTTGAAAAACTTAGAAGAGTAGCCAAAAATAAAAGAAAAACAATGACACAGTTGATTGAAGACTGGATAGATAGAATACAAGAATCTGACAGCGGCTCAAGCCGCTAACTCGTTTTTCATCCCACCCTTAAAAAGAGGTGGGCTTTCAAACTTCAACCGCCACTGTAATGACTCTTGCGCTAACTAGGGGAAACACTATGCCCTTTGCAAAGTTTGAAGAAATCAAAGCACAATTTGATATCCACGACGAGCAGCTTTATTTCTATGCAAAAGATACTGATGGAACCTTAAAGCTCCGACAAGTTAGTGAGTATGAGCTTTTGGCAGAAGAAGCCTTGAAAGCTGTTTACGATGAAGAACCTGATGGGCTATGGGAGAAATGCCTTGAAGGTTAATCAAAGAGATATTGTTTTAATCAATTTTCCTTTTTCAGATTTGAGTGGCGCAAAAGTTAGACCTGCTCTTGTCATTTCTAATCAAACGTACAACGTGAAAAATCTTGATACAGTTGTATTAGCATTGACGTCAAATTTATCGGCATCAGATTATAAAATTTTTGTCTCAAATCAGGATTTAGAGAGTGGTCAATTACCTGTTAAGAGTGCAATTCGGGCGGATAAACCGTTTTCGGTTCTTCAAAGCAAAATTCTGAAGGTGCAAGCTAAGATTCTTGTAGTGAAATTTGATGAGGTGCAAACTGCGATCGCCCAGCTCATCGACGGTTGATGATATCAAGCAACTTACAATTTTTATCACGATTTAGTGTCAAAGTAGGACTCTGTAACTCGAAGTATCAACACTATAGCGATGATTTAACGGGAATGTTCGATCGGTAAAGCTTTCGATAGAAATTTTACCCAGAGATATCCCAAGACACTCCCAACTATATAAGGTGGGAAATCAGTCCAGTTGAACGTATTGCCTAAGACCAAACGTCCTGGAAGGGGTGCTCTTAAAGCTTGGAGAAATGGAGGCTGCCACAATTGTAAAAACTCCAATCCACAGGTTGCTAACAAAACCCCAACAGAAATTTTGAAGGGCGATCGCTCCGCACTAAAAGTCCGCCCCGCAAAACAGCCCCAAAACAGCGCGATCCAAAATACTTCATAGGCCACACTCCCCAGCGCATCATTGAGCCATTCTGGACCCGGTCCATGAAAACGGACCCAGTAGCCAAGAGTGACCGCTGCCACGATCGTTGCAACTGCCGCAAGTCGATACCTTACACGAATCTGTTTGAACGAACGGGGTGTCATACGCTGCTCTAACGCCGACGGTCTTGCAGTTTGCGATAGACATCCTTAATATCCACATCGTGGTGGGCCATCGCCACCATTGCATGAAACAGCAGATCCGCCACCTCCCCCCGCGATCGCATCTTTATCATCATCCTTAACCGCCATCACCACCTCAGCGGCTTCTTCTCCAATTTTTTTGAGGATTTTGTTATCCCCGCCTTCCAAGAGTTTGCAAGTATAGGATTCTGGATTGGGATTTGCTTTGCGATCGCAAATTACCGCAAAAACCTGAGACAGCGTATCAGCAGGGGGCGACACAATTTTGCCATCCACTTGATGGAAACAGCTTCTCTCTCCGGTATGGCAAGCAACGTCGCCCACTTGTTCGACCGTCACCAACAGCGCATCGCTGTCGCAGTCATAGCGAATAGACTGAACGTTTTGGAGATGGCCTGAAGTTGCCCCCTTCGGCCACAGTTCCTGACGCGATCGGCTCCAAAACCAGGTATGACCTGTTTCTAAGGTCTTTTGTAGAGACTCGCGATTCATCCAAGCCATCATCAAGACAGTGCCGTCTAGGTAATCCTGCACGATGGCTGGAACCAGTCCCCGTTCGTCGTAGCGAATTCGATCGAGCGGAATATCTGAAATGAAAAAGGCGGATTGGGATGCAGACATAACAAGATTTTTAATAGGTCTTGGAATAAGCCTTTGTCTACTATAGTCCAATGCACTAACCAAGGCTTAAGAGTCTTACCTCACCGTTCTTTGACCTATGCAGACTCATTACTAAATACAAACTGATGCACTAATTGTTCTGACATTTTTACTTCTGAACTTATCTTGAAGGTTGACAATGTCAGATCATTGAATTAGCTTTGTGATATGGGAACAAGATTGAGGAAAACTAAAATGGCTACCAATATCTTGGAAACTATTGATTTAAACCATCTAGGAGAGTTGCTGCAACAGGCACGGAAGAAATGTGGTATGACCCAGGCTGATGCGGCCTCGGTCATTGATGCCGTACGTACCACCATTGTTGCCATTGAAAAGGGAGAACGCCGTCTTAAGCCAACCGAATTGATTAAGCTGGCCCGTGCCTATGGAAAAACCGTCAGCGATTTCGTTCAACCCCGTCCGGTTATAGAGCCCTTTGAGGTTCAGTTTCGGTCCGCAATCTACGATCGCAGTGAAGCAGAGCAGGGACAGATCGATCCAAGCATTTCTCGTCTTGAGGAGTTGTGCCAACATTACCTACAGCTTGAAAAAATTGTAGACGCGCCATTGCCCCGAAACTACCCTCAAGAGTACGACGTTGCAAACATGCCTATAGAAGCTGCTGCCGAAAGTATTGCAATCGCAGAACGTCAGCGCCTCGGTTTAGGAGATGGTCCCATTCCACTGCTTCGAGACTTATTAGAGCAGGGTGTAGGGCTGCGTATTTTTTACCTAAAAATGTCTAAGTATTCAGGCATATATAGCTATAACGAACTGCTCGGCGGATGTATAGCCATTAATGCCAACCACCCTGAAGAACGTCGGCGTTGGTCGTTGGCCCATGAATACCTTCATTTTTTGGCCCATCGACGAAAACCCGTCGTTGATTTTGATGGACAGTACCAAAGAAAACCAGAAAGCGAACGCCTTGCTGACACTTTCCCTGGCTATTTTTTAATGCCCACCAGTGGTTTGCTCGCGCGGTTTAACGATATGTACCGCACCCACGGCAAATTTACACCCACCAATCTTTTTACACTAGCTCACTACTACGGCGTATCCATTGAAGCGCTCGTGAACCGCTTAGAATCCCTGAAGCTTCTGCCATCAGGCACTTGGGATCGGCTCCGCGATCGCGGGCTAAAAGTAAGACAGGTGCAAAAAGAACTTGGCTTACAAGGGACTTCACAGCGGACTGATATGACTCCGATTCACTATCAGCATCTGGCAATTGAGGCATTAGATCGAGGATTGATTACTGAAGGTCGTTTTGCAACTTTTCTGGGGGTCGATCGCTTAGAGGCACGACAGATCGCAGAGTCGCTAAGGGAAGAGTCAGTTGGCACGATCGAGGACTCCACTCAACTCGATCTGCTCCAGGTATAGCAAGGCTGGAACATCAAGTATGCACATTAAGCACTCTCACATCGTTCTAGATGCCTGCTGCGTTCTAAACTTTTGTGCGTCCGGTCGTTTCATCGAAATCTTGACGGCGATTCCCGCTCAAGTTGTCGTTACCGACGTGGTGAGCACCCAAGAATTAAAGACACTTCAACGCCTTACAGATGAACAGAATGAGGGGGCAGAGCAGTTTGAGAAGGCGATCGCCCAAGGATTGCTGTTAATCGTGACGTTTGAGTCTGAAGCGGAAGAAGAAACTTTTGTGAACTATGCATTTGAAATGGGAGATGATGGCGAGTCTGCTACGGGGGCGATTGCAGTTCATAGAGATTGGGCCATTGCGACAGACGATCGAAAAGCAATCTCATTTTTTCAACAAGAAGTTCCAAATATCCAGATCCTGTCAACCTTAGAATTGGTCAGACAGTGGTCAGAAAATGTAAATCTTGATGGAGCAGAACTGAAAACGGCATTAATAGCAATAAAAGTGAAAGGTCATTATCGGCCACACAAAAACCACCCATTACTGGGTTGGTGGGAAAATTTGATGAAATGATACATGAAGTTTTGCAAAGTTAGTTCATCAGAATTCAACTTTTGCTTTGTAGAGTAAAGCTAAGATCAAAATTACTGACCTCAACTCGCTATGTCGTCTAGGCGTTCATCCTCTCGTCGATCTTCACAACCTCGCAACCATCAAGACGAATTAAGTTACCAGCGACAGCGCGTCGAACTGTTGGCAGAAGTAACTCTCAAAATTCGGCAATCGTTGCAGTTACAAGAAATTTTGCGGACGACGGTCACGGAAGTGCAACGGATTCTGCAAGCTGACCGGGTTTTGATTTATCAAGTTCTCCCCAATAGAACGGGTAAACCCATCAGTGAAGCGGTGCGCCCTGAATATCAAGCTATTTTGGGCATGGAATTCCCAGAAGAAGTTTTTCCTGAAGACTACCAGCATCTGTACGCTCAGGGCCGCGTGCGAGAAATTTCCGATGTCCGCGATCCTGAAGCAGGATTGGCGGAATGTCTGGTCGAATTTGTGAAGCAATTTGAGGTTAAAGCCAAGCTCATCGTTCCTATTCTGAAAACAGCCAACGCGCAACCCACCACGACCCAGCGTGCCCCCAATAATCAGTTGTGGGGATTGTTAATTGCCCATCAGTGCGATCGTCCCCGTCAATGGGCAAACTTTGAACTAGAACTGATGCAACAACTCGCCGATCAAATCAGTATTGCCCTCGCTCAAGCCGAGCTGTTGGGTCGTCTTGAAGAAATGGTAGAGGCACGAACCGCAGAACTTCAAGAGGCCAATCGCCATCTAAAGCAAGAGATCGACGATCGAATGCAAGCTGAAGCCGCCTTGCGCCAAAGTGAGGAGCAGTTGCGTTTGATTACCAATGGGCTACCCGTACTGATTTCCTACGTGGACCATCGTCAGCACTACCAATTTAACAACCAAGCTTATGAAGAATGGCTCGGGAAATCTCCTGCAGAAATTCACGGACACCATTTGCGGGATGTATGGGGAGAGGTTGGTTATGGTGAAATGCAAACCTACGTCGAGGCCGCTTTATCGGGTGAAATTGCCACCTACGAAAATGAAATCCAGAGCCGAGAAGGTCGCCAGCGATCGGTTAAAGTGACGTATATTCCGCATCTAGACAAGAACAATAACGTCAAAGGCTTCTTTTCCCTCACGAGTGATATTAGCGATCGCAAAGCCATTGAGCGGATGAAAGACGAATTCATTGCCGTTGTGAGCCACGAATTGCGAACCCCCTTAACCTCACTCCACAGCGCGCTCAAAATTTTAGCCACGGGACGATTGGGCACATTGTCAGAAGACGGACAACAAATGTTGGAAATTGCCGATGACAACACCGAACGGCTCGTGCGTTTGGTCAATAACGTCCTGGATTTACAGCGGATTGAGTCTGGTGATGTGACCATGGCCAAGCAAGCCTGCAACGTTGCCGAGTTAATGACCCAGGCTATTGAAGCCATGCAGCCGATGGCCCAACAGCAAGGGATTACCCTGCGAACGGAACCTGTCGATACCCAAATTTGGGCAGATGCCGATTATATGCTTCAAGCCCTCACTAACCTCCTCAGCAATGCGATCAAGTTTTCATCGTCAGGCGGTGAGGTTTGGTTAACCGTTGAGCGTAGACTGCAATCAAACACTTCAGATCTTGGATCGGAGACAGAAACCGATCTCCCCCCCCTAAAGGTAAAAAGAAAAAGCGCAAAACACCGCAGCTTTCAGACCTACCCGAAGAAGTGCTTTTCCAAGTTTGCGACCAAGGACAAGGAATTCCTGCCGCCAAACTCGAAAGTATTTTTGAGCGATTCCAGCAAGTCGATTCTTCAGATTCGCGCAAAAAAGGCGGAACGGGTTTAGGATTGACCATCTGTCGCAAAATCATTGCACAACATGATGGCCGGATCTGGGCTGAAAGCCAGATGGGACAGGGAAGTACCTTCTTTTTTGCAATACCTGCCTTTAAGGGGTGAGCGGTGAATCTATGACAACTAATAATAAAT
>JAAURS010000189.1 GCA_012032135.1 Acaryochloridaceae cyanobacterium RU_4_10 | reverse complement strand
GAAATCTGATGAGATTGGTGCCTTTCCTAATGAAACAAGCTGTTTAACCGTATTTTTCCTGGTAATTGAGCGAGACCACGCTAAACATGACCGCAAATCTATGGCGAAAAATTCATGACACTAACAAGAAACTCCTAGAATCATGAAGCCTGGGCACATTAAGGGTTAAGTCTTAATACTGCCACTTATTCTTGATTCTGACTTACAGATTGCTATCCCGGATCGGCAAACATAGAAAGTAAAACTGATAATCTTCTAGGTCGGGCTTGGCGCTCGCATCTCACCCATTGGCCAAGGTTACGTCCCCACCGAAAACTTGCGGCATAAATAATAGACCTGTTGGGAAATAACGAACAAAATCGCTGAAACGCTTATACAGAATCGGTTTCAAGGATTTTACATAAAAATCTCTGAAATGCTTAGCAGAAAAGGAGTTCAAGGATTTTTAAGCTTATTACCCAACAACTCTAATAATTATCTGGATAAAATCGGATAACTCCGACATGAGGACATTAACCAGGAATGTACTGAAATTGGGTGCCTATATTTGGAAATCTTAGGATTTGAAAACACCATTACATAAACGTTTTACCCAATTACCCCTCCTCAATATCTACTCCACCGACAGTCCCTCTGCTCCTTCCAAAATATGTTCTGCTAACCGTTAGAAGCTGCAACGGTTGTCAGTAAGTATTGAGTTGCGGTTTGTAAGTTGGTTTGTACAGTAGTGGGCTCAAGGCGTTTGAGATAGGAATGGCTTCGTATCCCGCAAGTTACAGCCAAAGTAGATAATCCTAAAGCTTGCCCTGCCAAAACATCAGCCTCTGTATCGCCAATAATCCAGCATTGGCTTTGGGTGATAGGGTTTGCGTCACAGACCAAATCCTGCAAAAGCGCCTGCTTCCCTTCTGTGTAATTTTGGTTAAGCCGCAAAACGATCCTGGGCACCGCATATTTTGTCAAAGTAACGATCCAGATTGAACTGCTGCAAAAGCTGTACAGCCTGGGCTTGACAACGCAGCGTCACCACAAATAACCGCGCGCCTCTACGCTTGAGTTGCTCCAAGGACTGAATCACTCCGGGCTGGAGCCGATCTTCGTGGAGCAAAATGGGTTGATTGACAATGTCAAGCACATTAGACATGAACAATTCAATTTGCTCGTGGCGCAAACCCGAACAAAAGGCAATATCCGCATCTGGAATCCGTTCCTGCTTCATCTGCCAAAACTGGGAGGCGCTCAGGGGCGTCAATAAAAGCGATCGCCCTTGGGATTGGAAATAGGCTTGAGTCTCTGCAATCGCGAGTTGATAGGTTTTGTAATACCGCCGAGAGACGTCGATCAACGGCCCATCCAAATCGCAAAATACCGTGATGTTTAGCGGACTCTCTTCATCTTTTCCCCACCCACTCCTGGGGATGGATGATTCCGAGACGTCCTTAGCAGACATGATTGGCATAACCCTTGCTCAAGGATTGAAACATTTTGTTACTTTACATTAGCAATTTTATTGTCGAAAACTTGTATCTATTTTTTTCGATCCATAAGAAATACTCATTCTCCTTGAATCTTCTTTGATGGAAGGACAAGGCTTATCTTCACGCTCAATAGGATGCTAGTCTACTGGCAGCCTTAGATTGTAATGTAGACCTTTCGACCCTGCGATCGCCCCTATGAATGACGCGCTATTGTCCATAGAATCATTAAACATAGCCTACCCGCGCCATTCCGGCAGAGGATCGTCTGACAACGAAATCAATTGGGCCGTTGATAATTTATCGCTATCGATCGGTCCGGGAGAATGTGTGGGATTGGTGGGGGAATCCGGTTGCGGAAAATCTACCATTGGCCGCGCCTTGTTAAGGCTATTGCCCCCTCAGAGTGTCGTAGAAGGTCGGGTTGATTTTGCGGGACAGTCGGTTTTGGACTTATCACCCCAAGAACTGCGTCACTTTCGCGGAGAACGAATTGGTCTGGTCTTTCAAGACCCCATGACTCGCCTCAATCCATTGATGACGATCAAAGATCATTGCCTAGAAACCCTCAAAGTTCATAAGCCCAACTTATCTTCTCAAGAGGCCAAGGAGCAGGTCTTAGCAGCCCTAGCAGCGGTCAATATTCCTCAAGAGCGGTGGGAACAGTACCCCCATGAATTTAGCGGCGGGATGCGGCAACGGGTAGCGATCGCACTCACGCTATTGCTGGAGCCCAAGATGATTGTGGCGGACGAACCCACCACCAGTTTGGATGTCACGGTCTCAGCTCAAATTTTGCAAGAACTCACCCGTTTGTGTCGGGAGCGACAGATGGGGTTGCTGTTGATTTCCCACGACCTAGCGATGGTGAGCGAATATTGCGATCGCGTGGCGGTGATGTACCAGGGCAAGATGGTAGAACTTGGCCCTGCAAATGACATTCTGACCCATCCCCAACATCCCTATACAAAGTCTCTGCTGCAAGCAGCCCTCCACGTCCAAACCGATGTTTCTGCTGAGCCCAGCACAGTTAATAAAGCCGTGTTGATTAAATTAGAAGAATTGCAGCAGCACTACGAACTGGGTTCGAGTTTTATTGCAAAGTTATTTTCCAAAGAGTCTGACAGCGTTATTCGGGCAGTGGATGACATTAGTTTGGAACTCTATGCGGGGGAAACCCTGGGTTTGGTGGGAGAATCTGGCTGCGGAAAAAGCACGCTCTCCCGAACCATTTTGCAGCTCATCAAACCCACAGGCGGTCGGGTCATCTTTAACGATGTAGACCTTACCCAACTCAGTCCTAAAGTGATGCGCTCCTACCGACGGGAGTTGCAGATGATTTTCCAAGATCCTCGTGCCTGCCTCAACCCCATGATGAAGGTGGGTCAAAGTATCGCCGAGCCATTGCTGATCCATCAATTGGCCACGCCAAAAGAGGCGGAAGCTCAAGCCAAAAAGTTATTCGAACGCGTGGGCCTAACTCCCGCCTCAGACTATTACGATCGCTTCCCCAGCGATCTCTCCGGTGGGCAACTCCAGCGCATTGCGATCGCCCGCGCCCTGATCACCCATCCCAAGCTCATTATCTGCGATGAGCCCGTCAGTATGTTAGATGCCAGCATCCAGGCCCAAGTCCTCGACTTAATGCAGGATCTCAAAGATGAGTTCAACCTGACGTATTTATTTATTACCCACGACCTGTGGGTCGCTCGGTTTTTCTGCGATCGCATTGCGGTGATGAATAAGGGAAAAATTGTTGAAATGGGTTTAACAGAGGAAATTTTCCGCAATCCCCAGCATCCCTATACTCAAACCTTGCTCAAGGCCGCACCGCTTCTGACTCGCTTGCAATAGAGCGGCGATCGTGTCAAATATTTACGGAGTTCAAAATCTATCAATAATCAAAAATTTTACGAATAAAACATCATTTATGATGTAAAGTCACAGCACTGTTTTCAATTACAAGCATTCATAAGGTAAACCGTATGGGGTATCCAGTCACCTTAATTCGAGGCGATGGAATTGGTCCAGAAGTTGCAGAAGCCACTTGCTTTGCCATTGATGCCACCGGAGTCTCCATTGATTGGCATGTGGTGGATGCAGGGATGGAGGTGATGGACCAGTACGGCACTTCTCTCCCAGAACAGGTTTTAGAATCTATTCGGGAAACTAAGACGGCGCTCAAAGGTCCCACTACCACCCCATTGGCCAAGAATTTAAGTCCGCAAGCGTCGAAATTTGCAAGCGGCTTAATTTGTACGCCAGTCTCAGACCCGCCAAATCAATTGCTGGCATTCAAAGTTTTTTCCACGACATCGATCTAGCGATCGTGCGGGAGAACACTGAAGATCTTTATGCAGGGATTGAATTTGAGCGAACGACCGTTGAAGCGGCTGAGGCCCGGACCTTCCTCAGCCGTCTCTCTAGCAAGACCATTCGGGAGGACTCTGCGATCGGGGTTAAACCCATTTCAGTTTTGGGCAGTCAGCAAATTGTTGAGTTTGCCTTTAGACATGCCACGGTAACGGGCCGGAAAAAGGTAACGGCAGTTCACAACGCCCACATTATGAAACACACGGACGGGCTCTTTTTAGAAGTGGCCCGCGAGGTGGCCAAGGACTATCCCAATATTGAATTTGACGATCGCAGGGTGGATATCCTCTGTATGCAGCTCATGCAAAAGCCCCAACTCTACGATGTATTGGTGATGCCAAACCTCTATGGCGATATCTTTTCCGGTCTCTGTGCGGGGATGGTGGGTGGATTGGGGGTTGCGTCCGGTGCCCATGTGGGTCATGAGTATGCTGTCTTTGAAGCCCTGCATGGGTCTGCTCCCCAACATGCAGGCCAAAATAAAGCCAACCCTACGGCTCTGATTCTGTCTGGGGTCCTGATGCTCCAGCACTTGGGCGCAATTGAGGCGGCAGCTAAGCTTCAAAAAGCCGTTGAGTTCGTCATTGCCGACCGGAAAAATGTAACTTACGATCTGGCCCCAGAAGGCACCACTCCCGTAGGGACCCGTGAAATGGCGGAAGCGATCGCCCAAGCTATGAGCTAGAGACAGCTCACCCAAATAGGCAAACTCAACTTGCGCGAATATCTTTACAAACTTGAAAATCGCGGGGGTTGTTTGGATCGGATTGCTGTTTGGGTACGGCCTTCATTCCCAAAGCAATCGGGTCAAAGGGCTTCCCATCGGGGCCATTGGCGGGAAACTTCTGCTGCCAATTTTCCTTAGAGAAACACGCCCCTTTTAGGACTGCTCCCGACCAATGAACCCCCAATAAATTGGCATCCCGCAAATCAGCTTCGCGGAGATCGGCATAATCTAGTTTGGCATTGCTCAGATCCGCACCCCTAAATACCGCACGAAAGAGCCTTGCACTTTGCAGTCCAGCATTTCTGAAATCTGCCCCACATCTATTTTTTGAAAACCAACTGTCCCACTTCCGCGAAAAATTATCGAGCAAGTTACCAGATGATTCTTGAGAACAGCTCTGTAAAGACAAATACGCACCCTCAAGGTTAATGCCGTCCAAAGGTGCATTCTTTAAAACAACGCCCGTCACATCCGCACCACTCAATTGAATGGGAGTGAGAAAGGGCTGTTCGTTGACTTGACTGTTAAAAGTAACGGCCCAGGCACATTTTTTGTCACCTTCTCCAGTTGCACAAACCTTTTTTTGAGCTTCAGACTGCCGTCGATCGAAATCCGAAGGATTCATCATTAGAACGGGAAGGGGAGTTGCCCCAGACTCCAAATTAAATTGTCTTGAATAAATTAATTCCTGTCTTTGCAGATCGCTTTCTGACAGCGGCAAAGGTCCCTTATTGAAAACTTTATCGGGATTGGACAACCACGCCGTACTCAACTTTGAAGCTTGGAGTCTAGCCAGCTTTGAATCATACAAAAAGCGGATGAGAGAGCCTTTGGCCGGACCATCCAAACTCTTGAGCGTCGCGCGAGTTTGAGCGTTGGCGGATTCTCTGGCTTTACGAGCCTCTTGGTTAAAGGGGTTTAAGTTATCTAAATCTTTTTCTAGGAGCAGTGTAGAAATGCTGCCAATATAAGACTTGATGACCTCATTTTTAGCTTTTTTAGTTTCAAACGCTGTGGTGATGGCATAAATTAAAGCGGGTGCTATCACAAAGAATAAAATCAACCCCATTAAATTTTTGGCAGGGATTTTACTCAATAGAGTTGCGATCGCATTTTGCTTCTTTTTCTCTTGAGGTAGATCGGCATCTGCAACATTTAACGGTTTTACAGATGATGTTTCAACATTTAACGGTTCTACAGACGATCGCTCTGAAGCAACATTGGTTTCTTCAGCTTGAAGTTTAGCTAACCGCTCAACTTCAAACTCGGGGTATCCCGCATCGGAAAGATCTGGAACATAGGTTTTACTGTAGGGTTGTTCTTTATTAAACAACTCAACCAGTTCTTCAGCGCCTAGGGATTTGTATTCAAAAATAAACGTCGCACCTTTGGGCTTCCCTAAAGTCAAGCGATCGCCGGATTTGAGTGGCTGACAGTTATCCACGCGCCGATCGTTGACAAAGGTTCCATTGGGGGTCTCTAGGTCGCAAACTTGCCAAACAAACTCACCATCCAGGTTCACCCATTCCACCTTGGCATGGTAACGGGAAACGGTGATGTATTTAGACCTTAGGACAATCTGACACTCCGTAGAGCGTCCCAGAAAGGTTGTATTTTTCTTAGACAAGACATAGTTCTCAGACTGCGATCGGCGCGTTTGCGAATCTGAGTCACTCACTAAACTTAACGTGGCGGTCCAATTAGATTGAGCTTCAGTCATCTTTTAGACCTTTCGGCATCTCTAGGCTCATAAACAAACAAAACATCTCCAATCACAGATATAACATTCATTTTTGCTTCCCGCGATGGGTCTGGCTAAAAAATAAATTTTGAGCCGCACAGACCAGTTTGCCCCCTCACGAACCACTTCAATCCCCCGAATAAATTCTCGTAAGTAAAACCGCCGTTCTGATTCCGAGAGGTCGAGCCAAAACTGAGGTATGGAGACGGTTTTGGCTGTTTCTATTAGATTGACGGGTGGGAGTTGCGACAGTTTGCTTTGCAGTCCGGCTATTTCTGTTTTAAGGGTATAAGCTCTTAAGGTTGCGGTTTTTCATCCAAAATGTTCTGGATGACTAAGTCCGGCAATTGCTCGACGATGTGTTGCTTTCCTTGAATGGTGGCTGCAACCCCAGCTTTGATTTGGTCTAACGGGGGTTGGTTGATTCCAGAAATGGCTTGGGGGAGGGTCTCACAGATTTGTTCGATGGTTTTTTCAAAGACTGCTTCGTATTTTAACGCTGGGCATTGGGGTTGTTGCGGACAGGTCATAGGACGCAGGTATAGATATTCCCGATCTTTGCGACGAGCGGTGACCCGCGAAACATTCATAGGGGACTGACAGAGCTGACAGGTGACCAATCCAGACAGCGATCGCGGGGCGCTGGCGGCTCTGGGAGATAGGTTGCGGTTGCGTCGCAGTAGCCGATCCACTTGGGCGGCTTCGTCCCGCGTCACGATGGGCATGTGAGTTCCGGGCAGGACGTCTTTATTTTTGTATTCCAAGTCACCCCGATAGACGGGATTCCTCAGCCATCGCTGTCCGGTGGGCGACGGAAATTTTCTTGCCGTGTTTTTTTCGATGTGGCGGACGGCACGCGCAGGGAACCGTAGAGCAAAAATTGTTCGAAAAAGTCTCGCACCACGGGTGTGACGGTTCGATCGATGATATAGCGATCGCGTCCCCGCCGATATCCATAGGGGGCTCTGCCAGGAGGCGGCAATCCTTTCAGTCGATTGAGCCCGTGCCCTTGCCGGATTTTACGGCTGCGTTGCTGTTGTTGGACGGTATTCAGCAATTCTAAAAATTCTGGCTTTGCAAGACTGCTTGGAGTGTCCGATCGGTAATTTTGTTCGAGGGCTATGATGCAGACCCCCAGATCTTCAAGCTGAGCCAAGCAATCCGTGACTGCGGTTAATGAATCGCCCAGTTCTTCAAGACGGCGCACAATCAGGTAAGTGGGAGGGGATTGGGTCGCGTCTTGGAGTAATGACTGGAGCTGCGATCGCTTTGGATCGGCATCTTCATAGACTCGGTCAATCTTTCGGCCCAACGTTACTGGGTCCACACGGTCTTCGTAGAGAGGGTCAGAGTAAAGATAGGCAAGGGTGCGCATGAAAAAGCGTGCGCGAACTAGGCGCAATAAAAAATTGAAGTAGGTTATTGGTCGACCAACCTCACAGTTATGTTACTTTAGTCTTCTGTGCCTAAATGATAAGAGGCATTCAAGAACGGGTTGCTAACTCAATGGTAGAGTACTCGGCTTTTAACCGAATAGTTCCGGGTTCGAGTCCCGGGCAACCCATTTTTCTAAAAGAAAGATCCCGCGACAGGATAAGATGTCTTAAGATTAACGTAACAATTCAGCACGTTTAATTAAAGTTCTTCAATAAAAGACCCCGAGGAGGATCATTATATGGCGCTCGTACCCATGCGGCTACTGTTGGATCATGCCGCCGAAAACGGTTATGGGATTCCTGCATTTAACGTTAACAACATGGAGCAGATCCAGTCGATCATGCAGGCTGCTAACGAAACGGATAGCCCCGTGATCCTACAAGCTTCCCGTGGGGCTCGCTCCTATGCTGGCGAAAATTTTCTCCGTCACCTGATTTTGGCTGCGGTGGAAACGTATCCCCACATCCCCATTGTGATGCACCAAGACCACGGTAATGAGCCTGCAACCTGCTACTCCGCAATTGACAATGGCTTTACTAGTGTGATGATGGATGGCTCTTTGCAAGCGGATGCAAAAACCCCTGCAAGCTATGAATATAATGTTGCGGTCACGAGCGAAGTGGTTAAAGCCGCTCACGCAAAGGGTGCATCTGTAGAAGGCGAATTGGGTTGCCTCGGTTCTTTGGAAACAGGCATGGGCGAAGCAGAAGATGGTCACGGTTTTGAAGGAAAGCTGGATCATTCTCAACTTCTCACAGACCCCGATGAAGCCGTAGACTTTGTAGAGCGCACCCAAGTGGATGCGTTGGCCGTTGCGATCGGGACCAGCCACGGAGCGTACAAGTTTACGCGCAAACCCACGGGTGAAATTTTGGCAATCAGCCGCATTCAAGAAATTCACCGTCGGTTGCCCAATACGCACTTGGTGATGCACGGGTCTTCTTCAGTGCCTGAAGATTTAATCGCGCTGATCAACAAGCATGGTGGTGCTATTCCTGAAACCTACGGGGTGCCTGTAGAAGAAATTCAAAAGGGTATTAAGAGCGGTGTGCGTAAGGTAAACATCGATACCGACAACCGTTTGGCCATTACCGCTGCGGTTCGCGAAGCGCTAGAAGCAAACCCCAAAGAGTTCGATCCCCGTCACTTCTTGAAGCCTTCGATCAAGTACATGCAAAAAGTTTGTGCCGATCGCTATCAAGAGTTCTGGACGGCTGGTAATGCAAGCAAGATTAAGCAAGTTAGCTTGGAAGAGTACGCTCGCAAGTATTCTACTGGTGAGCTAAAGCAGGTAGCTGCAACTATCTAGTTCGAGGGTCAGGACACTGAAAGGGACTCAACTCCCGTCTAAAGCGCGGGGGCTTGAACACCTTGGACCTGACCAGAGAGCCTAAGCGTAAGCTTAGTGCAGCCGTTATTGGTAAGCGTTAAAGTTCGCACCTTGGAGTTCGCTAGCTCCAAGCTCTGCA
>JAAURS010000188.1 GCA_012032135.1 Acaryochloridaceae cyanobacterium RU_4_10 | reverse complement strand
CCAGCGGGAAGAGCGCCTAGACGTGCTGGAGCGCCGCATCGTCGAAGCGGGCCTGCCCAGAAGACTACTGGTGGTATCTGGACCTGCGCCGCTACGGCACCGTACCCCATGCGGGCTTCGGTCTCGGCTTTGAACGCCTTGTGCAGTTCATGACCGGCATGGGGCAACATCCGCGATGTCATTCCATTCCCACGCGCGCCACTGAGTGCTGATTTTTAAACCCCTATGAAGTATTGGCTTGTTAAAACAGAACCCAGCGTTTTTTCCTGGGAGGATCTGCAAAATTACCCAACCAAACCTCGCCGTGGGAAGGAGTGCGCAATTATCAGGCCCGTAATTTTATGCGAGATGACATGAAATTGGGCGATCGCGTGTTTTTCTATCACAGCGTAGCAAAGCCCTTAGCGATTATGGGCATTGCCCAAGTGGTAAAGGAAGCCTATCTTGACACCTTTGCCTTCGATCCAAACAGTGATTATTACGACCCTAAAAGTTCGCCAGAGAATCCGCGTTGGGTTATGGTGGATCTTCAGTTTGAGTCGGTGTTTGCACCGCCTATTACCCTGGATGAATTGAAGCAAACATCGGGATTGGAGGAGATGATGGTATTGCGGAAAGGTTGCCGTCTTTCCGTACAGCCCGTGACCGCCCAAGAATGGCAACTTGTGTGCAACATCCGAGGCTAAGCCTCGTCGCAAATACAATCAGCAGATTGGAGCAAGGCAATGGATCGCCTCTCATACCTGAAGTTAGCAGCCTTCGGAATCGGCTTAATCGTTAGTTCTTTGGGCCAGGTTCAGATGGGTGTCGCTCAATCTCAGCCCAGAGACGGTAATGAGTTCAGAACGCCACCAAAGGTGATGGAGTTATTGGAGACTCGCCTATCTGCCCCCAAGTCAACGACCAGACCCCTTCTCGGAAGAGTTTAACTATTCCAGGTCTCTGGTGGGCCAATCGGCAATTTGGCGACAGAATGGTGGTGAACTGGTATGCCTACCGTCGCCCCCAAGATAGTAACAGCCAGGTCCGGTTAATTGTGCGCCCCGATCTCTGGAGTCGCTACACTTCGCTAGAGCGCTATGCGTTTCTAACTCGCTTTGGCACTTCTACTAGTGCGGCTGGCTATCATCTGGTCGTTCTGGATCGGCAGAACTTTCCCTTAGGGGCCTATACCTGTGAATTTGCACCTCAAACCAAACCTTATCCTTTGTATCCTTGGTTGAAGAAATCTCCCCCTCCTCCTTTACCCTCAATGGCGCAAGTTCCCTGTCGGGTTTGGATCAGTCCCGTATATGGCACACAGTTGTTCTAGGCTCGATCGATGCAATTGTCCGTAAATAGACCAGATGTAAACGCCAAACAGCACCATGCCGAACAGTACGGAGGCAATCCTGGAGAGTCTTTTGAGGGATAGATTCTGAGGGATGTCCAGGCTGTTGGGTTTGGGTTGCAATTCTGGGAAGCAAAGTTATAGAAAAGCGATCCTGAAACTTCTCAATCCCTTGGTCTCTAAATAAAGGCTCACGATGACGGAGAATCATTCAACCGATCGGCTGGAATGCGAAATTGAGTCTCTATTTTGCCGAGCCGATGATTGGATTCCATCCGAAACTCCCCAAGCTCCCGCAATAATGTCTCAATGTTTACCTCGTTTTTGAGGTTGATTTCATAATCAATGTTCATATGAGTTCGGTCCTTTGAAGCTTGGCGATTTTGGCTCATGACAATCAGCGGCCCTTGCAATGCGACTAGAGTTGCCAGCAATAAATTAAAAAACACGTAAGGATAGGGATCGAAAGGAAATTTGAGGACATACCCAGAATTCACAATCATCCAACCCATCGTAATGCCGAGCAACAAGATGATAAAGACCCAACTTCCATTTAACTCGGCAACTCTATCTGCAACGTGCTCTTTCCAAGTCAATCGTTTTTCAAATTCTACATCTGCATTCTTGGATACTCGTTGAGATAAAAGTGCGTCAGTCTGGCGCAGACGACCTGAAAGGGTTTGCAATAGCGTAATTGCAACCTCTGGTTGACGCTTAATAAAGTCTAAGAGTGTTTCTCTAGTCAGTTCTAGGACCTCAACCGTTGTGGTTGCTAAAGCGCTGGCAGTCCGAGGGTGATTGTCAAATAGCGCGACTTCTCCGAAGTGTTCTCCACTACTAATATCCTTAAGAGACAAACGACGCGATTCTTCGCCCGGTATGTGAATATTCACATCACCACTGACAACGATGTACATTGAGGATCCGATATCCCCATAATTAAAAATTAACTGGCCTGCTTGATATCGATGCCTTATGACACTTTGGGCTAGAGAGTGGAGGTCCGTCTTATTGATTCCTTTAAACAAGTCAATATTTTCCAGCAGTCGAGTGATATCTTGAAGATGAGCAGACATGGCAGATACTCTACACCTTTATTGACATTGACTAGGCTAGCGTCATTATATTGGGGATTGCCGAACTCCTCTTTATCTGCAACACCACCCATTGATGAATTGAACTGAGTCTCCAGTGGCTTTAAGATTTGGGCTCGGCATTAAAGAGGATACAGACGTGAGTGCAGTCAAACAGAATTCGCCAAAACGTGCTCGTTTCTTTTTATTTCAGGGACTTTTGCCTCTCAAACAATCGACGATTGGACCCGACATCATGGCAGGGGTTGTATTAGCAGCAATCGGTATTCCTGAAGTGATGGGATACACCAAAATTGCAGGGACACCGATTGTAACTGGACTCTACACGCTACTACTTCCAGCTTTAGCGTTTGCTATCTTTAGTTCTTCTCGCCATTTGGTTGTTGCTGCTGACTCAGCAACCGCAGCCATCCTAGCCGCTGGGTTATCTAACTTAGGGCCGCTCGATAGATCTCAGTACTTAGCCTTGGCAGGACTGGTTGCCCTGATAACGGCTGGGCTGCTCTTGCTAGCACGTCTCTTCCGCCTTGGATTTCTGGCGGATTTTCTGTCCAGAACTGTACTGATAGGGTTTCTGACTGGGGTTGGAATTCAAGTGGCGATCGGTCAATTGCAGGGTTTACTTGGATTTGCAAGTGGTAGTCACGAGCCCATTCAGCAACTCATCGGCACTTTCAAAGATTTGCCCCGCGCAAATTCTCTAACCTTAGGAATTTCTATCTCTGTTCTAGCAATTATTTTGATACTCGAAAAAATCTTGCCAAAATGTCCAGGTGCATTAATCGCAGCCATTGGAGCGATCGTTGCAAGTTGGTTGTTTGATTTTGCAAGTCATGGTGTTTCTGTGGTGGGAGCTGTCCCTTCAGGTTTACCGTCTTTTGGGCTACCTCAGGTTTCATTTAACGATATTTCACAGGTGCTGGGTATTGCCCTATCTTGCTGCATTGTCATCATTGCTCAAAGTGCAGCGACGTCTCGTGCCTATGCTTTTCGGTACAATGAGCTGTTTGATGAAAATGTCGATCTTGTCGGACTTGCAGTTGCAAATGCGGCAGCGGGAGTGAGTGGAACGTTTGTGGTTAATGGAAGTCCCACAAAAACTGCTATTGTCGATACGGCGGGTGGACGCAGTCAGGTTTCGCAACTGACAACGGTAGCCATTACACTCATTGTCATCCTTTTCCTGACCACACCCATCAGCTATCTACCCAATGCGGCTCTAGCTGCGATCGTTTTTTTAATTGGGGTCAAATTGATTGACCTTAAAGGGATGCGCGATATTTACAAAACCCATCGCGCTGAGTTCTATCTTGCTGTCATCACGATGGTTACGGTGGTTTTTGTGGGGGTTAAAGAGGGAATTTTATTAGCGATCGCCTTATCGTTAATGCTTCATGTCCGTCACAGTTATCAGCCTCACACCGCCGTTATTGTTCCCGATCGTCACCGCTTTTGGCTTCCAATCTCGGTCCGTCCCGGTGCCGTAACAGAACCTGGCTTAATTGTTTACCGTTTCAGCAGAGATTTGTTTTACGCCAACACGACTCATTTTTCAGAAGAAATTCAAATGCTTTTGAAGAGTGCTGAAGTAAAAGTGAAGTGGTTGATTCTGGAGGCCAGAGCAATTACTGAGATCGATTACTCTGCTTCCAAAACGATCCAGGGTTTGGTGAAGGAACTACACAGCCAAAATGTCACGTTCATTGTGTCAGGGCTGGAACCGCATGTAAAAGCTCAGTTCGATCGCGATGGGTTGACGCATTTAATTGGCGCAGATAGGTTTTACAACCACTTAGAGGATGCTTTGAAGGCTTTTCACGAGAGTGATAGCTAATGTGCAACTGCTCCGTCAAAACGATGCAAAAAGAGATCGATCCCCATGCATTCAGGGGATAGTGCAATCCAGTTGTGTAGCAAGAACGACAAATAGCCCCCAGAAATCCTCGTAGCTTGAAGCAAGACTTCAATCATGGGTAGGCTACTTGCGCTATGGCTAAGCGATTGGTTGTAATTGGCAACGGAATGGTCGGTCATAAGTTTTTGGAATACACGATCGCCAAAGGATCGGATTGGGAACTCATCACCTTCTGCGAAGAACCCCGCGTTGCCTACGATCGCGTAAATCTCAGCAGTTTCTTTTCGGGCAAATCAGCCGGAGATCTATCCTTAGTAGAACCTGGCTTTTACCAAGACCATAACGTTCAAATTCATATCGGTGACAAAGCCGTTTCCATCGATCGGTCGCAGAAAACCGTCACCTCAGCCAATAGTGTTACCGTCGCCTATGACACCTTGGTTTTAGCTACAGGCTCATACCCCTTCGTGCCGCCCATCAGAGGTAACGATTTACCTGGTACCTTCGTGTATCGCACGATTGAAGATCTGGAGGCGATCGCAGCCTATGCTAAGACCCGCAAAATTGGGGTAGTGGTTGGCGGAGGGTTGCTGGGGCTTGAATGCGCCAATGCACTCCAGAATTTAGGACTGGAAACCCATGTCGTGGAATTTATGCCGCGCCTGATGCCCGTGCAGGTGGATGAAGCGGGTGGGTTAATCTTACGTCAAAAAATTGAAGCCTTGGGCGTTACCGTTCACACCAGCAAATCTACCACTGAAATCGTGGCCGACGAATCGGGTCAGGTTTGCCGGATGCAGTTTGCCGACGGTACCGATCTCACTACCGACACGATCGTCTTCTCAGCGGGGATTCGGCCCCAAGATGAATTGGCCCGTCAATGCGGGCTTGCTGTGGGCGATCGCGGGGGCATCGTCATCAATGAGTACTGTCAAACCTCGGATCCAGATATCTATGCGATCGGGGAATGCGCGCTGTACCAAAACTTTGTGTATGGCTTAGTGGCTCCGGGCTATCGCATGGCAGAAGTTTTGGCAGATCGTCTCTGCAATTCCAGCAGTAATGCCTTCACGGGCGCGGACATGTCTACCAAACTCAAACTGTTGGGGATTGACGTAGCCAGTTTTGGCGACGCCTTTGCCAAAACCCCTGACTCCAAAGAAATCGTTATCAGCGATGCGGTGCAGGGTATCTATAAAAAGCTGGTGGTGGATGAAACGAGTTCCCACCTTTTGGGCGGCATTCTGATTGGAGATGCCTCCGCCTACGGCACCTTGCTGCAATTAATGCAGAATAAAATGCAGTTGCCCCCTTATCCAGAAGACCTGATTCTGCCGCCTCGCAGTGGTGCCACACCCCAGATGGGGGTAGACCAGTTCCCCGCCACAGCCCAGATTTGTTCCTGTAACAACGTCACCAAGGGCGAAATTTGCACCGCCATTCAAGCGCAAGAACTCAGAGATATCGGCGCGGTCAAGAAATGTACCAATGCCGGAACGGGCTGCGGCGGTTGCGTTCCCCTGGTTACAGATATTCTCAAAGCCGAACTCAAAAAAGCAGGCGTCGAAGTCAAAAACCATCTCTGCGAACACTTTGCTTACTCCCGTCAGGATTTGTACTATCTAGTGCGATCGCATCAAATCTACACCTTCGACGAACTTCTGGAGCGCCACGGCACCGGATACGGTTGCGAAATCTGTAAACCTGCTGTGGGTTCTATTCTGGCTTCAGCCTGGAACGACCACATCCTGGATGGTCCCCACGTTGGACTCCAAGATACAAACGATGCATTTTTAGCCAACATCCAGCGGGACGGTACCTATTCGGTCATTCCTCGGATTCCAGGCGGTGAAATTACACCCGATAAGTTAATTGTGCTGGGAGAAGTAGCCCAGGAATTTGGGCTCTACTCCAAAATCACAGGGGCGCAGAGAATCGATCTATTAGGCGCGCGCATCGAACAACTTCCCAAATTTGGAACGCCTCGTCGCAGCAGGCTTTGAATCCGGCCATGCCTACGGAAAAGCCTTGCGCACGGTTAAATCCTGTGTGGGCAGTACTTGGTGTCGCTTTGGCGTCCAGGACTCCGTCAGCCTCGCGATCGAATTAGAACTGCGCTATCGGGGATTGCGAGCACCTCACAAACTCAAATCTGCCGTATCCGGCTGCACCCGCGAATGTGCCGAAGCCCAGGGCAAAGATTTTGGCGTCATTGCCACAGAAAAAGGCTGGAATCTTTACCTCTGTGGGAATGGTGGTATCAAACCCCAACACGCCCAACTCTTTGCCTCCGATCTAGACAAAGAAACCCTGATTCAATACATCGATCGCTTTTGATGTTCTACATCCGCACTGCCAACCGCTTAGAGCGCACCGCAACCTGGTTCAACAAATTAGAAGGAGGTATGGACTACCTCCAACAGGTCATCATCCACGACTCCCTTGGCATCGCCGCCGAACTAGAGGCCGAAATGGCCTATCAGGTTGCCACCTACGCCTGCGAGTGGAAAGCTACCCTGGAAGACCCAACCAAACTGCAACGCTTCCAACACTTCGTCAACACCAACGAATCCGATCCCCATCTCCTTCAAGTCGAAGAACGGGGCCAAAAACGCCCTGCTTACGAACACGAACGACAACTCATTGCGATCGAATAACCGTTGTCCCCTAACCCATCAATTTACTCATCATGCCTAAAACTCAATCGATTCAACAATCAGCCACCCAATGGACTACAGTTTGCCCTATCGATCGTATTGCACTTAATACAGGTGTTTGTGCGTTAGTGAACGAGACGCAAATTGCTATTTTCCGCGTGGGCGATGGCAACCAGATTTATGCCATCAGCAATTACGATCCTTTTAGCAAAGCTCATGTTTTATCGCGAGGCATCGTGGGCGATCGCAATGGCATCCCCAAAGTAGCCTCTCCGGTTTACAAGCAAAACTTTAATCTCATCACCGGAGAATGTCTGGACGATCCAAACGTCAAAGTTGCCACATTCCTAGCGCAAGTGGTGGACGAGCAGGTACAAATTAAGACAGGTGCAACAACTACATAAACTCGACCGCTCCGATCTTTGAAGTCCGTTTAGCCGAATTCACTACGACTGATACAGTCAAAGTTTTTGGGAAAACTGCTGAATCATACTAAGCGTCTCTTGATAGCGGGTCATTTGCTGTTGGTCTAAGAAAATCTTGAGGGCATTACCTAAATCCGTGAGACCCTCCTTGACACTGCCACTGAGACAACGGGTTTTTCCACGCTGAAGTAATGCCTCGGCATTTACGAGATCGATTTCGGCAGCGGAGAAGACGGTTGGGGTGGGCTTCCGATCCGGTAGAGCCGATCGGCCTGACTTTAAGGTTAAGGGTTCTCCACAATGGATGCAAAACCGATTGTGGGGAGCGTTACCTGCATGATTGCAATAGCTGCCTGGATTTAAGTTAGCGGTCGCCTTTGTTGAAGTCCCAGACGTCACAACAAGTTGACTGCCTTCAGAGACTAAGGGTTTGCGGCGAACCACTTGGTTGAAGTCTTGGGTCGCACCCGCACTATCCCCCAAGGCCGCACGACTGAGGGCACGACGGTAAAATGCGTCTGGATGTTCGGGATTGTGGCGAATGGTTTCCGTGTAATCGGCAATAGCCCCTTGGAGGTCGCCTAGCAAAGCACGACTTTGGGCTCGCTTGAAATACGCATCGGCATTGGTGGGATCGGCGGCCAAGATCTGACTGTACTGGGCGATCGCAGTTTCAATGGAGGTTGCACCAGAGGGAACTGTAACTTCTGAAGGTTTGGGTTTACTCAGTTCCGTTTTGAGCGTTTGAATGGTGTCACTAAGGGCACCGCTAAAATCCTTGAGTTGTCCAATGGAATGGATCCGAGCCCAATGAATAGCCCGATCGAGGTCTGCCAAAGCTGCTGCACCATCTCCTAGTACGCTATAACTTTGACCGCGATGGTAGTACGCCTGGGTGTTGTGGGGATCGATCTCGATAATTTTGGTGTAATCTGCGATGCCCCACTCCACATCGCCATTCAAGACGCGATTATGTGCCCGTTCAAAATAGCCCATCAGGCTTTCAGGTTCTAGCTTCGAGGTGCGCTGCTGCGATTCAATCCCTGCCGCAGAAGGAGAAGACGGTTCGACCAATTCTGCGGCAATGGGAACCGATGAATGTTCCTCTTGTGGAGGAGTTTGAGAGGCTGGTGTTAAAACCGGATTGAAATGCTGCTGAAGACTCAGCCCAGACCCTGCCACCTCCTTTAACAGTCCTAAGCTATACATTCGTTGATAGTAGGCCGCCTGATGAGACGGATTGTGCAAGAGTGCTTGATTAAAATCGTGGCTGGCTTTAGACATCTCGCCCAATTCTGCATAGCAACAACCACGGCTACAGTAAGCATCCGCATGACGAGAATCAAATTGAAGGGCCGTCGTAAAATCCTCAATGGCCTTTGGCATTTCACCAATTTTGACTAAAAACCGCCCTCTTTGATAGTAAGCATTGGGATCTTTGGGAATACGGGTAATTGCTTGGGCATAATCGGCCAAAACACTTGCCACTTCTCCCAACTCTGCATAGGCTTCAGCCCGTTTGTAGTAAGACTTAATGGAGTAAGGGTTGAGCTGAATCGCATGACTAAAATCTAAAATCGCCGCTGGGATCTCTTGAAGTTGTAAATGACTGTTGCCCCGTTGATAATAAGCCTCATCGTAATCGGGCAGGAGATCTAGGGCGCGGTTAAAGTCTTCAATAGCCGCTTCAAAATGGCCTAGGGTGTTATTGAGAAAGCCACGGTTATAGTAAGCCGTAGCACGGGTGGGGCTCAACTGAATGGCTTCATCAAAGTCCGCAAAAGCCCCTCAATATCCCCCCCGATCGCCCGTTTGTTGGCACGATGGATCAACGCGTTTGGATCCGTGAGATCCTCCCCATATCGTTTT
>JAAURS010000187.1 GCA_012032135.1 Acaryochloridaceae cyanobacterium RU_4_10 | reverse complement strand
GTTGCTGCAACTGTTGACGTTCTTTATCCTCTAAATTCAAGGCTGGAGGGGATGATTTAGGCAAGTTTCTTGGCTCAGGTTAAGGGCATAATCAAGAGTAGCCTAACTTGTGCCTTCTTGTACTAGGGTAACGTTAAGAACGTTTTGTCTAGAGATGAGATAAGATGCGCCTTATTCAAGGATGGGCGAAAGCTAGCTCTTGCAAAGCTGCAACGACCCAAAGCCTGCCATCCTTGAATCACTCACCATCCTGCTTGGACTTCAGTCAAATCTAGAATCGTCTCAAAACTCCAGCTTCAGCTTGTTCGAGCGTATCTTTCAAAGATTCAACCTCTGGAGGGGAATTTACAAACGGATCGTTAAAAATTTGGCGGGGCGTTAATTTTTTACCATAAAAAACTTGGTTTCTTTCCTTGTCAAACTCTAGTTGAGAACCTTCCAAGGAAATTCCACCAAACAATCCTCTGCTCCGGGCATAGGTATAAATGGGCGCATCCTTGAAACCCTTTGCGGGATCGACAAGAGATGATTCAATGGGGCCAGCGGTGCCGGAAACACTGCCCCCCAGCTTAAATGAACCCAACAAAAATTGATTCACCGCATCGCGACTCTTAAAAACCAGCACGATATCACTGGATTTTGCACCGAATTGTAGGCCCAAGCTCCCTGCTGTCAGGCTTATAAACGCTGGATTACTCCAAGTTCCATCTTTATCCCGTACTACCATCACCCCAGCACCCCGAGTGCCACCAAAGAAAAAACCCGCCCGCAGTACGTCTGGAATAATGGCAATCCCTTCACTTTGCTCCAGAAGCTTTTTGGGAATACGACTTTTAGAGTCCGTCATAATCTCTTCAAAGACTTCTGTGGCTTTTTCAATTTTTTTGTTTGAGTCTGAGGCCGCAATGCTGGGGAGATGCGTACTTGCTACCATTACGATCGCGACGGGAACAGCCATCCAAGAATTAACTTTCATCACACACTCCACTTCCAAATATTCTGTTATGCGTCTAGGTGACCCCGTTGACCGCCAACGAGGGCAAGTTGTTCCAAGCAAACACTCGCACCGTTACTTTAGCAGCAGTTTAGACAAATCGCGATCGCAGTTTTTCCGCCATCCTAATTCTAGGCAAGTTCTTTGTTTGAAGTCAGTCTGTTTGAACGGTTCGTCTCTTTATCACATGGCTGCAAACCATAGAGCTAATCACTGGCTGACTTCTAAAGGGATATTTTTGGTATAACTTTGCTTCGATCTCAACAAATCCATCAAAAAATGGGTTGCAATTGTATTGCTCATTGGCGCGGAAAACCAATATCCCTGGCCGTATTGACAATTCAACGCGTTAAGCTGATTTAACTGATCTTGTGTTTCTATGCCTTCTGCTACAACATTCATTCCTAGATTACAACCAAGATTGACAATGGCTTTGACAATTTCTAAACTTTCATTGGCACCTTCGTCTTTACCAAGCTGGCTAACAAACGAGCGATCGATTTTCAAGGTATTAAAATGAAATGAATGAAGGTAGCTTAAAGATGAATAGCCAGTCCCGAAATCATCAAGACATATATGAATATTTTTGTCTTTTAATTGCTTGATAAGAATAGTAGCCATTTCAGGATTTTTAATGACGGTAGTTTCGGTAATCTCTAACTTGAGTGCGCTACGAGCTAATCCAGTTTCTGCAAAACTTGGTCTAGAAATTCTATTAAGCCCGGTTCAGAAAAGTGCCGACTGGAAAGATTGACATTCATGGTCAACGGTGCGAGTTCTGGAAAGCGATCTCGCCACAGACATAGCTGGTAACAAGCACTGGCTAGAACCCATCGATCGATACTGACAATCAACCCTGTCTCTTCCGCAATGGGAATAAAATCAATTGGAGATATCATTCCTTTAGTGGGATGATCCCATCGGACGAGCGCTTCAAATCCCTCAATCCGCTGATTCGCTAGGGAAAAAATGGGTTGATAGTAAACTAAAAATTCCACGTATTTTCGATCGGAAACGTTGCGATCGGAGATCGGTATTGTATGGGATGGAGTCATAGACTCGTCGGTGCTACCAGACAACGTTCGCCGCAGGTCCGTTTCAATTTGCATCTGATTCAGGGCATCCGTATGCATAAACGGACTGAAAACCTCGTAACACCCCTGTCCCCTTGCTTTAGCGCGGTACATTGCGGTATCTGCATCTCTAATGATGGCTGCAACCCAGTTTGGATTGGTATCCGCATCAGGAGAGCCAAAGGCTATTCCAATACTTGCAGTAACAAAGATTTCTCGATCGTCCAAAACAATAGGAGAAATGAGCGCTTGATGAATCCGTTGAGTAATTTTGAGTGCATCATTGAAGCTATCTAACTCTTCTAAGAGGATGACAAATTCGTCTCCCCCTAGTCGAGCCACAGTATCTTGGGAGCGCTGACAACTTTGAAATCGTTTGGCTACTTCAATGAGAAGCCGATCGCCAACTTGGTGGCCCAAACTATCGTTAACGATCTTAAAGCGATCCAAATCTAGAAAAAGAATTGCAAAAAGTTTTTTCTCCTGCCGTTGATTTCGCTTCAGTGCCTGGTCTAAACGATCTTTCAATAAGTTTCGGTTGGCTAATCCCGTAAGTCCATCGTGTAAGGCGTCATGGCGTAATTGTTCTTGGATGGACTGTCGTTCTGTAATATCCGTCGTGAGTCCATCAATGCGGATAGGGTCGCCATTTGAATCAGTCACTAAACGGGTACGAGCGCGAATCCATCGCACTTGCCCATCCGGCCACAAGATTCGATATTCAAGATCTTGCCTGCCCGCACTATAGAGTAATTGATTGGCTTGCAAAACCCATTCCCGATCGTCTGGGTGAATGACGTCTTGCCATAAATTTAAGTTTTGGATGAATTCGGAAATACTCCGCCCGTAAACGTTCTCCGTTGCTGCATTGATATACAGTAGCTGCGAGGTATGGGGAGCGATTGACCACACAACGTCTTCCACAGAACTGAGAATACTTTCTATGCGGTTTTGGCTGAGGCTGAGTGCTTGTTCGTTAATACGCAAGTGTTCTTCTAAGGTTTGGTACGGACGAAAGTCTGAATTCTCTATCTCTCGTTCAGATAAAACTTCCAAAAGTCTTGATTGAGAAACCAGCCCAACAACTTGATTCTGTTCCGCCACAATTGGGAGGTAGGAAATACGATTCTGCCGCACAAACTCTAGCAATTGAAAAAGATCGGATACTTCTGATTCACTAAGTGTCGTGACGTTGCGATCCATCACGTCTGCGATCGCCAAATTTCCCCAGTTCTCTGCTGTAGCAACAGCCTTAATAGCATCCCGCTCTGTAAAAATTCCTACCAATTGATGGGATTCAAACACCAAAAGACAACTTGCTTGCAACTGGTTTAAAGACGCGATCGCATCTGTCACTGGCAAATCGGCAGTGACCGTTAGCGGATCGGTGTCCATTAACCAGTCTAAGATCATATTAATTAATAATTTGTTTAATATCCTAACTCAATATTGGCAAAAATATCATTGTTTGGCAATATTGATGAATTGTTGCGATCGAACCCTATTTTGAGTAATTTTAATCTTACTGGGAATGCACTATCTTCGCTTCTCAACCAAAAGATAGGTAAGGGTTTCAAATAATTTATCTACACCTTGACCCGTTTTGGCAGAGGTTGTATGGACTTGAGGGTAATTTTGGGTTGAGCTAGACGAGAGAACTGAACCCGGATTAAAGTCTTGTGACAAACCTAATTTTTTTTGAATTTTATCTATGATTTCTCCAGTTTGTATAAAAGTAGCTTGAGCGACAGAATTTTGGGAATCATTTTCTGAGACGTTAAAGTATTGAGTTTGTTCCAAACGGGGCTGGTTAAGTGCGTCAATTTTATTGATCGCCACCATTAGAACTAAGCCTTTTGGGTTAACAGAGGTGACAAGTTCAATATGTGCAGGGATATTATCGATTGTGTCTTGTCGATTGAGATCGGCAACAATAATAGCGCCCTGCGCACCTTCTAAATAATTCCGAGCAATGGCTTGAAACTTTGTCTGACCTTCAATATCCCAAATCAGTAATTGCAATTTTCGATCCAGACAATTTGGATTTATCAAATCTATATTTTTCTGAGAAATCTTGACGCCAATAGTGGATAAATATTGATCGCTAAACTGACGATCGATATATCGTCTAATCAAACTTGTTTTTCCAACGCCAAAGTCACCTATAAGACAAATCTTTTTTGAGATAATAGGCATTAGTGTATTAAATTTCCATGAAAATATAATAGCTATTATAGATCGAGCCATCTCCCAATGTTAGGTCTGAATTGAGAGATTCAATTAAGTATCGTTAAGGAATAGATACTTCAAAACGGACGCATCGGCTTAGGGAGAGGGGAGCTTTGGGCGTCACATCTGGAGGGGGTTCCGATGTACCAGAAACTTGCAGGCGATTGGGTTCAACACCTTCAGCAACTAATGCGTTTTGGATGGTATGGGCTCGTGCAATACCTAAGGCTTGATTTTTGGCCGATGGACCGCTAGGGTCGCTATGACCGATGATACTCAAACGAACACCAGGATTTTTATCTAGAAAGAGGCGAATAGCTTTTAATTTCACAGAACTCTCTAAGATCGTTAACTGGGCTGAGCCCAGCCCAAAGTAGAAGCGAGTTTTGAGGAACGGTTTAACTTGAGCAGTACTGACAATTGTTGCAATTCCAGGGATTTTCTTGAGTTCTTGAATGAATTTCTCTAAGTCTTTCAAGTTGGATGCTACACCTGTAACTTCTACACCTTGGGTGCCATAGTCGTGATGGGTTTTGAGGGCAACACCCTCTTTCTCGTTAAAGAGCCAAGTCAGGCGTTCCACCTCTCCAGCCGTCCTAACCGGATCGGGAGGAACATTTACCGCAACGATCCGGTTTTCAAAATCCCATTGAGGTAGGGTTTGATGGACAATTTTTCCTGCTTTATCTCTCAGGTATGGACTAGGAACTCGTCCGGTCAGGATCAGTTTTCCTTGTTGTACCTCTGGTATCAAGCGATAAATTGATAATTCTGGAATGCCATCCAGAACTTCAACAGTTTTAGTTTTAGCTTGGCTTGCAATGATGCTTCGATATAAGATAAAAAGCAATGGAATCAGAATGACACTTAATAAAACAACCACTCCAAAAGGGAATTTTGTATGTTTCTCTTGTATTTTCTGGTGTGTGAGTGCTTCCAGTAAAACATCCAGGGTAGGGGGAACTTTTGATGGATCTCCATCATAGGCAGCGATCGCAGTTCCATATTTCAGAATAATTTGACTGAGCGTTTCTCTGAACTGGCTAATAAAAGATTTGGAGGGTTCTCCCTTTACAACAACGGCTAGGTAGCAATAGCCGCCCACTTCCAGGATAATTTTTGAAGAATCATAGTCAATTTCATGGAGTTCAGAGATCTCTCCAGATGGGGCAACACATTCATTGACAAAACTGCGGATGGCAGTGAGCATCCCCGACCACATATCAGCTTCCATCTTAAAATCGGGAGAGGATTGCAGGTTACGGATAACCAATCCAGAGGCTTTGTGAATCAATAAAACAGCTTGAACGCTGAATCCTACTGACTCTTTGAAAATAAGTTCGGCTTCTGAAATACCTTGAAGGCGGGCGCGAATTTTACGTGAAAGTCCTTGAAAGCTAAAGGTAGATTCAACTTTCTCATTAATAGATTGAACGACCTCTCCCATATATTTTGAGATGGTATTGCCGATGACAGGGTAGAGTGCATCTACCATTGCATCGCGCTCTACTACAATTTGGGTTTTGATTGCTTCTCCCATATGAGGTCCTAATGTTCCGGTAATAGAACTTTGATCTAATCGAATCTGCTCTTGAAGGGCTAGACCAATCTCAGGGGCGATCGCCGTTGCAATCGATTTGGGCGATCGTTGGATTTCTTGGGAAATAGCTTCAGGGAGAATTTGAGCGATCGCAGCTCCCATGCTTTGATGATTTTGCTGAAAGCGTTGGGTAATCGCTTCATCAATAATGGGAATGAGAGCCTTTAACATAGACTCGCCAGACCCGACGCCCTGAAGGGTTAATAATTCGGTTATTAAGGGAATTAACGGATTAATTAGTTCTGTAGGTTCATAGATTTGTTGCTCAAGATCCGCAACCTTTCTCGAAAGATTCTGTATTATTTCTTGTAAATCTGCCTCACTTGACGGAGGTTGCCATGTATTAGAACGATCTGCACGAACAGATTTTTGGGTGCCATTTGTTGGCTGACCGTTGGTAGAGAGCGTGGGAGCAGAAAATTTATTTTGCTGTTGGTCAGCCAACAATAAATCCTTTGAAGTTTTATCTTGTGTTTGGGCTGTTGACTGAGGGGACTGAAGTGCAATCAGCAAATCGATCAACTCTTCCATCCCACGTTCTGAATCAGAGGGAATAGAATTGGGAGCAGATAAAGGTTCTCCGTTCGATAACATAAAATTGTTTCAAAAAAGAAGATTTTAACTTCTATTCAATAAGTGTTTTATGAAAATAGTTTTTATAGAAAAATAGGAGATTTTCTTGGAAATAGAAAAGCTCCTATTTTTAAAGACCGTTAGTGATGTGACTCAGATCCGTGTTGTTCTGGCAATAAGAAATCGGTTTTGAGGTGATTTTCAGAACCTTCTTTGAGGTTAGGAATAAATTCTGCTCCTTTAACCTTAAGGCAAAGTTCAAACAAGACATCGGCAAGGTCAATTCGGGATAACTTTGCCTCTTTAAGTTGGGCTAATCCTTGTTCGAGTTCTCCTACAACTTGACCTTTAAGGAAAAGAATATCCTCTTCCAATTTTTCTCTAGTATGGGAGAGGTCGTGTTTGAAAAAGTTATTTTGGGATGTGACGGCTTTCTGAAGCGTTTCTAGGCCGTGAACGTTTTTTTGTTCGACTAAATGAATTTCTTGCTGAAGCTTGCTGGTTTGTTCGTGGGTGGTTAAACTCAAGTATTTAAGCTGTTTCTCAAGAGAATCAAGCCCCGAACGAATTTCTGTAGTAAGCGACTCTTGCAGATTGGTGATGCGATCGCGAATTTCTGTTTGAAATTGGGAGAGTTCGGACTCAATTCGGTCTAGGCGCTGGGTAGAATTTTCGTAGCGTTGGTCGTATTCCTTAATTTTTTGACCAAATAACAAATCTCGAATTTGATCGACGTTCCCTAGCCTGTCTCGAACGTCATCTTTGCTGATATCAGACATTTTTGAAATTCCCCCAATTTTAATGGAAGTGTACGACTATAAGCCAACTTGTATCCATGTTAAGCGACTTTTCCTCCAACGTCTCGTGAAAACTCAGTTAGCAATAAAGTTTCATCTTGGCCCCAGGCTAGGAAACGTTGTACGCTTAGAGCGTCCAGCATAAAAACCAGTAGGTAGAGACGTCTCAACATGAAAGCTCAAGTCTTTCGCGGGGTCAATCAACTCAGTTACGAAGATGTTCCGATTCCGCCCGTTGAATCCGATGAAGTGTTGGTTCAAGTGAAAGTGGTTGGCCTTTGTCAATCAGATATTAAGAAGATTTTATATCCGCTTTATGAGCCCCCTAGGATTTTTGGTCATGAGACCGCAGGTGTCGTGGCGGCAGTCGGTAACGCCGTCAAGGGCTGGACGGTGGGACAACGGGCGATCGTGCTTCATCACATTCCCTGTATGCACTGTGACTATTGCCTGAATGAAAATTTCTCCATGTGTGAGGTTTACAAAAATATTACGACTACGGCAGGGTTTACCCCCAGTGGGGGCGGTTTTGCAGAGTACGTAAAGGTTCCAGGACATATTGTCCGTAATGGCGGATTGATGGGCATCCCTGATGACATCACCTTTGAGCAAGCAAGCTTTGTGGAACCCACCAATTGCTGCATGAAGGCTGTCAAAAAAGCTCAGATTCAACCCGGTCAAACTGTTTTGGTGACTGGAGCTGGCCCCATTGGTCTGATGTTTATGATGTTGGTAAATTATTTGGGGGCGAGGGCGATCGCAACGGACCTCCTCCCCAGCCGGATTGAAAAAGCACTTCAGGTGGGAGCGATGGCGGCGTTTGATGCCCGCGATCCTGACTTGGCTCAGAAGGTTCAGGAACTGACCAACGGAATGGGTGTGGATGTCAGCTTACTGGCGGTCCCCAGCGACAAGGCATTTTTCCAGGCGCTGGATTGCACCCGTAAGGGGGGTAAAATTTTGTTTTTTGCAGAATTTCCCGATGAGGTGGAAATTCCCATCAATCCAAATGTGATTTATCGACGCGAGATCGATTTATTGGGGAGCTATAGTTCGTCTTATCGGCTGCAAAGACTTTCGGCGGATATTGTGTTTAACAAACGAATTGATGTAGACGCGTTGGTGAGCGATCGCTATCCTCTCAGCGAGTTAAGTAATGCAGTAGCCCAAGCGGTTAAGCCGGGACCCGATACTTACAAGATCTTGATTTATCCGTAACATCTCAAACAATCTTGAAACTACACTACCTCATAAATAACTCAGCAGGCGGACTAGTTATTATATGGACGATGCATGATAACTCCGACATCGAGGGTATTATCCGTCCCGATCCGTACAACTCCGATCTGAGGACATTATCCAGTAATTTACTGAAACTTGATGGCGATCGGACACTGTCAGGTGGAACACTAGACGATCTAAAAAAGATTTTCCAAAGACAAGCGGCGAAAGATTCATCAGGTGGCTGTGGCTGTGGATGCTAGCTTAAATTCGCTTGAAAGATCGCCAAATGTTCCTCTCCTTTGCGACGGGCGATCGAATCTTTGGCAGGTTGAAACAAGATGCGATCGAAGTGTGGTGTAAAATAATTCAAAATTTCCTGTGGCTTTACGCCAAACGGTGGTCCACCTTCTTTGTTATGAGTGAAAAAAAGGGCAATGAGTTGTCCATTAGGTTTTAGCAGACTTCTTACAACTCGCACGTACTGCGATCGCAAGGTTGCGGGAATTGCACAAAAACAAGTATGTTCCAAGACAAAATCAAAACCATGCAAAAAGGCCCGCTGGAAAATCCGGTGAGCGTTAGAATCCCCAAGGAGCGCGTCAAATTTTTTTGCGACCTGACCGGCGGCACGGCATGAATCGTTGGCTGCTAAATAAGAAACCATGAGGAAGAATTTATGGAACAACAAAATTTGATTCCTTTGCCCTCTCTGGCGGAACGCGATCGCCGCTACAAAAACGTC
>JAAURS010000186.1 GCA_012032135.1 Acaryochloridaceae cyanobacterium RU_4_10 | reverse complement strand
AATGTCAAATTCTTGAGTTTATCGACTACTTCAACCGCACTATGGCAAAACCCTTTAAGTGGACTTATAAGGGAAAGGCGTTAGCAGCCTAAAATGGGTGGCTAAACTTCAGCCTCCTTGTACTAGATGGTTGATTCCTGTTGTACTTGCCATAACAGTTTTGATTAACTATTTAGATCGCAACAATCTATCTCTAGCGATACCGCGTATTGCTCAAGATTTTAGCTGGAGCGATCGTGAAGTAGGTTCAAAAGGGGAATTGCTCTTAGCCGCATTTTATTTGTCCTATGCAATGTCTAACCTCCTTTTAAGCCCTATTGCAGAGCGGTTTGGCCCTAAACGAAGTGTGATGGCCGCAATTGGAGCATTCTCAATCGTAACCATTTTATATGCACCATTAGGGTCTTCTTTTACCTCCTTGATTGTCTTGCGTTTGCTTTTGGGACTTGGGGAAGGAGTCCATATTCCGATGTTGAGTGCCATTACCAGTCATTGGTTCCCAACCGCTGAGCGATCGCGTGCCAATGCCATTTGGGGAAGTGGAATCTTGATGTCCACTGCAATTGCACCGCTGATTATTATTCCTTCAATCCAACTTTGGGGTTGGCGTCCAGCCTTTGCTGTGTTGGGAGCGATCGGATTGTCGATCTCAATGCCATTGGTTTACTTTTTGGTGCAAGATAAACCGCCTCGACAAGATCGACAAAATACCGCAGTCATGACAGCACCTAATCAGCAAGAGAGAATAGCCCTTGGAAGTTACGGTCGAGATAGTCGTTTCTGGCTTGCTGTCCTAGGAGGTAGCCTCAATGCCTTTTGTGCATTTGGTTTATTGAACTGGTTGCCGACCTACTTTAATCGTGCAAAGGGGATTGATTTTGAAAAATTGGGATGGCCCCTAGCCCTAGTTTTTGCAGCAGGGATCTTTGGGATGGCCCTGATGGCATATTTAGGAGATAGATTGGAACAGAGAGCGCAACTGGCAAGTGTTGGTTTTTTGATGGCAGGTGTGATGGTTTATATTGCCACTACTACAAGTCAGTTGGAACTTTTAGTTCTATTTTTTGCGGCTGCGGTTTTCTGTCAAAGTGCCTATGGTGCTCAAGAATATGCCATTATTCAACGCATTTTACCAGCGGAGCGAGTGGGGGCAGGAACCGGACTTTATAACGGTTTATCGATTTTATTGGGAGGGGTTGGTGGTTCTCTAGTTCCAGGGTCGATCGTGGCTGCAACTGGCAGTTTTGATGCTGGCATCATTAGCATCGTTGTGGGTGCGTGGCTGGCAGCTATTGTCATGTTTGTGCTGGCACGGAGGATCCGATATTAACCGGAACATCGAGAGCTTTGAGCGCAAACAATCGCCGTAGGAGTATTAGTTTTGACAAAGATTTTATATTTAGCTAACCCTTATGGCTTCTCAAAACAGCAACGATCGCTCCTGCTGCCCCCTATTGTCCGAGCGTTGCAGGAATTGGGAGTTCAAGTATGGGAACCCTTTGAGCGCAACAATCAAATTGATTTTTCTCAAGCAGGTTGGGCTTATCATGTCGCTCAAGCCGACTATCGCGATGTGAAAGCCTGTGATGGTATTTTTGCGATCGTCAATGGCACGCCACCCGATGAAGGTGTCATGGTGGAATTAGGAATGGCGATCGCCCTCAATAAAGCTATCTTTCTGTTTCGGGATGACTTTCGTCGCTGCACGGATAGCGAACAATATCCCCTCAACTTGATGATTTTCGCAGGACTTCCCGAAACCGGATGGCAAGATTTTTTTTACTCCTCCGTAGAAGAAATCAGTTCACCCCAAAAGGCGCTTTTTACTTGGATTCAAGGGAAATCTCTTTCCAGTACTCCCTAAAACCACCCGATCTAGCGCTTAACAGTACGCGGGTCTAGGGTATCGCGGAGTGCATCGCCCAGCAAGTTAAAGGAAAGAACAGTCAAGATCAACAAAACAGTGGGTGGCCAAATCAGCCAGGGCTGAGACACCAAAATTGAGGCATTGCTTGCCAAGGTCAGAAGGTTACCCCAGGAGGGATCGGGTTGCTGAATTCCCAATCCAATTAAGCTCAAAACCGATTCAGCACCAATAAAGCTGGGGATGGCTAGGGTCGCTGAAATAATCATGTAGGTGGCGGTTTGCGGCAAGATGTGACGAATGATGATATACAGCGGTTGAGCGCCCATTGCTTTGGCCGCCTGGACAAATTCCCGCTGCTTGATTGACAACACCTCCCCGCGAATGACCCGCGCGAGTCCTGCCCAGGCCACAAAGGAGGTAATCAGGACAATCAACGTGAAGCGGTCGCTGCTGCTGAGGGTATCTGGCAACACCTTAGCCAGTGCCACAATCAGATAAATGGAGGGAATGGTCATTAAAACCTCAGCAGCCCGCATGAGGATGGCATCCGTGATACCGCCAAAGTATCCCGAAATACCGCCTACTAACATTCCCAACGGGAACGAAATGGCAACGCCCACTAGACCAATACTGAGGCTGATCCGTCCGCCAAACAACAGTCGGCTGAACTCATCGCGGCCTGGTTCGTCGGTTCCCAATAGGTTGAGCTTGCCAGGGCCTTCTGTACCGAAAAGATGGCGATCGCACTTAAATCCTGGGAACACCACCGTTTGATCGATTTTGGGATCTGACAAAGACCACTTCGTGGGCAGGGGCAGCCGCATTTGTAAGAAGTTATACTCTGGCCCCTTTGCAAAAAAACGGACGGGAGAAGGCTGTTGGCGATCCTCTTTAATGAGACGTTTGCCCGTGTTCACATCCACAGGCCCTTGGGTGGTGGGGTAAACATGAGGGCCAATCCATTGCCCTTGTTCGGACTGCCAGTAAACCTTTGTGGGTGGCAACAACGATCCGTCGGTTTGGGAATCGTAGGGATCGTAAGGAGCAAAAAAGTCTGCTCCAATCACCGCAATGTAGAGAATCAAAAGGACGGTGATTCCAAAAGCGGGCGAGAGGATTTTTTTGGAGCCGTTGCCACCAATTCATAGCTATTTTCTAAATGGTCTCGTTGGCATCCAGGATACGCTGAAACAGATACCCCGTTCCACGAGCCGTCAAAATAAGTTCGGGATTGCTGGGATCTTCTTCTAACTTGGCCCGAAGTCTGGAGATGTGTACATCCACCACACGGGTATCCACATGGCGTTCTGGCGTGTAACCCCAAACCTCTTGCAAAATTTCGGCCCGTGAAAAGGCTTCACCAGACCGACTGACCAATAGCTCTAGGAGGCTGAATTCCATCCCAGTGAGGCGAATGCGTTCGTCGCCCTTGTAAACCTGACGCTTGTTGGTATCGATGCGTAGGGTGGTAACCTGAATCACTCCTGAACTGGGAATCCCAGGCGCACCATTCTTAGTCACGCGGCGCAAAACGGAACGGATGCGAGCTTCGAGTTCTTTAGGAGAAAACGGTTTGACAACATAGTCATCCGCACCTAACTCTAAGCCAGTGATGCGATCGGCCACATCACCTAAGGCGGTCAACATAATGATAGGGACATCGGATTCTTTACGAAGTTCTTGACAGACCCCATAGCCATCCAGCTTGGGCATCATGACGTCCAGTACCACTAAATCTGGAACCTCTTGATGGAAAACCTCAATGGCTTCCTCACCATCCGCAGCGGTTACGACCTCGTACCCAATCATTGAAAGTCGGGTTTCTAGAATTCGGCGGATGCTCGCCTCGTCATCCACAACCAGAATTCTTTCCTTATGGTTTTCCAACTTACTTAACGCTCCTTAAAGTCCAATGGGTAGGTAAGGTTAATTTTTCGACCTCCAGTATTAAGTTACCATGAAGTTTGTTAAGAACAAAAATTCCACAATCCTTTTCTGGCCAGAGGTTTACGTTACAAAAGGCTTCAATTTAATTTAAGAATTGTATGGCAAAACACGAACAAAATACTTTTGTAACGAATGTGGAGCCGAGTCTTCTCAATTTTTTGGCAAATGTCCCGCTTGCCACAGTTGGGGCAGTCTAGTGGAACAGACCGTTACACCCACCACCACACCAACGGATGGAACCCGCTTGGTGGCAGCACAACAGTCTAAAACAAGGCGATCGCAAGGACAAGATCCGGTCCCCAATGCAGCGTTAACCCTGGCCCAAATTTCCGATACCAATCTGCAACGATTTAGTTCTGGATATTCGGAATTGGATCGGGTTTTGGGCAGCGGAATTGTACCCGGATCGTTGGTTTTGGTGGGCGGCGATCCTGGAATTGGCAAATCGACCCTGTTGTTACAAATGATGAACGCCCTCGCGCATCGCTATCGGGTTCTGTATGTATGTGCGGAGGAGTCGGGGCATCAGGTTAAGCTCCGCGCACAACGGCTCGAAGTCGAACAGCTCGCGGCATCCTCTTTGGAAAGTATTGTGGACCGCGCCGATCTGTACCTGTTGCCGGAAACGGATTTAGAGGCCATCGTTCGGGAATTGGATACATTGCAGCCCCAAGTGGCGGTCATCGACAGTATTCAAGCCATTTATTTGCCCACTCTTACCTCTGCCCCTGGTTCCGTCTCCCAAGTCCGCGAATGTACCGCAGCTCTGATGCGGATGGCGAAACGCGACCACATCACGCTGTTTATTGTGGGCCATGTCACCAAGGATGGGGCGATCGCAGGTCCTAAAGTCTTGGAACACTTAGTGGATACGGTGCTCTATTTTGAAGGCGATCGCTTTGCCAGCCATCGGTTGCTGCGCTCGGTCAAAAACCGTTTTGGAGCGACCCATGAGGTGGGGGTCTTTGAGATGAGCGATCGCGGTTTGGCAGAAGTCCTCAATCCCTCAGCGTTGTTTTTAGGCGATCGCGAAGAAGCAACACCTGGGACTGCCACAATTGTGGCCTGCGAGGGAACTCGTCCCATTGTGGTAGAACTCCAAGCCTTGGCGGCACCCACCAGTTATGCCTCGCCTCGGCGCTCGACGACGGGGGTTGAATACAATCGCTTTTTACAAATTCTGGCGGTTCTTGAAAAGCGTCTCGGCATTCCGCTCTCAAAACTGGATGCCTATGTGTCCTCCTCGGGAGGGCTGAATGTCTCAGAACCTGCGGCAGATTTGGGCGTGGCGATCGCCGTAGCCGCCAGTTTCCGCGATCGTATGGTGGATCCGCTGACCGTCATTCTTGGAGAAGTGGGTCTGGGGGGACAGGTGCGATCGGTGTCTCAACTTGAGTTACGACTTAAAGAAGCAGCCAAGTTAGGGTTTAAACGGGCCATTATCCCTAAGGGTCAGGTATTGGCAGAAACGGGTTTAGAACTTATTCCAGTGGGGCGCGTTGCAGATGCGATCGTGGCAGCGTTGCCCGCTCAGACGCGATCTTCGTAAATGAATTTAATGGAACTTATCAATTTATTGCGCTTGCGCGACCAAAACGCCTTGAGCCCATGTAAGGCTCTATAGAATAGAGATGGCTATACTTCTATCTCAATGCCCCGTACTGCCCTGTTCGTCTGTTGAGGGGATATTTATGTACCGTCATATTTTGATAGCGTTGGATAATTCAGACCTGAGCCGTGGAGTCATGCAACAGGCGATCGCATTGGCTCAAGGCATGGGTGCAAAACTCACGCTACTGCATGTCCTTTGCAGTGAAGAAGTGATGAGTCCCACCATGCCGCTCATTCCGGTACCGGAGTACTATCCCAGTCTCAGCGCTACCACAATGGAACTGTACCAAGAAGAATGGAAAGCCTTTGAGACTAAAAGTCTAGCCAATCTAGAAGGCTATAAAAAGCAAGCAGAAGCCGCTGGCATCCAAACTGAGTATCTTCAAAAACCAGGTAGTCCGGGAAGAGTCATTTGTGAAGTTGCTGAAAAACTGAAGGTGGATTTAATTGCGATCGGTCGCCGGGGCCACTCCGGCATCAGTGAATTGCTAGCTGGCAGTGTCAGTAATTATGTGGTGCATCATGCGTCAACTTCAGTTTTGGTTTGCAATTTAAAGACGCTGGATAACTCTGCTACGAATGACCAAAGTAGCGTGGTGAGCGAAACAGCCCTTTAGACTTCTTAAAGGGCTGGATCTCAGTAAGATTCTTGCAATCCTTTACTTCCAACTGGGCTGTGTCCCTGCAACACTCCTATCCATAGACATAAAAGTCACATTGGAGAATGGTTTGTAAGCCTGAATTTGCTTGGAGACAGTGCGAACTGCCTGCAAATATTGAGGATCCGATGGCGATGCCACCAACTTGGGATTTTCAGCTAATTTTTTAGCTTCGGCTTTGGTCAATGCGATCGCAACATCAGGAATAATGCCCTTTTTGTTGATATCAGTGCCTTTAGGCGTGTAGTAATGTGCGACCGTTACATTGACGCCCGAACCATCTGGCAAAGGATGGACCCCTTGTACAGCCGCTTTACCAAAGGTTTTTGTCCCCACAACCGTTGCTCTCTGATTGTCCTTGAGCGCGCCTGCAAGAATTTCGCTAGAGCTGGCAGAATTGCCATCTACTAAAACAGTCAACGGCAATTGAGTGACGGCAGTTTGGTCTGCTGCAATCCTTTCATCCTGGCTGTCACGGTCCACCGTGCGGACAATATCACCCGTATGCAACCAAAGACGCGATATGTTGATGGCAGCATCCAACAGACCTCCTGGATTCCCGCGCAGATCTAAGATAAATCCTTGGGCTTTTTGAGCGCTAAGCGTTTGAATTGCTTGCCGAACCTCATCGCTAGCATGGGCATCGAATCCAGAAAGACGGATATAGCCAATCCGGTTATTGCCCTCTTGTTTGAGGGCAGATTTAACATTAGAGATATGAATCACTGCTCGATTGATGGCAACATCAAAATTCTTCTGTCCCTGACGGGCAATTTTCAATTTAACAGTTGTCCCTGCTGTACCCCGAATGAGACTAGTGGCTTTCTCTGCGTCCATTCCCTGGGTCAATTTGCCGTCAATCCCAAGGATCCGGTCCCCCGTTCTCAGTCCAGCCTTAAATGCTGGAGAGTTTTCTACGGGTTCGATCACCGTCAAAGCTTTTGTTTTTTTGTCCATTCCCAGCTTAACCCCAATGCCTGAGAGTTCACCAGAGGTTTCAGCATTCAGTTGGGCAAATTCATTGGGGTCTAAAAATCGAGTGTAAGGGTCTCCTAAGGTTTTGAGTGCGGCTCGGATGGCATTGTAGGCTTGTTTTTTAGAGGTGTAATTTTTGCTGAGAAGCTGACGTCGGGTGGCTTGCCAGTCGGTATGGTGAAACGTGCTGTCTACGTAGTTTCTGTTTACAACTTGCCAGACCTCATCCACAATTTCCTTCGGGTTAGTGGGTGATACGCTATCCTTCTGAACGCTGTATCCAGACTGAGGAGCCAAGAATACAATACTGGTTGAAATCAATCCACCCAGGCTAAAAAACTGTAGCGTACGCAACGAACGTGAGAGTTGATTCATAAGTCAATAGATTCGAGTGAGTGAGGTTTCTTATCGATCTAGGATAGTCTTTACTTTGCCGAATGGGTTTTGACCGATGAACCCTTGACCGCCCAAATTGTTCCAGAAAAGTTTTCCTCCGATCGCTTTCCTAAACGCACCGATGAAATTCAGGACGGCTGAAAAGGGCGAGAAAGGAGATTTAGAAAATTTATTTGGTGGGTAATGAAGAAAGTAATCTACTTCCAATAAGCCACCATCAGCCCAGTGAACCGTTGCCTAAGCACAAGCCTTACTTTAGCTTTCTCTACTGTCCGCCAACCACCATACCATACCATCAAATTGGTAGATTCAAAAAATCTAGCAATGCTTTCCTAAAATTTTAAGTTGAAGACTGCTCATCAAGTAACTGTCCCTAAACTATATCTAAAGGCATATTTCAATTCATCTATTAATACTAGAGAATTTTGAAAGATATGTGCCCTGACAAAAATCAAGGCGCTAAGGTTGCATATACTTGCCTTCCTAAAGTCTGAGACCAACTCGCCATGCTAACTGAATCCGCTACCATTGACACTAATAGCCTCGACCTAAAACATTTATTAAAAACACTTGCAGAGGTCAAAAAAGGAAATTTTTCTGTCCGTATGCCTGCTGAGCAAACAGGACTAGCAGGAAAGATTGCCGACACCCTCAACGATATCATTGAGATGAATCAACAGATGGCCACGGAGCTAGAGCATGTCGGCACTGTAGTGGGTAAGGAAGGCAAAATTAATGAGCGGGCATCGCTAATAGGGGCGAAAGGTGCTTGGAGAGCAAGTGTAATATCGGTTAATACGCTAATTACCGATTTAGTGCAGCCTATGGCAGAAACAACGCGCGTAATTCGTTCGGTTGCTAATGGCGATCTATCTCATACAATTGCCACTGAGATTGAAGGAAAGCTCCTGCAAGGTGAATTTCTGCAAACGGCTCAAATCGTTAATAAGATGGTGGATCAACTGAACTCCTTTGCTTCAGAAGTAACGCGGGTGGCACGGGAAGTGGGGACCGAAGGAAAGCTCGGCGTACAGGCACAAGTACATGGAGTGGGCGGAACCTGGAAAGATTTAACCGATAGCGTGAATTCGATGGCAGGGAATCTGACCGCGCAGGTGCGAAATATTGCCGAAGTGACGACTGCGGTTGCCAATGGTGACTTGTCAAAAAAAATCACTGTTAATGTCAAGGGCGAAATTCTAGAACTGAAAAATACCATTAATACGATGGTAGATCAACTGAACTCCTTTGCCTCAGAAGTAACGCGGGTGGCGCGGGAAGTGGGAACTGAAGGAAAATTGGGCGTGCAGGCCGATGTGCAAGGCGTTGCCGGAACGTGGAAAGACTTGACCGACAGTGTAAACTCAATGGCAGGGAATCTGACCGCGCAGGTGCGAAATATTGCCGAAGTGACAACTGCGGTTGCCAATGGTGACTTGTCGAAGAAAATTACTGTTAATGTCAAGGGCGAAATTCTAGAACTGAAAAATACCGTCAATACGATGGTAGATCAACTGAACTCCTTTGCCTCAGAAGTAACACGGATGGCTCGGGAAGTAGGTGCCGAAGGGAAACTAGGCGGACAGGCACAGGTCAAGGGTGTTGCTGGGACCTGGAAAGACTTGACTGACTCCGTAAATTTTATGGCAGGCAGTTTGACATCTCAAGTGCGGAACATTGCTGCCGTGACAACCGCTGTTGCTAATGGCGACTTGTCAAAAAAAATCACTGTGGATGTGCGAGGGGAAATTCTAGAACTGAAAATACCGTCAATACGATGGTAGATCAACT
>JAAURS010000185.1 GCA_012032135.1 Acaryochloridaceae cyanobacterium RU_4_10 | reverse complement strand
AGGGTTTCAGACATTCGATCGGAGCATCTCTGGTTTTATCAAGGCGATAGCATTTGTTTCAATCCCTAAAGGGTTTCAGACATTCGATCGGAGCGGGAGCTTGTAATCCTTGATATATTTAGTTTTCAAGGTCCAAATGCGCGGACTGTAGTAATTATACTCTTTCATTTGAGTTTTTGCCTCATAACTCAATTTATTAATAACGCTCAAATCCCTATCCAAGAAGCCTTTCCACCATTGCGCGGATGAGCCAACACTCACAAACAGAGCAAACGCTTTGCTATAGAACACTTCAGCCATCCAGAACAGCCCCACTCAAAAAACACCCCCATACCCGCGCATTACAGATGGTTCGCAATAACTTAGGGAATTGGTCGAATATATAGCCTTGGCAAGAGAACCTCTAAATCCCATTGGGATGCAATTTTAGCAAGATGGGCAGAATCAGTAGAGTTTTCAACATGGGGCAAAATCCCTAAAACAGGTCGCTGGGTAAAAGACTGGATGAGTTCCACAGGTGCCCATTTTTCAATATCTTGTGCCGAACAAACCTCAGGACAGCTCAGAATTACCCCCAGTAAATTGACTTGAGCCTTTTGGGCTAAAGCTACATTAGCGATCGCCTGTCCCAGCGCACCCAGCCGCACGGGAACCACCAGGACAGTGCGTAAATGCCAATCATGAGCTAAATCTGCGACCGTCAATTCTGCCGTAATAGGTGCGCCCAACCCACCCACACCTTCAACCAAAACCCAGTCATAGTTTTTCTGGAGCACTTGAAAAGCTTGCCAAGCTTGAGCCAGATCTACAGTCTTACCTTCAGCCGCAGCAGCGAGGGGTGGTGCAAGGGGCGCTTCAAAATATAAAGGATTGATTTGTTCCAGAGTTTGAGACAAATCGAATTGCTGGGCATAATGCTCGCGATCGCCCGGTCCTGACTGAATGGGTTTAAAGATTGCGAAGGGTTGATGGGCGCAAAAGATCTGGAGGTATGCTGCTAGAGCAGAAGTAACCACAGTTTTGCCAACCCCCGTATCGGTTCCGCTAATGAGAAGAGTTGCCACAAGAGTTCGCGATCGTTAACTTTGTTTAGATTAAACGATTTCAGCTTCGATTCGGATTTGGGAGACAATCTCTGGGAAGGGTTGCGCTAAGTTATGCTGGATCTTGGTTTAAGAAAACTTGAGCGTTCATGTCTGAAGAAAAGAGATTTCAAGAAGATTTTGTGCGATCGCAGCCTGTGTCCATCACTTAGTTGAAAAATCTGAGGGGGATGCAGTCGGACAGCTTAAAATCTTAAGGTTTTTAGAAAATTTGCATCAAGAAATTCGCGAAAGTCATTTTCAACCTTCGCTTCCGAACAGTCGGCATGAGCTGTACGCGCTTCTGAGAGAAATGGAGTCCGAAGGGGGATGGCCTTATATTCCTCGAATGCAGTTGAGAGCACTGTTGATGAATGGAGAGCAGTCTACAACAGTGGATGAAGCAGATTGAGATCGCCTATCTCAATCTTCATCTCACAATTGATAGAATTTGCCGGATGCGTTAGTCTTTGGTAAAACAGTGTGCAGAGACGGCTGCAAAACAGTCTCAATCCAAAGCTGAGCGCGAATTTATAAAAAATAAGCGCGACATATCACTGCATACTATAGCCCATAGATTAACTAGAGATGGCACTCGGGAGATCGGGATATGCGCGTTTTATTAATTTATCCGCTGTTTCCAAAAAGCTTTTGGTCCTTTGAAAAAATGCTAGAGCTGGTCGATCGCAAGACCTTACTCCCCCCGTTGGGACTGATTACCGTTGCTGCCATCTTGCCGCAAAACTGGGAATTTAAACTGGTCGATCGCAATGCGCGGCCCGTCACAGAAGAAGAGTGGCAATGGGCGGATCTGGTGATGTTTTCCGCCATGATCGTTCAAAAAGAAGATTGTCTCGAACAAATCCGCGAAGCAAAACGGCGAGGCAAAAAAGTGGCGATCGGCGGACCGTATTCTACCGCTCTGCCCCACGAATCCCAAATGGCCGGGGCAGACTATTTAATTTTAGACGAAGGAGAAATTACCCTCCCCCTCTGGATCGACGCCATCGCTTCAGGAGCCACTGAGGGTGTTTTTCGCTCCGATGGCGTGAAACCAGATGTAACGGACACTCCCATTCCGCGCTACGACTTACTGGACTTTAACGCCTACTACGTCATGCCCGTGCAGTTTTCACGGGGATGCCCCTTTCAGTGTGAATTTTGCGACATTATCGTCCTCTATGGCCGCAAGCCGAGAACCAAAAGCCCCCATCAACTGCTCGCCGAATTGGAAGCCCTTTACGCGCTGGGTTGGAAAGGGTCCATGTTTATGGTGGACGATAACTTTATCGGCAACAAACGGAACGTCAAGCTCATGCTCCAAGAGCTGAAAGTGTGGCAAAAAGAGCATAACTATCCATTTGGCTTTCTAACAGAAGCCTCTGTCGATCTCGCTGACGATTCCGAACTGATGGAACTCATGCTGGATTGCAACTTTGGCACGGTATTTCTGGGCATTGAAACCCCTGATGAAAGTAGCCTTTCTCTGACCAAAAAATTTCAGAACACCCGCAGCCCTCTTGTCGAAGCCGTCGAAAAAATTACGCGCAGCGGTCTCCGGGTCATTGCAGGGTTCATCATTGGGTTCGATGGCGAGAAAACAGGGTCTGGACAACGGGTAGTGCAGTTCATTGAAGAAACCGCCATCCCGATGGCTATTTTCAGTATGCTCCAAGCGCTGCCAGATACTGCCCTTTGGCATCGACTGGAGAAAGAAGGCCGTTTGTTGGACGGTAAAGTTGGAACCATTAACCAAACGACGCTCCTCAACTTTGTCCCCACTCGTCCCCTTGAAGAAATTACTCAAGAATATATTGATGGGTTCTGGCAACTTTACGATCCTCAGAAATACCTGGACCGAACCTATCGCCACATTATGATGATGGGACTCCCTCGAGTGCGAGCCCCCCTTCCGCCGATCGCCTGGAGTGAAGTCAAGGGAATGCTTACGCTCGTGTGGCGTCAGGGTTTCCAACGTAAAACCCGATGGAAATTTTGGCAATATGCATTGAATGTCTGGCGGCAGAAACCCCAACTATTAGGGAAGTTTATTTTAACCTGTGCCTATGAGGAACACTTTCTAGAGTATCGCCAGATTGTCCGCGAGCGGATTGAAACTCAACTCCAAGCTTATTTAGCTGAAAAAGCGATCGCTCCCACCCTCCCCGTAAAGGTCAATTCCAAAGAAATGGCAATGACAAACGCGGGACACTAATTGCTCTGGGTCAAGAAGGTGAGGTTTGTGCTTGTTTTGAAAGTAGTAAATCTATTTTATGGACGAGTTGTTCGGGCTTGAGGGGTTTTGTGAGGAACGTATCCGCCCCCACAGCCAAGTATCGTTGGGGATCTTTAGCTGCATCTTTGGGTGCCAGCGCAACAATTTTCAGGTTGCGGTTTTGCACCAGCTTCCGAAACCGTTGAATCAGGAGCAGTCCTTCATCATTCGTTCGTTCGAGACTGATGATGGCGGCTGAGGGTTGTAGAAATCGGACTTGGTCGATAGCCGTTGAATCTTCAACAATCCAAACCACGTGATATCCTGCTGCGGTCAGCATTTCACAAATCAAGGTCGCTGTTTCTTCATTTTCTTCAATTAAAACGACGCGAGGACTCGTCCCAGTAGTGTTCTGAGGGGCCACAACATCGTCAGGGGCCAAAAACTCCTGGTTGGGGATTTCTACGGTAAAAATGGAGCCTTGGCCTTCCGTGGAGCTGACCTCAATCCAACCCCGATGTAGATCTACAAATTGTTTGGTGAGGGCCAATCCCAAGCCAGCGCCTTCATAGGTGCGGCGGTAGGATGTATCGAGCTGCTGGAACTTTTGAAAGAGTAAGGGTTGCTGGCTGAGGGGAATTCCAATACCCGTATCTTCAACCTGAAAGATGACCGTATTGGGTTCTAACCAAGCTTGCAACGTCACTTCACCGCCAGAGGGGGTAAATTTAATGGCGTTGGATAGTAAGTTATACACGATTTGTTTCACCCGTCTGGGATCGGCAACAAAGCGATCGCGGTTGGCTGGAATTTTGAGAATGGTTTTGAAATTAAGCCCGCCTGCTTCTGCTTTTTCGCGCAGCATCTGGACGCTTTGCTGTGCCAGAGAGGTGAGGGAAAACTCACTTAAATTGAGGGTGGCTTTACCGGACTCGGCATGGGAGAGTTCTAGAATATCGTTGATCAGCTCTAATAGGTGCTCGCCGCTATCGTGAATGGTCTGAAGGTAGGTTCGTTGCTTGTCGTTCAGCGGTCCTAGAGACCAGCGAATCAACGTCGCAGACATCCCGATGACGCAGGTGAGGGGAGTGCGAAGTTCGTGACTCATGGTGGCCAGAAAATCGCTTTTAACTCGGTTGGCGGATTGGGTGGACACCAAAGCATCCTGGAGTTCTTTAGTCCGTTGAGTAACTTTGTCTTCTAGAGTTTGTTTCTGGGCTTGAAGTTGCTGGTGTAACTGAGCTTGATGTTGGAATTGAATCTCTTCAACGGTTTGAGTAAAAATCGTCAAAAGCTGCTGAATGAGCGTTTCATAAACTGAAGCGCCAGCGGGGAGGGGCTGTCCCCAGAGCGGCCAAGGCTTGTTGATTTGGGCTTGAAGGGTTGGCTGACCGGACGCTTGCGAGCGCAGTTCTTTTAAAAATGTTGCGATCGTTTTTGGATCGAAGATCAGTTGAGGGCAATTTTGAACATTGGCAGATTCGTTGGACCGCAACAAAACCCTAAATTCAGGAGCCAACACTAAAACAAAAGGTATTTGGGCTGCATCCGTTTTCTCAAATTGGGCTTCAGTTATTACCGTAGCCCGCTCAGCACAAGCAGGCTCAAGTTTCAGAATGGCAATCTTGAGGCGCTCAAATACCCCATCTGGCAGAGAGATCTGAGGTGTCGAACGGATAGCTGGCTTATCTAAGGTATTTTTTGCAGAGCGCTTCATTTCGCACAGACACGGATAGGGGCAGGATGAATTGCAAGAGGTCTATCTTGTTTTTATCGCAGATTTTGCAAGATATCCGTCAGATCAACTAGATCCTTTAAAGGTTGGAAGAATTAACCTTTGTTTAACCGTCAAACCTGACTAGGTGGACTCCATTGCACGAGCCAGTCAAGTACCTCTTGGGGTAAAGATTGACGCTGGCGATTCACCGGATTGATACAGACGTGGTGGGTCACGGCTTGACTGACCAAGCGTTCTCGATCTTCCAGGTCGCGGATCACATAGTGGATTTCAAATTTATTTTCTGACTGGAGAGTTGGGCCGACCTGTATTTCATGACGATCGCCGCAAAATGCAGGGCGAAAGTAATCGACGGTGGCACGAACAATAGGAAGGGCGATCGCGCGATCGCTAAAAATTTTTGAACCTGGATCCCAGAAGCCATCAGAGATTCCTCATACGCTTCGTGACACATGGCTAAAGTGTTAGCAAAATAGACAACCCCAGCCGAATCCGTATCTTGAAAGCGAATGGTGCGGTGATAAACAAAGGGCATAAAGTGTATTCATCCTCATCATCGAAATTTATACGCCCCCATTGGGCAAACTAACTTTAAGACAAAGCTGATTCTGTTCTAGGCCAAAATTGATGAGAAATACTAGAATTAAAGCTATGTTGATGCCATATCCCGTTTAAGCGTTATCAGTCCAGTCCTATATCTGTACTCCTCCAAACTAGATTCATTAGAGATCGCACACTATGAAAAACCTCACCACTCTTCTTGGAATCAGCACAATTGTTATCTCTGGAACGATCGCACCCTTAAACGCACTGGCACAGACCCCTAAAGTAGAGCCGGATTCAAAGGTCGAACAACCTTTACTGGGAAATCCAGTTCCACTTTCCCAAAAATGGCCATCTATAACGAATGTATTGACGCTCATTCCAAGATGAACGGTGCGGATTTCAAACAAGTGAACAAATTTTGTTCTTGCGTAGTGGATCAAAGCGTGCAAGGCGACAATGTCAGTGGATTTGGCACTTGTGCTTCTGCCAGTAGTGGGGGCGGTGCAATGGGCATCATTGGCGAAGTTGCCCCCTCCGTCATCACTGGAGTAATGGAAGGCATCAACAGCCGCTCCTCTAAAGGCGGTAGTGGATTATTGGGCGGATTGCTGGGTGGTAGGGGAGACAAAGGTGGAAGTTTGATAGATGGACTAGGGGGTCTGGGTGGATTGTTAGGGGGTGGCGACAGCGGTGGATTTAATATTAAAGATATTCTTAAAAACCGTTTTTAACGCCGCTGACTATGGATGGTCAAGAATTACTGACACAATACGCCCAAGGGATCAGGCAATTTACGAAAGCCCAGCTCTCTGGGGCGTTGTTGTTTAATACAAAACTCAGTTTTGTGGATTTTAGCTTTGCAGATCTGAGTCATGCAGATCTGCGCGGTACGGATCTGTTTGGCTGCAATCTGAGTTGGGCCAATCTCCAACACGCTAATTTGGGTGGTGTCAACCTAGGCCGGACTAACCTGCGGGGAGCAAAACTGTTTCATACAGACTTGCGGAATGCAAATCTCCAGGGGGCTCAACTGGAGGGTGCATTTTTTGATGAAACGACTTTATTTCCAGATAAAATCGACCGCAAACTTCCGCGAAAACGCACCTAGCTTAGAACGAGACATTGAAGTGGCAAAGCAAGTGGTTGCGATCGCACGGAGTGTTGATTCAGCCAAGTTGCAATATCAGAGATCACCTCTATGTAGTTCAGATCGTCATAAAGATCGTGATAGCTGTTGGGATACTCTCGATAGGTTTTGTCTTCGATCTGAACTTGCCGAAAGAATGCTCGACTGCTCTCTGGCTGAGTAACAAGATCTGCCCCTCCATGCAACAAAAGGAGCGGTACCTTTAATCGATCAATGTTCTGATGAATCCAGCGGACTGTCTTAAAAAAGTGAGTCGCCAGACGTGCAGTGCCGTACTCATGGCGCAGGGGGTCAGATGAATAGTCAGCAAGAACGCTTAAATCCCGCGAGCTAGCTGTATGGTCAATGCCGAGTTTTAATTTAAAGCGCGGCCAAACCCGAGAAAGTCCTTGACCGACTGCCAGCTTCCAAAACGGTACCCCCACATGGTCCAGTGCAGGGGCAGAAAGAATCAATCCTTGTAGATGTTCTGGGTAATGCAGCGCGTAATCCAGGCTAATGGTACCGCCTAAGCTATGTCCCCATAAAAAACAAGGTTCCCCCTGTTCGCGATCGCGGATGAATTGCAAAAATGCGTTCAGGTCTTCACGAAACTCAGACCAGTGTTGGATATAACCCCGTTGTCCCGGCGATCGCCCGTGTCCTCGCAGATCCATTGCATAAGCACCATAGCCTTGGGGAAGCAGACAGCGCACCCCATTTTTGAACAACCCGCTGTGTCCCCCCAATCCGTGGACTAATACCAAAATGCCTTGAGGTGGTGTGTCGGGCCACCAGCGTTGATAGTACAAGTCAAGGTCTCCATACCCCTTGAAGACACCCTCGCTATGATTCATATAATCCCTCCGACCTCGCGCGACCGATTATTTCAGCCTTAAGACGCACGCCAATTCTGGGCGGTAGTTGTAGTATGTAATGTCTCTATTCTAACGGGGCATTTTGAGGTCTGAAAGACTGCTTAACATTGGTTTTTGTTTAATCTAGACTAGATAGCTTAGCGAGAAGTCATTATGGTTTTAGAACGCCAGTCTCCATCTATTTGGCTATTGGCAGGCATTCTTGAATTGTCTGCTGTACTACAGGGCTGCGATGCAATTTCAAGTCAGCGATCGCCTCAATCCATCATTCCACCCAAAATATCAGCACTGTCTTCCCAACCCATTCAGGTGCGGGCAAGCGATCTACCTGCGCCCTTTCAGACCGAGTCTGCTTCCAAATCTCCTCAAACGATCTCCAGACCTGCAAACGCAACGCTTCAAGTTCCACCAGGGTTTACAGTTAATCTGTTTGCACAAAATCTATCCCGTCCGCGCTGGCTCATGGTGGGTCCAAATGGGGATGTCTTTCTCTCAGAATCCTATGACAACCGCATCCGACTGCTGAAAGATGCCGATCGCGATGGGATTGCAGAGGTCAATACGGTCTTTGCAGAAGGGTTAAGTCAGCCCTTTGGGATGGCGATCTCACCCGATCGACGATCTTTTTACATTGCTAATACCGATGCTGTCATTCGTTATCCCTATCAAGTCGGACAAGAGCAACTTCAGGGCAAACCTACAACCATCACCCCACTGCCTGGAGGCGGATACAATCAGCATTGGACCCGTAACGTAATCTTTAGCCCAGATGGCTCTAAGTTATATGTCAGCGTTGGGTCTAAAAGTAACGCAGATCCTGAAGATCTTCCCCGTGCCAGCATTCAAGTCATGAAACCAGATGGAAGCGATCGCCAAACCTATGGGTCAGGTTTGCGGAATCCGGTGGGATTGGCATTTCATCCCGTTACTAAACTGCTCTACACCACGGTCAACGAACGAGATGGCTTAGGAGACGATCTAGTACCAGATTATTTGACCTCTGTAAGGGCTGGGGGCTTTTATGGCTGGCCCTATTCCTATCTTGGTAAGAATCCCGACCCTCGCCTGCCTCGCCGACCTGAGTTAGAGGCTCGTGCTTTGGTACCAGATGTGCTATTCCAGGCTCATTCTGCGGCTTTAGGTTTAGTGTTTTATCAAGGAACGCAATTTCCTAAAGCCTATCAAAACGATGCGTTTGTTGCTTTTCGCGGTTCTTGGAATCGAGATGAGGGAACAGGGTATAAAATCGTTCGAGTTCCGTTTCAGCCCACGGGAAAACCGAAGGGCTACTATGAAGACTTTGTGACGGGTTGGTTGGTGGATCCTAAGGGACCGACGGTATGGGGGCGTCCGGTAGGGTTGGCGATCGCTCAGGATGGCTCTCTTCTCATTTCGGATGAACCTGGGGGTGCGATCTGGCGGGTGTCGTATCGCGGAAAACCCTCTTAAGGTTGAAAACTTAAATTTTTGAGGTAAATTCGACTTAGTTTGGTCTTTTTCTTCTATGATGTCCCAATTGTTATCTAGGTTGGGGCTTTTGTGTCAGGACACTGAAAGGGACTAAACCCCCGTCTAAAGCGCGGGGGCTTGAACACCTTGGACCTGACCAGAGAGCCTAAGCGTAAGCTTAGTGCAGCCGTTATTGGTAAGCGTTAAAGTTCACA
>JAAURS010000184.1 GCA_012032135.1 Acaryochloridaceae cyanobacterium RU_4_10 | reverse complement strand
GGAAGTTACGTCCCAATCCCTTGAATTGTGCTAAAGTTTGAGGCTTTGATTCAAACGCTTGAGTGGTTTTTGGCTGCTGATTTTTCTTGCTGATGTTTTCTAGTTGATCTGCAAGAAGTTTATGCCCCTTTTGGCGCTCTTCTTCGATGACTAGATATGCCAGTTTGTCAATCGCCTCGGTATCTGAAGTGGCGATTGCCCTAAACAACCTCTTGAGAAGCTCTGCCTTCATACTGCTCCTCAATCTGAGCGACTAAATATTAGTATATCCTTTCACTTTTATAGCCGTATTGAAACCAAGTGTAAAGAAATCTTAAATAAAAGATATCTTGCATTAGCTCATTGATACTGCATCTATAAAAAGTCTCAAGTATGCCTTCAAGTCAAACCCAGTAAACACGACAAGGTCTGAATCTGGAGTATTTAAATTTCGCGAAGACATGGAAAAAGTAGCTCAACACCTTGCCCTATAATCACGTTGTGGTATCCAGGATCGGGCAAGTGGTGGTTGGAAACCATCTATATTGGGATTATAATTTCCCTGACCACTTACCCATTCAAAAAACTCAACCCCTTGAAATTATTAGCCCTCAGTAACGGACATGGCGAAGACGAGGTAGCCGTGCGGGTTCTGCGACAGCTACGACAGCTCTGTCCAGACTGGGACTTACAGGCCACGCCCATTGTGGGTGAGGGAAGTGCTTATCAGCAGGCAGAAATACCGCTGTACGGTCCCGTTCAAAGTGCTATGCCTTCCGGTGGGTTCATTTATATGGACCAGAAACAAGTTCTTGTCGATCTCCGCTCGGGACTGCTTTCTCTGACTGGAAAACAACTTAAAGCCTGTCGGCAATGGGCCGCCAGCGGTGGCTGTATTCTTGCTGCCGGAGATATTGTGCCTTTGCTATTTGCCTGGTGGAGTGGAGCACCCTATGCTTTCATCGGCACTGCTAAATCTGAATACTACCTCCGTCAAGATGATTCTGCCCTCCAATCTCTCCGGTGGCCTTGGAGCCACTGGTTGGATTGCGTCTACCACCCCTGGGAACGATCGCTCCTCCAACACCGACGATGCAAGGCTGTATTCCCGCGCGATCGCATCACGGCCCAATTTCTCAAACAATGGCCTATCCCAGTTATTGACCTAGGCAATCCCATGCTGGACGATCTAGAACCTAAGGGTGTCGTCATTCGCCACCTCTTACCAACAAACCAGGCGATCGTCCTACTTTTGCCAGGTTCTCGTCCTCCTGAAGCTTATGCCAATTGGCAACTCATTCTAGAAGGGATTACCCCCTTAGCACTTCAGGGAGAAACGCTCGTGTTTCTTGGGGCGATCGCACCTCAACTCGAACTAGATCGGCTTCAGAAAATTGCGATCGCCTCTGGTTGGCAACCTGATGGCAGCTCCTCAGCAATTTCTGCCCCGCATCATTGGCTGAAGCTCCAGCACTCGCATTTGCTGGTGGTGCCTAAGGCGTTTAATGATGGCTTGCATCTGGCAGATATTGCGATCGCAATGGCGGGTACGGCGACGGAGCAATGTGTGGGATTGGGCAAACCTGTGATTGCGCTGGCGGGAAGCGGTCCTCAATTCACCTGGGCATTTGCTGAAGCGCAGACGCGGTTGTTAGGGCGATCGATTCATTTGGTCGAGCAGCCGAGTGAGGTTGCAAAACAAGTGAGAGAACTTTTACAACAGTCTGAGCGAAGGGCTATCTATCAAAACAACGGTCTTTTGCGGATGGGGAAACCAGGGGCGTCCCGTCGCATTGCTTCTCAAATCCAACAGCGATTAGAAGAACCGTGTTAGGGGTTGACAAATTCGTCAATACCGTTAGTATGACTGCAAGCACAAGTGTGAAGGGCAGTCATGTTAGATTTCGATATCTACACCTTAATTGCGGTGTTCATCGTAACAAGTATTAATCTGCTGAAATACTCCAGCCGCGAATTGACCCTCAATTATTGGTTAAAACCCTTTAGTGTAGGCTGGGTTATCTCGGGGTTGACGATGTTTCTTCCCCTGGCTCAGAAAGGGTCTCTCGGTCCTGTCGCGGTCACTTATTTCCTCATCGGTGCCCTCATTGTCAATACGCTGGTTTTGTCGCTGTGCTCAAAACTGCCCAACCAAATTGTGGATGTGAAGTCCCCCATAGTTGAGATGGTGGGTGGAGTGATTCTGAAGTTGATTGGCCGTGGCGTTTATGTGGTTCTTAAAAGTCAAGCGATCGCAGTTCTCCATCTCATCCATTCAGCGATCGGTGCGTGTCGCCAGTCTGCACGGTTGAATGCAGCTTAAATCTCTTACCGATCGCTCAGACCACTGCATAGGTTGTTCAAAACAGTATGAGAGATAATGACGAGCGCGATCGGTATTTACCTAACAAGAAGTTGGAAAAAGATAAACTTTTTGTTGAAATTCCAGCAGAGACCAAAACTCCCTATCCAGAGAAAGTCCCTTCCGGCTACGATCCAATTCAATCCATTAAATTAGAAGGTAGGGCTTTTAGTGGTTTGGCAGGCGGAAGAATTCCTTGGTGGGTCCTGATTACAGGTTGGGTTATTTTTGGAGGTCTAGCGCTATTAAGCCTAGGTTTAGCAATTCCCTCAGGATTTCTTGCAAGTCTTCCATTGCTTTTGGTTAATGGTATTCCAATTGCAATTCTATGGCGAGGAACTGCTGCAAAATTGTCAGGTGCGCGCAATCAAAAGAACAGAAGATAGTTTACGGTTTGGGATTGGTTTTCTCTGCCCATTATGGGTGATGATAATGACGGTATATTGCTTCTTCAATTCATAGATCAATTCTTCAATCCGTAACGTTGAAATCGGATCGAGTGCCGAACATGGTTCGTCCATTAAAAGGACTTCCGGTTGAATGGCGATCGCCCGTGCAATGCACAATCGCTGCTGTCCTCCAGAAAGTGCTAGCCTGCTCTTTTTCAAGGAATCTTTCACTTCATCCCATAAGGCAACCTGACGCAGCGATCTCTCGACCAATTTATCCAAATTGCCGCGATAGCCGTTCTAAGGATAAAGGCTTAATTTGAGCTAATTTTGAGTCAGTATCTAGTTTTGTTTTTTGTCCTTGGTGAATTGATTCATGCAGTAATTTTCAAAGTGGCTAAATTTTCAGCTTGATGAGATAAAAGTTGCTCAATTTCGGCAATGCCGCGTTGGGTTGCGCCATTATCTCTAGGGTTAAATACGCTATAGTGCAACAATTTCTCCCGCATGGGTTGATGGCGATCGCACTCAATGTTTTTATCCACTAATTGCTTTAACTGTCCCATCTCGTCGCAAACATCACCACATTGCCAGAGGTAAGTCATTGAGGTGACATCGGCACTGGCTTGTAAAATGCTGGGTTGTGGGTTGAGAAACACCATTGGTTTGTTGTAATACAACCATTCGTAACCCGCAGCCGAAATATCGCCAATAAACAAATCTGCTTGAGCAAACCAGGGCATAACATTCCCAGATTGAATTAACTTAATGTTGGGGATTTGATGTAAGCGATCGACGATGCTTTGGTCGTAAAACTGGCGATCGGGATTGAAAATATTAGGGTGGGGTTTGACGATGAGGTTGTAATCTTGAGTCAGTCGATCGATTACATCTAAATCATTGAGAAATATTTCAATTGAACTAATATCTTCTTTACGCCAAGTGGGGCAATAAATAATCGTTTTTTTCTCGTTCTCAAACAGTGGTGTAGCTGTGGGTGGACAATCGAACTTAGGATAACCAATGAGTTTGAATTTCATGGTTTTGTTGCAGGGAGTTTGCAACAAGCGATCGGTCTGTCGCTGTCCGACGCAAAGACAGAGTAAATAGGTACTAAAATCTCGCTCGTAGGTAAAGGGTTTGTCAGACATCCCGTGGAAAATTTGTACCGCCTTGGTTCGATCGGTGCGCTCCTCAGCCCGCAAAAAGGAAGGCGTTACGACTAGATCGTAAGTATCTAAATCGCAATTAGTGGTAAAGAAATTGGTATAGCCCGTATATTCCAAGTTCTCTTGACACTCTACATTCAAATGAGAAACCACTAGAAAAACTTGATGAATTCCCTGCTCTACAAAATAATTGAGATAGGGTTTAATGGCCGCAAAGTAGTGTAAATTGCCACAAGAACGAAGATAAAATGCAATGCGCTTACTACGAATGTGAGTTGATTGCTGCGTCATAAATTCTTTCATCAAAGTATCTCCTATAGCGCTACCGTAGGCTGCATTAAGGCAGGTAAAGAGACATATTCGCTACACCCTACCATCAGCCATTCGGCTTCGGCTACCACAAATTCCAAATGCTCTTGCCACCCGCAAGGTAGCTTTCGCAGAGAAGAAATTTTACCCCGCAGGAGGAGCTGGGTGGCAATCTGCCAAGTCAAACAGGTGCGATCGAGCGTCCAGGTAATTTCTGCTTCATAGCCCTGAAGCAATGCTGCGATACAATTTTTCACTGCTTTGGATGAAAGTCGTTCTCGTCCGGCCAAATACAAGAAATGAGCGATTAAACGACCGATATCGTAGTGCGGATCGCCGAGGGATAACGTATCCCAATCAACCATGCCAATGCGGTCGCAACTGTAGAGAATCTGATCGCCAAATAAGTTGGCATGAATGGGGTAGTTTCTGGGGAACGCAATCTGCTGGGCAATTTCGGTCACTTGGCAGATGATGCGCTCGATCGATTCGCTCAAATGAGGTAACACTAGTGTTACATCCGCCATCGCCTGACCCAAGGTTTTGAGTTCCTTCTCCGGTGTCCAAATGGTTTGCGGATGTAAATCGGCGTGATGCAGTTCGGCTAACAAGCGTCCGACTCGCGCAAACGGTTCTGGTTGAGTTTGGCGCATGATATTGGTAAATTGCTCTCCTGCCAACGCCCTCATGGAAAACGTACGCGATGCAGCATCGGCAGTAACAGGTTCGGGAACGGCAAAACTCAGGCGGTCTGATAAGTTATAAATCTGAGAGAAGTTCTCTACTACTTTGGGAAACTCCTTCTCCGTGCAGAGTTTAATGAAGTAGCGTCGCTCGGTGATGGGGCTATCCCAAGTGAAGATCGCTCGTTTAAAAGGGAACGTAGCGAAAGAGTCGGGGGCTGGATAAGCTTCAGGAGCAGGTGGTAGGTCGCTAGGATCGATTAACAGCGGACAAAAGTATTCTGGCTGCAAGAGTGCCGACAGTTCCGGTAGACAAGGGGCATGGGGCAATGTCCAAACCACCGTTTGCCAATCGGCGATCGCAAAAACGGGTAGTGCTGCATTGGGAGGAATGGGTAATTCATAGCCGCGATCGACTTCCTGGCTAACAACTTCAGGATCGGCAAAGGCATTAAAGAATAAGTGCAGGACGATCGGCTTCACTCCGTCTGCTAAGGTTGCCGTCATCTCTGCCACAATCCGAGCCCGATCGAACGGTCTGTAGTAAGTTAACGTCGGTTTAACCTGGAGGCTTTCAGGTTTTTCCCCCAACCAATTTTCCCAAGTTGCGATCAAAATCGGCTCGATGGCAGCAGGGTTGCGAATCTGTTCGATTGCTTGAAAAACAGGATCTGCGGTGTAGGTCATGGTGTTAACTGGCTTGATGCTGCAATTGGGCAAGTTGAGGAACGACGGCTGGTGTAATTAGAGGCCAGACGGTGTGACGGGCTTGATGCAAATCTTCGGGGAAATCGATTTCAATCCAGGGCAATCCCGCAATATCGATGCCTGCGATCGGTTGATGTTGGGCGAGGCGATCGATCGCTGCTGGAGCCCACTGATTCTCGCCGCCTACCGCCAAAGCCGTTTCAGCTTCAGCAAATAAGGCTGTCATGCCCTGGCGGGTAAACTTCAGCAAACCAACGCTTTCACCTTGAGCGTCATCTTCAGAGAGCGATTTGCTAATTTGTTGCAATCTTTCATCTTTAAAGGCAACTTTCATTTGTTCCGCCTCATCACCCGACCAGGAGTCGTAGGTTAAGGCATTTCCTGGGGCATTCAGCAATCGCTTGTAAATTCTCGGATGGGCCAGGATATCGCTATTCATGATTAAGCAATTATCCTTGACCCAATTTCGAGCCAGCCAAAGGGAGTAAAGACTGTTGGTTTCTGCATAACGACGGTTAATGATGCAGTGACAGCGATCTCCTACTGCCCGGTAGACCTCGTGAGCGCGATATCCCAACACTACGCAAACTTCGGTAATGCCCAAGCTATGGAGGATAGCGAGTTGATATTCAATTAAGCTGATGCTATCCTCGACTTGAGCCAAACACTTAGGCTTACCTTTGAGAGCGTTTGACAACCGTGAACCACGACCAGCGGCTAAAATTATGGCTTGCATGATGAACTCCTTAACTACTGACTAGGTTTCTTCCATGGGTGAGTAAAAGCAACCGAGCTAGATAGTTCCCGATCGACTGTTTATCAACTGCTAACCAAAGATTTACCTTGGCTTAACCCTGAGTTAATCTTGTCTTAACTCCGTGAACTCGACATGAAACTTACATGAGAAAGTTCTTAGCTTGACTTTGAACATTTCTAAAACTCTGTCATAGCATTGCTTCTAGAGTTTGGATTTTGGCAGTTCGCGAGCTTCAGTCGAACAATTGGTTTCGCTACTAACAGAGAGGCTGGCACCCAAGTTTTTATGGCCAGCACCTTCCAGCGATCGAGTTAAATAAAGGGTATAGGCTTCAGTCGCAATGGCCAGCAACACTCGAACCCCTAACATGATCGGTAATCCCCACGTACTCCAGAGCAACCCTGCCAAAATTGGTCCGGCGATCGCCCCTGCATCTTCCCCCACTAGCATCCAACTCATCGTTTGCGCCCGATGCTGAGGGGCATAGCTAGAAACTTGAGCCATAATTGCTCCCCAAACTGGGCGGAATGCCCCTTTCCCCGCATCGTCAGACAGTTTGCCGATTGTAAAACCCACGAGATTGGGAGCCAGGATATAGACGATTGAGGAGACAATATTGCCAAAACTTCGGACCAGCAACACCAGTTCTTGACGGCCTCGATCGGCCAGCCAACCAAAAATCGGACCGGAAACTAAGACGATGACCGTGGAAACAATATAGATTAACCCCGTCTCAGCTTCGCTCAAACCCGCATATTCGGTCGCCAAAATTGGAAACAACCCCCGCAGCATTTCGGCGGTGCCATTAATGGCAAACGATAAAATGCTGAACGAGAGGATGAGTGATTTGGTTGTACCCGTGGGCGGAAGGGACGTCAGTTCGTCAATCTCATCTGAGGGTTGGGAGAGTAGAGGCGATTCAGATTGACTAGCGGCGATCGCGGTTGTTTCCCTTGGCTTGTCTGGCTTTAGGTAGCGAATGACGCTGTAGAGGGGAAACAACGAGAGCAAAAACGCAATATTGAAAGCGAAGGCAAAATTAGAAGCCGTAGCGGTCAGCAAAATCCCCGCAATCGCTTTCCCCATCGAGCCCGCCGCAATCTTGGCCGTGTGATACCAGGCAAATGCAGAAGCGATCGCTTTTTTCCCGCCGTGTTCGGCAATCAGAGCGTTCGCTGCTGGATCGCGTAACGCCTTAGACCCTCCATGAATGGCTTTAATCGCGTAAAGCTGCCAGGGAGAGGTTGCCACCACCAAACACAATGCAATCAGGCTGCGGACCACAATCGAGGCGGTGAAGCTCCGTTTCAAACCCACGCGATCGGCTACCCAACCCATCGCTGGTTTCAGCACCATAGCCACGACTTGATTCAAGGTCATTAACACCCCAATCTCGAATAAGGTGAGCCCCAGGCGATGGGCATAAATTGGGAGGGCAAAGCTAATGATGCCGAAACTCAAACGGGACAAAAACCCTTCGGCCACGATCGCGATCGTGGCTCGGTTTGCGGTAGAACGGGGCGATGGTTGTGGCAATCGATCGGGATGCATCTCAGTAATGATTAAAAAAATAAAAATACTCGCGCGGCTATCTGTTAGACAAAATCCCAACCTGGAACTTTCTCTGAATTTAACGTTTAGTTAACCTGATGTTTGTAAAATCTTAATGAAAACTGTATGAGAAGCTTCTCATCAAAATCTCCCAGAGAACTTCAACTCTTTGCCACGAATAGATTTCCAGGAAAAAGTAGCCTGCGATCGCAGATGTGGGATTGCAGGCTAGCCTGCAATCGCAATCCTGAAAATCTCGCTGACTGGAATTTCTCGGATGAGTTCCCAATAGTTCACTTGTTTATTTTGATTGATACTTTGACAGACTTGCGTTGCTTTGATACTTTTTTGCGAGTAGGGTTGAGCTTACCACCGGAATTTATTTGCAGATATCATGCCCTAGTAGCATACTGAGAGTACCGCATAGCCGACAGATACCTTAACTCAAACGTACATGCGGAGAACCAACCCTGACTGGGGCATCGCCCAAGGAGCGAGCGCTCATTTACATGATGCAGCGACGGGTGGAAGCCAATTTACTGGATGCGATCGCAGACTACTTCCACCATGCTACTTCTGGTTTGGTTGATTTTGTCAGGAGAGAATGACGCGATGAAACTCAATGCAGATTTCACAAAACGTGCGGTCGTTCATGGGGCGAAGATACCGTGGCAACCCTCCCCAATCCTAGGTGTAGAACGCCGGATGCTCGATCGCATTGGGGATGAAGTGGCACGGGCGACCACGATCGTGCGCTATGCCCCCAACAGTCAGTTCTCTCCCCACACCCATGGCGGCGGCGAAGAATTTTTGGTATTAGAAGGCGTGTTTCAAGACAAACATGGCGACTATCCGGTGGGCACCTATGTCCGCAATCCACCCACCTCCAGTCATACTCCAGGCTCGGCAAACGGCTGCGTTATTCTAGTAAAACTTTGGCAATTTGACCCAGGCGAATCTTGTCCCGAGAGGCTACGCCAACGCACCCAAATTGCGATCGATACGACGCAACAGTCCTACCGAGATGATTCAACCCGTCTCGGTGTCAGAACGATACCGCTTTTTTCTGACGATCGGGAGACTGTGCGACTAGAGCACTGGGAAGCAAATACAGAAATTTTGCTACTCGCACAAGAGGGGTTAGAAATATTTGTCCTCCAAGGTAGTTTTAAGGAAAGTAGCGAGGTTTTTCAGAGCTACTCTTGGTTGCGTTTGCCACCGCTCTCTCCGTTGTTAGCACAAGCAGGTGTAGAAGGATGCCAAATTTGGCTAAAGCAGTTATACCAATTCTGAAAAATAGCACTACAGATAGATCCCCCCTAACCCCCCTTACAAAGGGGGGAAT
>JAAURS010000183.1 GCA_012032135.1 Acaryochloridaceae cyanobacterium RU_4_10 | reverse complement strand
CGAACAACTTAAAGTCAATGTGGATGCTGTAATTGTTAACAACTATTTAATGGGGTGATATAGATTTATGCAACCGATGCACTTCATCTTCCGGTTGCGGTTGCGATCTCCTTTCTTGCCTTGACTACAATGCGATCGCTAGTAAATCGCGATTAAACGGATGTTGGCGCATCAGCTTGCTGAAGAAATGAAGCAGAAAAAGATCGCCACAACAAAGATAGATATCAGGATACAGACTAGTCAAGCGCGAATGTTGGCCTCACCGTCATCGGGCACTGGATTGTTGGGGATTCAGGTGCATAAGATTGGACTGAAAACTTGTATCAATTGCTAAACCCCAAAGCCAGAGAAGTCAATCCACTGAGTCAACTATACCGCTCTCAATGCGCTGGCATTCTTGTACCATATAAGATACAATAAGTTATGAGGGTAAAACTTGAAACGATTGCCAGCTAAGTTTTTTTGTACCGAAGGTGGCTCGGAGCCAGTTAAAGACTGGTTGAGAGATCTCAATCGGGAAGATTGTCGGCTGATTGGTTCTGATATCAAGGATGTGGAGTTTAGTTTTCCGATTGGTTTGCCCCTCTGTCGCCAACTGTCTGGCTACGCAGACCTATGGGAGGTAAGGAGTAAGATTACTGGTGGACGCATTGCACGAGTCATTTTCTACATCCATAAGGGAGAGATGATTTTACTGCATGGCTTTATCAAAAAGTCTCAGAAAACGCCAAAGAAGGAAATCGATTTAGCTGTTAAACGGAAAAAGGAACACATGCACTATGACCCATAATCCCCATACTGGTTCTGATTTCGATGATTTTTTAAGAGAGGAAGGTCTTTATGAAGAATGCAATGCGATCGCTATTAAGCGAGTACTAGCGCGTCAGCTTGCTGAAGAGATGAAGTTAAAGAAAATTACTAAAACTGAGATGGCAACAAAGATGCAGACGAGTCGATCGCAACTCGATCGTTTGTTGGATCCTGAAAAAACAGGGGTTTCGCTGGATACAATTCAACGGGCAGCTTCTGTTGTGGGGCGTCAGTTACGGATTGAGTTGATCTAGACATTGAATTTAAAGTTTTCGGAAAGGGCGATCGCCTGATTATTTTTACTGGAGTTTTGCTTTGTATGGATATGTAGGTATTGAGGTTTGCGGATTTTGAGTCCGATCGCGGTCAATAGAAATCAGGGGAAATGAGAGTATTACTCTATAAGGGATATAGAATCATGAGCTTGGTCATTTCAGACGAGATTATGAGGGCGAGTGGATTATCGGAAGCCGATCTTTTGTTGGAAATCATGGTTCTATTGTTTGAGCAGGATAAAATTAGTTTAGGGAAAGCCAGCGAAATTCTGGGAATGAGCCAAACTCGCTTTCAGCGTTTGCTTTCAGACCGTGGTATTTGTGTTCACTATGATGTTGATGAATTTCAAGAAGATTTAAATCATCTACAGGCAAAGGGCTGGCTGTGATTATTGTTAGTGATACTTCACCGCTGAGTAATTTGGCGATTGTAGAGGGGCTATTGCGATTAAACGGTTGCTGGTGCGTCAGCTTGCTGAAGAGATGAAGCAGAAGAAGATCGCTAAGTTTGTCGATTCTCTCGTCCGTGATAAATCCGTAAAATCAATACTTCAGTCTCAATAAAAATATAATGAATCACAAATCCAAATTTGCCGAAGGGAACCCTCAGCTTTCTTAGACCCTTTGCTTGCAGAACAACAGCACCACGACGGGGATTTTCTGTGAGACTCTCTCCTGCTTTAAGGATAGCTTGTACAGCTTTTTTGGCAATGCCTGGGTCAATTGGCTCTAGAAAAGAGTAATGCCTTTCTATGTCAGTGGTTGCGGCTTTTGTCCAAATAATTGGAGTCATGGGTTCACGTTGTCCGTGCCCAATTTGTCCGCCCATTCAAGAACTTGTGCATGGGAAATGCCATTCCCTGTGAGGCGGTATTCTTCCAATACCTCTAGGCTTTTGTGAATCATCTGAGGTTCGGTTAATGGATGGAAGTTTAGAGTTTGATCTAATTCTCCATAAGCTTCAGGTTCGGACTCGGCTGGAGTCCATTCGGTCGATAGTAAGCGTTCAAAGTCTTGAAGGCTGGCATCTGTAACGGTTAACCAGTCCAATACTAATGCTTTCACATGCTCTCCATCTAATTTTTGAACATGGCTGGCGATTTTTTGGCGGTGATTGATGGGGGACATAAGCGCTATATCTCAGCTAAAAAGCTAGCATCGACTATGATTATGTCCCAATCATAGCTTATTGGCAGTGTTACGTTGGAGAATGCGATCGCCTTTCTTCTCTTGACTACAATGCGATCGCTAGCAAATCTCGATTAAACGGTTTTTGGCGCGTCAGCTTGCTGAAGAAATGAAGCAGAAGAAGATCGCTAAAACTGAGATGGCAACAAAAATGCAGACGAGTCGATCGCAACTTGATCGCCTATTGGATCCAGAAAAAACAGGTGTTTCGCTGGATACAATTCAACGGGCAGCTTCTGTTGTGGGGCGTCAGTTACGGATTGAGTCGATTTGACAATTGAATTCAGGCAAAATAGTAAGTAAATAAATCGAATCTTAAGGGATTCAATTTATTTATATATTACAATTGAGATTAATAGAGAGTTGATTGTAATCTTCATTTTCTTTTTCTCTTTTGTCTAATTTCAAAGGAAGGAGCTTTTGTGGGGAAAAGATTGGAAGGGTTCTGCCTATATGGATTTTTTAAGCAAGAGTCGTCAAGATTTTTGCCTTGAAGCTCTAATCCACAATGCCAGCAGATGGTATGAGACGGATCAGTTATTGGAGCACCACATAGTTCATGTATAGTAAATTTATCGTTTAATTGCAAATCAGGAATTCCAGTTTCCAGACCGAATACTGCTGTTAGATACGTACATTTATTTTGAATTAAGTAGTCAGTTTTTTTCTTGTCTTTCTCTCTGTAATCTTTCTTGCAAACTTCTAAATAACTTTGTATCAACCCAAATTTATTAAGTCGAATAGCTGCCGCCTCATAGCTAACTCCAAAATGTTTTGCAACTAAATTAACTGTTAAATAGTTAATATTCAAAGGATTAGATACTAATCTAAGCATTAAATTTCGGGGCATAAGGAGTTCAGCAGCAAAGTGTTCGGCATTCCATTCAAAAGCTTCATCGGCATTATCAGGACCACATAGAAATCGTGCAGCATTAAAATCATACAGAAGATGATGTAATTCATGAGCCATAGTGAATCTTTGAAGGGAAATAGGATGGCTTTTATTTACTCCGATCAGACTAAATTCTTCATCCTTATAACAAAATCCTTTAATCTTCATGTACATTTCACTAGGCAAACTTTCAAAAGAGACAGAAACTCCTAAATTTGCAGCAATCTGATACACATTGATCGGAAGTTTATGCAATTTATGTTGTTCAATAACTTCTTTCGATCTAGATTCAAGAATAGAAGGAATTGCTTTCTTGAGAGATTTCTTCTTCTTTATTTCTTCTCTGTCTTTTGAAAATATTGTTGGCTTCCCGTTAATCTTCCCACTTGCAAAAGGCAAAATAGATAATGCAGAAGCTCTACCCATCAAAATCTTGTGGAAATTAATGGAATCTAAAACATAGCAAATGCAATCATTTATGTCCGTCTTTTCAGATGTATTAGTTGGGTTTTCAGCATTAAAATAACCTTCAAATATTTGATGAACAGGAGTAGTATAGATGCAAAGCATTCCATATATTTCCTTCAAATATTTTTCTATTTCCCCTTCTTCAATTTGTGTAATGATTGTGCCTGAAATTCGCAGGAGGGAACCAACACTTTCCGGCTTTAAGCCTTTTGATTCCCTCGCCTCTTGCAATCGTAGCCCAACCTGTTTTGACAACAAGGGGTTATGCCTGGTTTTGACTGCTACCATAATCACCCTATCTTTCTTATGTCGTGAAATCTCCTTAAATGTCATTAAGGAATATTGATTATAGTTTATGAGACCTTTCCACGCTAATGCTTCACGCTGTATACCAGCATATTTACATTTTATTTTGAAATGCCCTTAAGATAAAGGACTTACCCCGTAAGTATTTTTACTCATTGGGGTTGAGTCTGCTATCCGGTGTGGCTTCTGGAGTTGAAATGTGATTGCCCTAAGGTGCCTTAAGTCCATGATCTACACGATCAAAAAACATTGCTAGAGTTGTAATGTAGCTTGATAATCCACTAAATACGTGGTCAAGGTGATTGATTCATACTGAATCCACACTATATGTACACCGTTTCTGGTGTCATTCATCTAATCAATGTTCTATAATGTTCCCGAAGATGTACAATCAAAAATCTTATGCCTTCGAATTCTCCTCACTCTGAGCCCGAAAATTTTAGCTTTGATGAATTTAGTGGCCAAGGGTTCTTCAAATTCGATTCTGACGAATTTGCTTCCGCAAGAGAGTTTCAGCCAGAGTGGACAGCTCACGTATTTTCTAGTGTAGAAGAACGAAAAACTAAAGAATCTAATTTGCTCGCAACGTTAAAACGAGCCAACTCTCCAAAAAGCAAGAGAGAGTTAGCTCATGCACTTTATCCTAAAGCTTTTGACCCTCGAATTGTAGATCAGTATCAAACGGTCTGGGATGGTTATAGGTTTGTTCGCTGTGCTGCGTTGATTGAAAAAAATACTTGAATAGAACTGGAGCAGTAATTAGAAGTATCTATAAAGATATTAGAAATGAGCTTGCTAAGTTAGATGGGGAAAACCAAGAGTTAGTCTACCTAAGAACTGTTAGCCTCCCTATTGCTATTGGCGAAGGTGATAATGGAGAAGCCTTATACGTTTATCATGGTTCAGATTGCCCTGCATCTATGGAAGATCTACGCAGTTATGTTGAATGGGCAACCATTCACCAGGCTAAACAAAGTCAGCCTCTAGAAGTTGCACTCAAACTTCAGACGGCCAATTACAATCGGAACGCTACTCAAATTAATAACGATATTCCCAATGATTCGACCGATCTAGACACAGGTGGGTTACAAGAGAGCAGCTAGAACTTTATGTGATCGTCTCGCCGAAGCCAACTGATTGAATAGTTAGCGTATGTAGGTCAATAAAACAAATTGAGTCAGGCTAGCTGTCAAGTCATGCAGGCTCAAACGGATCCTCATAGAAAAGAACTGTGCCTCGAAGTGGATAGAGGTTCAGTTCAGGGTTGATCCTCAGCCTTTTCTGCTTCCGCTTGACTGGGCGATTTTCCTATCCCTTTCAGGGTGGCTTCGCCATCGGGGACGCTACGCGATCGCAATAATGCCATGTCTCCAGAATCATTGACGAGAGCAGTTTCGGATGGGTGCGATCGCCTTTTGCTCAATCTCCGCAAAAGCCATAGATAATGCGATCGCCCTTTTCCCAGCCTTCAGATTACCGTGATAAAATTACACTATTGACTCAAAGCAATCCGATGTCAAACACTGAACTCGAAGCTAGACTCATCGCTCTAGAAACCGAAGTTGCTCAACTTAAAGCACAACAGCAGACCTCTGCCGAAACCCCTTGGTGGGAAGAAATCCTCGGATCCTTCGCCAACGACCCAGCCTACGACGAAGCCATGCAGCTCGGTCGGCAATACCGTGAATCCCTCCGCCCACAGACAGAATCTACATCCACAACCTAGCCATGTACATCCTCGATACTGACCATATCAGCATCATGGATCGCGGTGGACTAGCAGCTCAGCCCCTACTCGCCAGACTCATACGAGTCAAACCAAACCAAGTTTTTACAACTATCATCACCTACGAAGAACAAATGCGAGGTTGGCTGAGCTATACCGCAAAAACTAGCAGTATTGCCGAACAAATTGCGGCTTATCAAAAACTAGAACGCCATATTGCCAACTATCGCAAAATTCTAGTCCTTAGCTTTGATGACAAGGTTGGCGAAGTTTTTCAAAATTTACGGAAACAGTATCCTCGACTTGGCACTATGGACTTGAAGATCGCCGCGATCGCAATAGCCAATCAGTCAATGTTGCTAACGCGCAATACCAAAGACTTCAGTCAAATCAGAAATCTTTCCATTGAAGATTGGACAACCTAATCTGACTCATCACTTAACCAAACAGGCGATTGAGTCATTAGTGTAAGTAGCTCATTGCCCGAATGGGTAGAGGTGATGCGATCGAGTGGGCGATACGTGACCCCTTCCCTGTGAAGGAAGAATCACTATTCGCTACAAGTCAATAAAATCAAAACTGTTGAGCATTCTCAATAAATCAACGGGAGCGCCATCGGGAGCAAACGTCAAAACACTTGCGGCAATATTGCGGAAAAGTGTTCAGATTACGGGTTGTAGTATCTTGGCTAAGACTCGGTTAATTTCCTTTCTATGGCAACAACGCGATGACGTAGATCTAATAATATGTCCTGTTGGATATCCAGGGAATCCCGCTCTCTGTTGATGCTGTAACCAATAAGTTGCTCAATCCTGCGGTCTGTTGCCTTGCCATGTTCTAGGAGAGCATCCATTGCAACCAAAGTTTGCTTTTGAGCTTCCTTTAGATCGCCTACAGACTGTTTTAAGTCACCCAGTTCAGCGTCAAAGCGCAACTGACTTTCTTGCAACTCTCTTTGTACTGAGAGCATCCCTTCAATAGCCTGCTGTACCTCTTCAAAAGTCATACTTCACCATCCTTCATCAGTTCCCGCTGAGCCGCTTCGGTGATGACGCGGCGTAGCCATGCGGTTCGATTGGGCTGCGATCGCACCAGTGCATCAATGTGAATAGGCAGCCTGATTCCGGTGACACTAGCCGCCAATTCATCGGTTACATCATCAGCTCTGGGCAAACGCGGTAGATTTGGATTCCCCATTTCTCTCTCAAGAACGTTGTTAACAACTATTCTATGGGGTGATATAGATTTATGCAACCGATGCACTTCATCTTCCGGTTGCGGTTGCGATCGCCTTTCTCGTTTTGACAACAATGCGATCGCCTTGCCAAACAGAATCAAGCGACCGTCGTCGCAACAAGCTTGAATGGGTGGAGGTGAAGTTATTGAATGGGCGATACGTGACTCGAACACGTGACCCCTTCCGTGTGAAGGAAGTGCGCTACCACTGTGCTAATCGCCCCTAGGTGCCCTAATCTACCATAGTCCCATCCTCTAGGGCAACTCACCCGATCGCCCCTCTCAGCCACCGCAGAATAGCCTATGGTAAAAAGAACCCCATTAAAAATTCTCTAGACACTATGAAAGTTGCAGTAACAGGCAGTACAGGCTTCATCGGCAGTCGCTTAGTCGAACGATTGCAAACTGAAGGGCATCAAGTATTACTCCTGGTTCGGAACGTCTCAAAAGCCCAACAACGCTTTCCTAAAGCAGAAGTTATCAGCTATACGCCCAAAGCATCTGGTCCTTGGCAACAATCCATTGCAGGGTGCGATGGTGTGGTCAACCTTGCGGGAGAACCGATCGCAAATCGTTGGACTGAAAACAGCAAAAAAGAAATATTGGAAAGCCGCCAACTGGGCACTCAGAAAATTGTAGAAGCGATCGCTCAAGCCAACCCCAAACCCTCAGTCTTAGTTAACTCATCCGCCGTCGGTTATTACGGCACCAGCGAAACCGCCGTTTTTGATGAGACCAGCAGTCCTGGCAAAGATTTCTTAGCAGAGGTTTGCCAAGCCTGGGAAGCTGAAGCCGAAAAAGTCAAAGCATCCGGGACTCGCCTCGCCATTCTTCGTACTGGAATTGTCCTAGGTCCGGGTGGGGGCGTCTTAGCGCGCATGATGTTTCCGTTTCAATTGTTTGCGGGTGGACCCTTAGGGAGCGGGAACCAGTGGGTTTCTTGGGTCCACCGCGAAGATCTGGTCAACCTCATTCTCAAAGCCCTCACCGATCCCGTAATGGCAGGCGTTTTTAACGCCACCGCTCCCAACCCAGCCAGAATGAGCGAACTCTGTCAGATTTTAGGACAAATCATCAACCGCCCCTCTTGGCTGCCCGTTCCAGATTTTGCCCTAGCTCTCCTGCTAGGCGAAGCTGCCCAAGTCGTGCTAGAAGGTCAACACGTACAACCCAAAAACACGCTCAGCAAAGGTTTTGAATTTCAATACCCCACCTTGCAGGCCGCATTACAACAAATCTTGCAATAGCTGGCGACTTCAACTTGCCGCACATTCCGAGGCTTCGCGAACGACCTTTAACGCTCCGCCCTTCGTCTGAGTAAAGAGGTAAGGAACCACACAAGCGCCCGATCCATCAACAAGATAAACCAAGGGAGTAGCATTGCCGTCGCGGCTAGAGCCTTCCTTGGCCCAATACTGACGACCGCAGGCGGTTGGATATTGGACTTCTGGCCCTCGGCTAAAATCCATCCAAAACTTATAAATGGCGTCCTGTCCGCCACTTCTAACAGACTTGGGTCGAGTTACCTTGCCCGAATTGCAGTACCCGCTTAGGGCAACCTTCGGACTCTCTGTCCCTAAATTTGAGAAGGTCTCCGCTCGATCTTGATAGGTCCTCGCGTAATCAATCACACACATGGTTTGATACCGTGCGTGAGCGCCACAGGCCACCCCTGCGATCGCTAATCGTGGATTGAGCACAATTCTGCGATGCCCCCGATCCGGCACCCCATCATCCACAATAAGCTGTCTGACCACATCCTGAGGGGTTGCCATCCCGTAACTCACATTTTCAGAACACGCCTGAGGGTGGGAAAGCACACCATAGCGAGAAACCCGCTGGCAGGGACCCACACCATTACTGTCCGTATGGCCTATGGTCCCCCTCGGTCCTTGATCCTTCACATGGTCCCCTGCCGCGACAGACATTCCCACAGAGCGTTGGAGTGGCAGCATGGGTTCTGTCGCGCGTAAGGCATGAATTGCTTCATCAATCACTCCTGGCCCTTCCATTGTTCGGATCGATCTTTTGATCTGGGACAACCAATTTGCATAGGCAGAAGGGTTGGAACGGACTTGATTTAGCTCCGCTAAAACTTGACTTTCAAAACTATCTTGATGGGCGAGCGACACAATAAAATTTTTGGACTGTTTGTTGTCTTGTGTTAATGAAGACTTGGAATTAACATGAGTACTTCCAAAAGCAGGAAAACTCGAAAAACAACAAATGATATTTAGCGAAACTATTGCTTGGAAAAGCATCCCACGCATGGGTAACACCTCATTCAGTACTTAGGTCAAATTTGGCGGGGCTCATGGGGTGTTCGACCGCATTTTGAGCGCAAGACAAAGTCAGTCGCAATTCAATGCGACTCAAAGGCTAAAATCGCCTCGACTGTTCAAAAATTTTAGATAAAAATTGCCTCATGAAATGTTTTTCAATTTTTGA
>JAAURS010000182.1 GCA_012032135.1 Acaryochloridaceae cyanobacterium RU_4_10 | reverse complement strand
ACCGAAATCCACGCTCTGTTCCCTGTTGAGCTTTGTATTCTTTAAGGCATCATCAGCGCTTAAGACGGTTACATCCAGAACATTAGTGGCCAAGATGAAATCGCCCAGAGCGTTGACGATATTGAGATATTTGTCTTCATCGGGTTGGAGCGTCGCCTTGAGAGCATAACTGACTTGCCCTGGTATGCAGGTAATAGCGGAAATGAGATTCGGGGTGCGGGTGCTGCCTCAGATTTAGCTTTGGCTGCTGGTACGATGACCGCTGGCTCCGGTGTGAATGTTGGGATTGCATGGCCATTGCTTTGCACGAATAGACCCAAGAGTAAGGCATCCGTATGCGAGAGCAGGTCTGCGTAGAGTTGGCTGGAGGGGGCTTCGGATTGGGCGAGATGTTTTTCGTAGTGGGCTTTGAGGGCGGCGAGGGTTTGGATTGTGGACTGAGCGGTGGATGCGGTCTTATTTGTCGGTAGTGGGGTTTTGTCTATCTTATTTCGTAGAGGGGTAGTTAGAACATTTTTGGGCGATCATGGCGATCGCGATCATACTGTCGAGTTTTGCTACAAATTTCCGAACTGGGATGAAAGGTCTTGTACACTTCAGAAATATAAGTTTGACCAGCTGTCAAATGTAATCGATTAATATCGCGAAGCAAAATCTGAGCCGTCACTGGTAGGAATTGTGGGTATGAAAATTACAAGACGTGAGGCAATAAAGGTGGTAGGAGGTGGAATACTGTTATCTCCTTTTGCTTATTCGCAGCCAGCACATGCTCAGTTTAGTTCTGCTGTACCACGATTTCAGATACCTCTGAAATTGCCTCCCTTGTTATCTCCTTCTCGGAGCAATACTTCTGGCGATCGCCCAATCGACTATTACGAAATTACGATGCAGAAAGCAGAGGTAGACATTCTGCCAGGGATGAAAACAAAAATGTGGTGCTATGTGGGTAAAGGATTAGCTCCCGCAGCAGTAGGGCCTATCATTCGACATCGCGGCGGGATAGAACCAGAGGACGAAGGTCGGACCTCAGTGATTCGGTTTATCAATAAATTGGGGACAACAATTGAGCAGGGCAAAGAAAAACCGATTGATACCTCTATTCACCTGCATGGTATGGCGTCGCTGCCGGAATACGATGGATATGCGACCGATCTGATACCACCAGAATACTTCAAGGATTACTTCTATCCCAATGATCGTGCTGCTACGCTCTGGTATCACGACCACGCTGTCCACAAAACTTCGCGCAATGTGTATATGGGATTGGCGGGGATGTATGTTGTGGATGATGCAAAGGCTCGGGCGCTCAATTTACCCAAGGGCGATTATGACATTCCCTTAATCATTCAAGATAAGAAGTTTGATGCAGCAGGGCAGTTGATTTTTGATGACCATCGTCAGCGCAGTGCCTATGGGGATGTAGCGTTAGTTAATGGTACACCTTTTCCCCGTCTGAGAGTTGCCCGACGTAAGTATCGTTTTCGGTTGCTGAATGCGTCGCCTTCGCGCACTTATCAATTGGTATTGAGCCAAGCAGAAAACACGCTGACGGGCGGGGATTTTTTCCACGTTATTAGTACTGATGCAGGACTGTTGGAGAAACCTGTCAAAATGACAGCGCCTTTGAATTTGCTGCGTATCGGTATTGGTGAGCGCTATGGAATTGTGATTGATTTTAAGGATTACCCCAAGGGATCCAAGCTCTATCTACAAAACCCTGCATTTCCAAACAACGTAGATACGAATAACAATATGAGCGCGATCGTGCGCTTTGATATTGAGGATGATGCCACGGATGACAGCTCCCTTCCAGATGTATTGCGTCAACCCTTCGAGCGTTTAGTAGATCAAATCCAACCCGGTCAAACAATTCCTACTCGAACTTTTCGGTTTGAACGAAATGGTAATGAATGGAAGATCAATAATAAAACCTGGGACGAGAATCGCATTGATGCTAATCCGCAACCAGGTGCGATCGAGATTTGGAATTTAGTCAATCTGGGGGGAGGATGGGTACATCCGGTACATATTCACTTTGTCGATTTGCAAATGATCGATCGCAATGGACTCCCGCCTCGTCCCTACGAACTAGGGTGGAAGGATGTATTTCTCCTAGATGATTTTGAAACCATTCGGGTGATTGCCAAGTTTAGTTCTCCTCAAGACCGCACCCCTGGCAAGCGTCCAATTTTGGGCAAGTATATGATGCATTGCCATAACTTAGTCCATGAAGACCATGACATGATGACTCAGTTTGAGATTGGTGCAGGAGGGGATGATCCGAAAAAGGCTAAAGCTCAGCCTATATCAATGATGAAGCCGTTTTAGCCATTATTCTCACCTTTTACTTCGCCGTAAATTTCGCGATCCATTTTACGAATGGCGTTGATGTCATAGGGATCGTAGGGTACTGAAGGGTCTGCCTGCATGGGTTGGCCATCATCCATTTTTGCGGCACGATCCTCTTTGGGTTTGGGTTTCACAGGGTTAGGAGTATCCGCCCCAGGAGGAGGCGGAGCAGGTTTGACGATCTCAGCATTACGATCTTGAGCTTGTGCGACGAGAATACCACTAGGCAATGGACTAACTAATGCTATGCCAACCGCCAGGATCATTGCAGCGAGACATAGGAAAAAAGTTTGTAAAACTTGGTTTAGCATAAGACTTTTGCAGCGCGTCTGTATACTCCAATCATAGTCTGCTCGCAAACCTCCATCAAAACTGTAGCAATCCTAAATAGTTCCTCCCATTGCAATTTTTCGGAATAGTTGCTGTAAGTGTTCATTCTTTTAGCCCGTGACTTCTCCCGACGTTGATGCTACCCTTCGACAAGCTCAGGGCATCGCGCATACAACGCGGGCTCCCCAAGATCGCTCTCGGAATCTTCGAGCTTCATCGCCACTTATCTAGATCGAACCCCTTGATTCTTTCCCCGACAGAACGGCTCCACTCGCAATTTCAACACCCGATAGACCACGGGCATATATCAATGCTTGAAAAACAATTCCCGAACTTTGCGCTGTTCACCACGTTGCTGAGACGTGTTCGTTTGAGTCAATCGGTGGGCTGTAAAACCATTATTATTTTACACTTTTGGCGATTACTTCGACTGCGCTCAGTACAAGTCGTCGCCAACCCTGCTCACTGTTTGAGCTTTGGTCAAATATGTTTGAGGGTTAGACTTCTCACCGCCGCGCCTTTCATCCCGACGTGGTCCTTGAGCCTGCCGAAGGGCTCAATCGAAGCGGTAGAGCGCGGGACTTCCCGTCTAAAAGTTAAAAAACTTCAGACCCAATCCATATCGCTCATTTGCGAAAGCGAACCAGAATAAGGCTGTAAGTCCAATAACAATTGCTCATAAGTCTGGTTACCTAGCTCGGCATCCAGATCCGAGAGCGTAATCCCCAACAACCGAATTTTTGTGTTTTCCAACTCAATCCCTGCCAACAACTCTTGGGCGATCGCAAGAATTTGCCCCTCCCCAGTAATGAACCCCAGCGTCGTCCGACTGCGAGTAATTTGTTGGTAATCCTCAAACTTCACCTTCAGCGTAATCGTTCGTCCTTTTGCTCCAGTACGCTCTAGCCGCTGTTGAACTACCTGGACGATCGCATTCAACTCTCGTTCAACCCTGTTGATGTCTTCAAGGTCCGGGTCGAAACTGGTCTCTGCTCCAATGGATTTACGAATCCGGTTGGGGTTAACCGGACGTTCATCTATCCCTCGGGCCATCTGATAGTAGAAGTGGCCTGTTTTACCAAACTGCTTTACCAAGTCTATTTCATTCCACCGTTTTAGATCAGCACCTACATGAATTCCAAGCTCGTGCATTTTGTGGACCGCAAAATGAGATGAGGACATCGTTGCAATGCTGTGCGTGATGGCATTGCGGAGGGAATGCCAAACTGACGAGCTTCATAGCTGGCGGCTGCAACGGCACCGCGCTTTTCAGGCCGACCGCCCACCACAATCGGTTTACCCCGATACTGAGGATTGTCTCGCTGTTCGACGGATGCGTAGAAGGCATCCATGTCTATGTGAATGATTTTCCGTTGCAGGTTCATCTACTGGAATAATCGGATTCATTGAATTTCAATTGTTCTGGGCTGTGCATCAGGGAAAAAGAGATATAGAGAATTGTTGCTTGTGTCTGTAATCAACCAAGGATGCGTCAGGTAAGTCTGCTGGTCATATTGTTCGCTGGGGCTAAGGGTTTTGTAAAACTTTCGCTTTCCCCTGTAATCTAGCCACTGTACTTTGACGATCTGTTGTCTGTTATTAACAAATGTAATGCTTGTGCTTAAGTTTCCATTGACGGATCGTATCCCTATTTCTTCTGCGGGGTGTTTCTTTTGAGCTAAAACAGGAACAGGCATTAACGTTGCAAAGGTTCCTAGTATTACAGCCGATGTCCAGAAGCAATTTTTGAGAGACATGCTATATCTATCCTGGATCTAAATTGTTTACCTTAAGTAGGATACCTATCGTCTAATTAAGCAGCAAGCATTATTCACTTCTATGGCCGATAGCTCCGCACCAAGAGTCCGTACCCACTATTACCAAGCCGTCGCCACCGTTCAAGGCAAACTAACGTTTGACGGCCCAGACTCAGCGCTAGCTGTAGCGGATTCGGCTTTTCCTGTGAGGGTCACGCGCAAAGCCCGAAAACAACATAATTCGTGGCTGGTTCAGCCGTTTTTCGTATACCCCACTCTCAAAAAGGGAAAACCTGCACTCCGAATCAATAGCATCGTGGATCGCCTCATTCACCCAATGATTATCAAGGGTTGCTGAGAAATTCGCAAAGACGAACCCTGCATGGTGGTGTACCGGAACGAGCTGCTGCATGAGCACGATCGCCAAGCACTCATCCATAGCGTTTGGATTGTTCGAGATACAGAGACATTTCCCCGTTTGATTACCTGCTACATTCTCTGAAAATGGAGGGTTCGATGGATTCTCAATCCATGCAACTACTGGATGTTGTAACACTGCTGACCGATGTGCCAGAAAACGGATTATTCCGTGGGGGGCACCATTGTGGAAGTCTACGAACCCAATGTCTTTGAGGTAGAGTTTGTGGATAGGAAAGGGCATACCTATGCACTTGAAACCTTAAAGGCCGAACAACTTATGCTTTTGCATTACTGTGCCCTCAGCGCATAGCTCCGGTTCAATCCCGACTGGTTGCCCCTATGACCTACGCCCTCTCCGCCACAAAACTTGTCACCTACAAACAGTGCCCCCAGCAGTACAACTTCCGCTACGAGCTAGGGATTAGCACTCGTTCGGCGTTCGGTTCGGCGGATTTGGGCAATGCACTCCATCAAGCGCTAGCGATCGCATACAGAGATTGGCACTACAACAACCACAAGCCCGAATAGGACTGGTTTGATTTGTGTTGGGGTGCCAGTGTTGCAAAGCTATCTAAAGCACAGATCGATGACGGTCGTGCCATCCTACAGTGCTATTTCAATGATTTTGTTGTGCCATTGGACGTGATGCAGCAGCCTCTGGGCGTTGAGAGGAGGATTTCGGCAAAAGTGCAGTTCGAGACCATTGAGTTTGCCCTCAATAGTCGTTACGATCGCCTGGATAATACGAACGGCAATCTGGAGTTGATCGACTACAAAACAACTAAGAATACGACTGTCCCTGATTCAGTGGATGTGCAGCTCGGCCTTTACTATCTTGCGCTTCAGCAGGTATATCAGCAGTCTTTGAAACGACTCACGCTCATCTTCCTGCGCTCTGGCAAAAGCCTATCGTTCGATGTGACGCCAGACCATCAGGAGCGGGTGCGATCGCTCATCGCAGATCTCGCTACGAAGTTACGAACTGATTCGGAATGGAAGCCCAAGGTCGGAGGGCACTGCGATCGGTGTACTTATCAGAAATACTGTACGGCAAAGACTTGCGAGCCTGAGCCATTGCCTAAGGGTGGGCGGGAGTTGAAGCAGGTGCAGTTGAGTTTGGCGGTTTAGGCTGGACCCAATCGTGCAACCTGACGGCGCCACCCGATCGCTGCCTCAATAAACCGAAGCAACCCGATCGCCTGACTCTTGAGCACGACATAGGCACCGCGACCGATCAGCTTCAGGATCACCCCGCCCATCATCTCGATGGTTGGTGACTTCACATCCACAATCCGGTTGGGCAGTCTAGAGCAGGTGGACAGAACGAGGGTATTGACGATCAAGGCACCGATGAGGAAATAAGTGACGGCGATCAGACCCAAAGACCCTTTCTGCACCATCGGTAAAACATCGTCAATCCCGATAGAATCCAGCCCACGCTAAAGGGTTTCAACCACTTATTGAGGTTCAATTCGCGACTGGAGCATTTCAGCAGATTGACGCTCGTGACGATGAAGACTGCAATGAATGCATACAGATCGAGATCTAACATGACTGGCCCTCGCACGTTTGGCTTGGAGTCATGGTAGCTGGATTGATGAATTTGTCAACCCTTAAGCCGAAAATGACAATATTTCTGACTTCTTGGCCTTCCGTTAACCTGCTGCACCTTCCATCCAATCAAAAATACTCCCCAACTGCTCCAGACTAATCAGCCCGTGATTCCACAGCACAATCGGCAGCTCGGTCACAGTAGGCTGTTGCTGACGGGTGACGATCGCGAGGGCGGCTTCGGATAGGCCCAGGTCTTGGATGAGGTAGTGGATGAGGTTGTTCACGAGCGGGGATGGAATGACGTTGCTTTGAATGGTGCTCAACACATTAGCACGTTGATATGCGCTAAAGCTAAAGAAATCGTGCGATTTGCTTGCTGAAGCGTTTGTTTTGTTTTTGCCGAGGCAATCGATTGGATTAAAGGATGAGTCGTTAAAGCGTTGTTTTATTGCGTCACGTCAGGCTAAACGAGGGAGCTGTGCCCAATAATCCCAATATGCCTAACAATAATCCCAAACGCTCCCAACCAACCAACTGTCGATATCTGCTTTCACTTTGTTGTTGTTGATAAAACGCCAACGGGATACCGAAACAGAGCAGCATAAAGACTGTAAAGGTAACAAACCATCCGGCATGGGTCATAGGGAGCCACAGCGCTATCGGAATAGATCCAAGCAGCAATCCCAGCAATCCCCAAGTCCATAGAAAAGCTGCGGGTGCCCCCCAACAGTTCGCAATCGTCTTAATTCCTTGTTCGCGATCGCCCTCTGCATCGTGTACATCCCAGATTAGTTCCCTGGCTAAGGCATAACAAAAAAGAAAACCCATTGGATAGAGCATCGCCAATGGTCTTCCGGCAACGATACTCCCCAGCAGAATGAGCAGTGCAATAATGGTTGCGACAACTAGATTACCGAGAATCCCGCTGTATCGCAGGATGTGCGAGTAATTCCATAACAGTAAGGTACTGACCATCACTAACCAAAACACAGATTTGCCTAATGGAATTGCAGCAATTACTGCACAGGAAAAAGTGACAATCGCTGCGAACCAAGCCTGTCTCAACGTCAGTAATCCAGACGGTAAAGGTCTATCAGGATGATTAATGCTATCTTTCTGGACATCCCAATAGTCATTGATGGCACAGGCAGCGCCTGTCATACATGCCAACACCCATCCCGTCAGCAAGTAGTCTAGGAAAGGCAACGTCGGATTGATTGCGTAACAAGCTGTACTCCCTGCTAATGCAGCTACGCCACTAACCGACAGCCTAAACAGTTGACTTAATGCGGCACCCAAAGTCCCCCAATCCATCGGTTTCGGTGCAGAAGAATTCACCATAATAAATCCTTCAATCTCCTACTTCCAGCATACTTAACCTCACAATAGTGAGAGTCATTTCTTTACAAGGTCATTGCATCGGACTTAAAGCCCCCAGTCCTAGTTCTGAGCCAATTCAATCACTTTCCACGCACTCAATTCCACGCACTGCGATCGCAGTGCGTCTTGGAACAAGAATCGCCCACTCCAACAAAGCCGCTGTCCGGTAGAATAGCTGAGGCTAGAGCAGTTCTCGTCATCAAGGGTTTGAGCATTGGCTAAAGTTTCAGATATTGGCGGTAAACGACTGTTGGGCTTATCCCCAGATGCTTGGGCCAAATGGGTCACCCAACAAGATGATGTGGTTGCCCTGGAGATTCTGGGGTCTGAATTCCAGTGAATCAGCCGCGAAAATGATGTTTTGATGAAGGTTCATAGCCCGATTCATGGCGAATTCCTAATCCTGACTGAGTTGCAATTGCGCTACACCGATAAAATGCCGTTACGCATGAGAGCCTATGCAGCACTGGCTCAGGAAAAATACGGGTTACCTGTCTATCCCGTGTTGGTCAATATTTTGCCCCCCTCCGATCCAACGATTGTATGCGATCGGTTTGAGTCGGATTTCCTGGGGCTTCAGGCTCGTCAAGATTTCCACTCGCTCATGGCTATTGGAATTCCCTCGCTTGTTCAGGAACGTCCAAGCGATTGGAAACGCGACACCCTCATGAACGATGCCCAGCATCAGAATGTTGAAGATGCAATCACCGAATTTCCATTCAGTACGCTCGAGGGACAGTACCCAAGGTTCAGGAATTCCCATCAGGGATACGACCGTTTGAGCGATTTCGGCGTAGTCCATTTCAAAGTCACGAAAGAAGCGTTGAAGGCGTTTGTAATGAGAATGGGTCTGAGCTTTTCCGCTAAAGGCTGTCGCCAGCTCGGCAAAGTTGATGGTCTTGACCCGTAACACGGCAATGAGGAAGGTTGCTAAAAAGGTGAGTCTAGCGCCGTGCCATGACAAATGAGGACGCAACGCATTTCGCAGTAAGGTAACCTGATTCATAGGGTTTCATTGATGCAATGTGGTAATTCTCATGAAACCCTTTCTTTAACTCTCTTTGCAAGCTTTTGTCCTGTACTTAGGCATAGATATAAACGAAAAGGTATTTTTGGGGAATATATAAATTGTCTGGAATAGTCTGGATTCTAAAACTTTATAGATATCTTTTCACGATCTCCTTCATCCTCCGCCAACTCACGTGCCGTATCGGTAGCGTTACACCAGAAATGCGATCGCAAGTTCAAACCCTACCGTTAGCTCAGCTTGAGTCTTTGAGTGAGGCGTTGCTGGACTTTAAGGAGGATGGGGATTTGTTGCGGTGGTTAAGAGAGAACTGAGCGAGCTGACTGAATGCCCTACCGTCAAATGTTTGATATTGATTGCTGCATTACGACCGCGGTCTAGCGTCAGTCCACATTCAAGACAGACCTGAGTTCTGTCTTTCAAGTCAATCTAGGTTCGCTGTTCCTAGTAGTCCACCAAAGGAACTCTGCCTAGTTCAAGGATGTAAGAACAGGGTATAAGTTTTCTAGCTTAATACGTGCATCTGTACTTAAAAAGCACCAATTTACGGTGGCTTA
>JAAURS010000181.1 GCA_012032135.1 Acaryochloridaceae cyanobacterium RU_4_10 | reverse complement strand
GCTGACGTCTTGAGGCGATCGCATGGTAACAATTCAGAGAGGGTCTGGCCCCAATATTTTCCCACGACCAGAGCGTTTTTAAGGTTTGCGATTATGCTCGAACGCTTCTTTTGTTACGTGAGCGATCGCGCTGCTTCTTGAACTAAGCTTTGGGAGTCTTTGTTCGGATCTGGGAGCATCGTGGCTTTACCTAAGCGCAAAGAAACAGCGGGCTTCGTATTACTCGAAAAAATGGATAATGCACTCAATCGCGATCGAATATCTTCGATAACGTGGTTGGCTCCGGCTTCAGGCGTGTTAGGTAACAAAATTGCAAACATTTGATCTTGATAGCGTGCCACTAAATCGGAGGGGCGCTTGCTACAAGCACGAATAATTTTGGCAATGTCCTGCAAACATTTATCGGTCGCCTTTTCACCATGAACTTCTTGATAAGCAGCTAATCCAGCACAATCGCAAAGAATCACTGAAATGGGCGTTTTTTCGCGACGCATTCGCTGCCATTCTTCGGTTAGGCGGGAATCAAAACGGCCTCGGTTGGAAATTTGAGTGGTGCGATCGCTGGAAAAAATTTGCTCGATTCGCTGGTAGAGATCGCCTTGGAATAATGCATCTCCCAATTCAGAAATGAGATTTTTGATGGATTGAATGGGACTATCAGAGGTTGACGCGAGGGGAACGGGTTTTTCAAAAACAACCCTAGCCTGCCAAACATCAGGCGCGTTGGGATAATATTCAACCTCATCCACCCGGCATTGGACGCACACCAAAATGCGATCGCCTTTAGTCAGATGTCCTTCTCCAGTTAGGGTTCCCTGAACGCCCTCAATGGGAGCCTCAATGACAAATTCGTTGCCCCAGAGAATTTTTGTAAAGTCATGCGTTTTTGCCATAAAAGTGATTCCATTCTCCTAGGGGTCGCATTTTAGAGATTTTGCTACACACAGCACAGAAAGATTTTGAGCTATAACGGGTACTACTGAAACAGTATCTTAAATTTTTGATGATGTCTGTGCCTCAAGACCACTATGAAGAACTGTTAGCATCTTTCAGCCATCATCACCGGGCCGTGGAACTGCTACGGAATTATAGACCTTATTTTGAGAAAATTCCCAGTATTCGTCGCTCAAGTGAGAGTGTGATTACCATTCCGTTGCCTGTCATTAAAGTTCGGCAAAAATTACCGCAGTCTGCCAAACCCAGCCATGAAACCCCCTATGAATTGATCGAAATCCCCTGCGATTTAGCCCTGTTGATGTGCGATCCAGAATGGCAAATCAAAACAGAGGTTGAGTTTTTTGTCTTCATCCATCGTCCGGGCGAAGAACTTTCAGATCTGCTGCGACGTTGGCGCGAAACCCAGGTGTTGCTGAGCCGTGGCTACAGTTGGGAGATGCCGTTACGGTATCAACATATTTTTAGTGAAGGTGCAGATACACCGTTTCCTTTATTTGTCCTCTCCACGGAAACTTCGGATCGAATTAAGCGGGGATTAAAGGGGGCTTGTTTGCCACACATCACGATGCCAGTGGATGCCGAACTGGAAGATTCGCCAGCAAAAGAATGGCAATCCCTTCCTAATGCCCCTCATTTACCAGAGAATTGGTGGGACGTAGAGACTAAATCCGATTTTGGCACTTCCGAATCTGCTCAATAAAAGCCGCTTCTGTCTGAACGGGCGGGAGGCAGGTTGTTCCCTTACACACTAAACCCATTGCATTATTGGGTAAGCTTTCTGCTGGAAGAAATAAAACTGTAGGCCAGTAAAACTTTGTACTCCATTCCCGAATCCGGCGGGTTTGGGTCTGCACAACGGTGGCATGACAGTACCAATCCATAGCCGCAAAAAGGCTGGGGCAGCCCGCAGGGGAAGACTCCAACAGGGCACTAAAGGCTTTCAACGCTTGTTCGGCTCGATCTAGATGCGTGAGGTCCTCACTGAGGAAGGCAAGACGGATTAAATTGACGATCGCCACTCCATTGGCTGAAGGTGTGGCATTATCCACCCAGCTTCGCTCCCGCAGGATCAGGTCTGAGGCGCTATCGCTGGGAGCATTGAAGTAACCGCCCTCTTCGATGGCCCATAAGTATGTGTCGAATTCCTCCTGAACCTTCAACGCCGATGCCAAATACCCCTTGGCCGCCTCAACTTCATCTAGAGCCAAACTGGCCTGATGGAGATCGATGAGAGCCTTAATTAAGAAAGCATAGTCTTCCGACTGAGCCGGAATAGCCACCGTGCCTTCGTAATAAATTCGGTGGAGGCGGACTCCAGGTGCGGAGCGATCGCCCTGCCATTGATGCGTCAAGATAAATTGGGCGGCTTGGGCTGCAAGAGCTAGATACTTGGGTTCTGCAAAGACCGCTGCGGCTCTGGCCAATCCTGAAATCATCAAACTGTTCCAAGACACGATCGCTTTGGTATCCGTCACGGGAGGAATCCGACCAGACCACGCGGTTTGTTTGGCCTCTGCATTGTTTTTAGCAGGGGCAAACGTTGGGCAATTTTCCGGTCGTTGGCCGTAGCGCACCTGGAAGAGTTTGGCTAATGCTTGTTCGACCCGATCGGATAATGGGCCAGGTTGCAGGCGTTGCAATACGGACAAGCCTTGCTCAAAATTGCCGTTGGGTTGCAGGTCAAAACTGGCTTTTAGGGCGTCCAGTTCCTCTGATGTCAACAACATATTTAGTTCGGACGCAGACCAGACATAAAATCTGCCCTCTTCAGGTTCTGGGTCAGCGGGGGTTACAAAATTATCGGCATCTTGAGCTGCATAGAAATATCCCTCGGGTGCGGTCATTTCACGGGTAAGCCACTGGACCGTAAGGGCGATCGCTCGTTCGAAGCTCGGTTCGCGGTTCCCCGCACTCCATAGATTGGCCAGATACTCCACAATCTGGCCGTTGTCGTACAACATCTTTTCAAAGTGAGGAACCGTCCAGGTTTCATCCACGGTGTAACGATGAAATCCACCCGCGACGTGGTCGAAGATACCCCCTAACGCCAGATCTAAACCCCGTTGCAGCGTTGGAGCTTCTGCTAAAGACTGGAAGCGACTTCCCTGCAAAGACAGCAGCGCATAGGGCATCATCGGAAAACTCGGTCCTGAGGAACTGCGCGTCAATATAGAAGCACACACCTGAAGCCCTTGGTCTAGCAATTCTGGGTTCAGGGTATCAGTAGAGGATAAAACCGTCGTGTTGCGCAAATACCCCATTAATTTCTGAGTCTGCTGGGCCAGTTTTTCTTTGTCACTGTCATAGAACCCCCGCAGGGCTTCCAGCACGCTTAAAAATCCAGGTCTTCCGTAGCGCGGGTCCACCGGAAAATAGGTCCCGCCATAGAACGGAACCAAATCTCCTGGAGTCAGAAACATATTCATGGGCCAGCCCCCTTGCCCCGTCATCGCCTGAAGTGCCGTCATGTAGATACTGTCAAGGTCTGGCCGTTCCTCACGATCGACTTTGATGGGCAAAAAATTAGCGTTTAAGTAGGCTGCGATCGATTCTTCAGAGAAGGCTTCGCCCTCCATCACCGTGCACCAGTGACAACTTGAATATCCCACTGATAAGAAAATGGGCTTGTCTTCTCGTTTTGCCGTCTCCAGTGCTTCTGGACCCCACGGATACCAATCGATGGGATTTTCCGCATGTTTGCGTAGATAAAGACTTTGAGCAGCAGCAAGGCGATTGGTCATGGGTTCTGCTCCCACACAGGGAAAGGCGGACATTACACCCCATCATAGACCTCGCTCTATTCGGTTTTTAAAAATATGTCAATCATGCTTGACAAAAATTTACATGATTGTTACATTTAGTTCATAGAAGTTTACAAGCACCACAAACCAAAGCGAGATACACCATGCAAACAACAAGAGACGAACGCGGAATCCTGAACAACTTTGCAACTGAGCCCAATGTTTACTTTGCTGAGTCTCCTTCTCCTGCGCAACAACGCAATTACGCGATCCAAGGAGCTTTGGCAATCGCATTAGTGTCTGGCCTCGTCGGTCTAGCGCTAACGGTCAGCTAGGTCGCTATCAAACGCAAAAAATTGGAGGGAAAGAATCATGTTTGCACCGCTCGTTAATACAATCCGTAACTGGCTGGGCAGTAAAACCTTTAATCAGACCCGAGGTAAGGCGATCGCCCTCCACGCTCAAGCCATCACTGCTGTTTGCAACCGCTTTGGCATTGAAAGCAGCTACCGTCAAAACCTGATTCGGATGGCAAGGGATAACGGAAGACTGCTGGGTCTGCTGGCTTAGGTCAAATTTTTTGTGAGTTGATAAGTACCCGAAGGAGAAACGAACATGATGGCATTACTGATTTCTGTAATTTTGGTGGGTTGGGGCGCTGCTGCCGTATTAGGCACCCAAGCTTACTTCCGAGGCGAACAGACCAAGCCCATTCACGAACGCAACTGGCGTTCTGAAAGTTTTGAACAAATTGCGAAAAGCGTGACAGGTACAGAGTCAAACTACAGCCAGCGTGTGCCTGGGTTTGAAGTGGCCGATGCGTTTGCTAGCGGAACGTTGCGCTAATCAATAAAGGCTCAACTACCAAGGTTAACAAAGGGGACAGAGCAAAGCTCTGTCCCCTTTGTTGTTGAGCGTGAGGGATGCGAGCTTGAAGTATCAGAGGAAGTATCAGAGATAAATTTGCGAGCGGGCGTAAGTGAGACCCCAAAAACGCCACTTTTCCTCCTTTTTGGGCGATCGCATTATTATTGAAGGTGCGTGCTTTTTCTTTCCACTGTAGTAAGTCTGGCGATCTTCCTTGTCTTTAGGGCGATTGGTTGGCCGCTCGGTGCCATCAATGATGAATTCTTAGCAGTATCAAACTTAAATCCTAAGGTGCTTTATCCAAAGCGCGTTTCCCACCCCAGCGCGTCACAATCTCATCGTCATATTTATCTGCAATTTCTAGGACGGCAAGGACAGAGGATTCGAGTTCTTTTTTATCGATGGTAGAACCCACAATAGTGTGCTCGAAGAGGATATCTCCAGTCCTAGAAATTGAGAATGCACCAAACAGCATCTCATGATTTTCGCGCAAGAGATAATTGAGCAGATCCACTGTAAGGGTCACATCACTTACCACTGTCGAACGGACATTAACGACCGTATCATCCTTCCAGGGCAAAATCCGTAGTTCCACCCATGCAGAGCCCATAAACAAACCAAAGCCAGGTTCATCTAACTTTTCCCACGGTATATCACCAAATAAAGGTCGCATCCAGCCTAAAACTTTTGTATAGTGCTTCTCTTGAACCGAACTTTGAAAATCCATGAAGATATATCCTTTACACTGGCATGACAAATGTCAGGCACAAATTCTTAAAAATTGAAGCAGCTTTGGATGAATCAACTGCATTATTTGTAATTTGGCCAAAGCTCTTCCCGTTCATCTTTTCACACTCCTATGTCCTTTAAAGACAATGTGAAGCTTCTTAACGAATCCAAACACGTTGGGCTACGGTCGAGCGACGTGACCTGTCGAGATCGACCAGATTGGCTTCAGACTGCGATCGAAGTTTCGTCACACATAGACACCCAGATAGACATCGACATTGTCCTTCCGATAGACTTTGGAGAGGTTCTGAATCTGAAAAACCACATCAAGAGGTTCGACGGTATTAAGAGTTCCGTTTTTTGGGTGTGACCTGCTCCAGCTCATCAGACATTCGGCAGAAGGTTTGCTTCTTTAATGAAAATTCTTGTCATCGAAGACGATCGGCTAACTTCACAAGCCATCTCAGCCATGCTGAGCAACCATCGCTACGCTGTTGAAATTGCTAATAATGGTGAGGCGGGTTGGGATTTAATCGAATCCTTTGAGTACGACCTCATTCTCTTAGATATCAATCTCCCTCGACTCGACGGGATCGCTTTATGCCAACGCATTCGGAAAAAAGGGCTGCAAATTCCGGTGATGTTGTTGACCGGACACGGTAGCAGTCATGAGAAGGCCATTGGCCTAGATGCTGGGGCAGATGACTACATGGTTAAGCCCTTTGATGAAGAGGAATTGGTCGCCAGAGTTCGCGCTTTGCTGCGGCGGAGCGAACTCAGCGCTCAACCTATTTTGATTTGGGGCGAACTCCGCCTCGATCCCAGTTGTTGCCAAGCCACCTACGATTCTGAATTATTGACCTTAACACCCAAAGAATACACCTTGCTAGAGCTATTCCTCCGCAATAGCAAGCGAGTGTTCAGTTGCGGAATGATTTTAGAGCACCTTTGGGCTTTTGAAGAAATGCCTGGAGAAGAAGCGATTCGCACCCATATTAAAGGGCTGCGCCAGAAACTCAAAAAAGCTGGAGCGCCTCACGATTTAATCGAAACCGTCTATGGTATTGGCTATCGATTGAGACCGATAGGACAACCGTCAGAAATAGGACAACCCAATACTCACGCATCCAATTCCAAACAGGCCAAAGAACAAAAAGTACTAGATCTCTTGGATGATATTTGGTATCAATCGAAAGAACAAGTTTGTCAGCGGATAGAGATACTAGAACGAGCAACTGCTAGCTTATCGAATGGAACCCTCAATTGCGACCTCTGCAAACGCGCGCAGCGAGAAGCTCATATTTTAGCAGGCACATTAGGAACGTTTGGTTTTCCTGAAGCCACTGAACTAGCACGCAACATCGAGCAAAAATTACGGCTAGACAATGGAAATTTAGAGAATATCAGCGATCTGGACGCGCTCATTGTGGCTTTGCGCCACAAAATTGAGCAATCTCCGCAACACTCTCCGCCCACACTTGCTCAAAATGAAAGTTGGCAACAGACTGACCAAACGCGATCGCAAATTATAGTCGTTGATGACGATCCTACTTTGTTAGCCGTCTTGAGTTCTCTCCTCCATCCGTGGGGAATCCAAGTTGTCACCCTCAATGACCCGTTGCAATGTTTGGAAACACTCTCCAAGACTCCCCCAGACTTATTGGTTCTTGACATTGAAATGCCCCAATTGACTGGAATTGAGCTTTGCCAACAAATCCGTAGCAACCCATGCTGGGACGATCTGCCCATCTTATTCCTGACTGCCCATAACAATGCGGATATTGTCAATCAAGTCTTCGACCTGGGCGCGATCGACTATATTCACAAACCTATTATTGGGCCAGAATTTATTGTCAGAATTGTCAACTATTTAGAGCGGATTCGCTTAGTCAAGCAGATGGCAGAAAAGTGCCATATCCATCTTCTTTCAGACAAAGAGAATGAGAACGAACTCAGAACGTCTGAGATCGATCGAAATTCTAATGTGTCTTTGATTGACAGAAAACTAACCTCGCAAATTGAGCGGGAGTCTGCTGTTGTTCAGTTAGCTTTGTCGGCCTTAAGCGGTACAGTATTTTGTGAATTAATGAAGGAGGCTTCACAGCATATCGTTCGGATTATGGACCTTGAATTTTGCAGCATGTTTGAGCTATTGCCATTTGAAAATGCTTTATTACTCAAGGCAGGTGAAGGTTGGAGCGAAGGGATTGTTGGACTCACCCTCATCGATCGGCACAATTCTTTAGTGGGACTCGCGCTTCAATCTCATGGCCCCCTCGCTATAGAACAATATTTAACGGAAGAACCATTGAACGACACGTCTTTTTGCAAGCGCATGGTATTAAGAGTGGTCTAATGTTTCCTATTCAGTGTTCTGGTCAACCCTTTGGTGTATTTGGTGCTTATACCACTAGGGAAAAATCCTTCTCTCCTGAGGATATTCCGTTTCTTCAGGTGACGGCTAATATTTTATCAAGTGCTCTGGAGCAGCAAAATATCAAAGCATCTTTAGAACAAATCCAAGCCAACTTAGAGCTTCAGGTTGCGGAACGCACTGCTGAGTTGGTTGAGATCAATCAAAGGTTGCAGTTAGAACTTAAGAAGCGGTCTGGCAAGAAGTCTTAGCAACTTTCTGGAAAGGAGCATTACAAAAGGACGAACGAGATCGGAATCTTTACGATCTTCTAGAGGAGTTGCAAGGATTAGTCACGTATAGTCCAAAAGAAATGACGCGAGATGTCATTGCTTCCTTAACAGGTAGAGCTTCCATTCTGGAGGCTCTACCTGTAGCTGGAATTTGAAGAATTGGTATTAGACCCCTTCCATCCTCGGCAATTTTGCCGTAATCCAACAGCCAGATCCTGGTTTGCTAACGATGTCTAGCTGCCCTCCCAAGGCGATCGCACGTTCTTTCATCCCATGAAGTCCGTATCCTGTAGCCGTTTCATCACTACAAAATCCCCGACCATTATCCGTGAGGGTTAGTAGCAGTTCATCGATTGTTGTCTGGATCCGAATTTGGACGGCTGAAGCCTCAGCATGTTTGCAAATATTGGTCAGTCCCTCCTGCACAAGCCGATAAACTGCCCTATTGATGGCATCATGTACAGGATGTGAGATATCGATGATGCATTCTGGCGTGATGCCTGTGGATTGGTGAAAGTTCTCAACCAGACTTGCGATTGCCCTCTCAAACAAGGGTCCTTCCAAAGGATCGGAGCGAATAGCTGATACCGACTGACGCACTGCGTTTAGGGCTTCGGAACCGAGGGTTTTTGCCCGCGCTAAAAATTCGTAAGATTCTTGGGGCGAACTGCTCCATAGACTTAAGGCTGCTCCCATTTGTATATTGAGGGCCACTAAGATATGTCCCAAGGAATCATGGATATCTCGGGCAATGCGATTGCGTTCTTCGATCGCCGTCATTTCTTCAACGCGTTGATTGAGCGATCTCGATTGCGCTAGCGCTGCTTCGAGTTCTCGTTCGGTTTGTTGTAAGCAAGTATTTTGGGCCTGAAGTTGAACTTGCATTCGGCGCAGCGAAAGCTGTGTTTCAATCCGAGCAAATACTTCTTCAATTTGAAACGGTTTGGTTACATAGTCTACTCCCCCTACAGTAAAAGCTTTGACTTTATCAAAAACCTCATTCAAAGCACTAATGAAAATCACTGGAATCTCACGGGTTTTAGAATTGTCTTTGAGACGCTGGCACACCTCATAACCATTCATTTCCGGCATAAAGATATCCAGCAAAATCAAATCAGGTAACTGCGCTTCTACACCCATTAATGCAGCCGAACCCCTAGTAACCGTTCTTACCTCATACCCCTGTTGGGTCAATAAGTCCGATAACAGGTGCAGATTATCTAGTTGGTCATCGACAATCAGAATGTCACTGGCCATGGGTTACACCTGTCTTGTCAGTTGCCGGTTGTCGCGGCTTCGACTTTTGTTTCACCCTCATCGTGGCCCTCAATTAGCAGTCGGCCGCGCCGCGTAGCGCATGGCCTCTTCTACTGTCGCAAAGCTATTCGGAGAGAGGAGCGCGTTGTCGGCGTAGACGAACCAAATTGGTTGGTCCGAAGCCGTGCCGATCTTCGGTAGCGCCTTAAGGAATGTGTAGCGCTCAACCGTGTATCTCGCAGTCGCGATGTGCGTCGTGTTGTTCATGGCGCCCTC
>JAAURS010000180.1 GCA_012032135.1 Acaryochloridaceae cyanobacterium RU_4_10 | reverse complement strand
CACTAAATTTGGTCGATCACTTTACGGATGGTGGATTGAGCATCCAAGGTAATAAAATTGAGCCGATACAAATCTTCGCGCTGGACCGTCTCTTTTTGAGCCAGCGGATGAAATATAGGTAAAACCAAAGCCAACTCATCTTCCGCGTAGGGTTCAATATCAAGGGATGTTTGCAGCTCTAGGGGGACTTCACCCCCAATAATGGCTAGATCGACCTGGCCATTGACAATACTCCAGCACGTGCGGCGAGTGGAGTGGACGTGAAGTTGGACGGCCACATCGGGATATTGATGGCGAAACAGTCCGATGAGTTTGGGCATTAAATAAGTGCCCGTGGTCTGGCTGGCCCCAATAATCAAGGTGCCGCCTTGAAGGTTTTGCAGATCTTCGATCGCCCGACAGGTTTCTTGGCACAACGCCAGAATGCGATCGCCATAACTCAGCAGCAGATGCCCTGCCTCCGTCAGTTGAGCCCGCCGTCCCCCGCGATCGAATAAGGGCACATCAAGCTGGCGCTCCAAATTTTGGACTTGGAGGCTGACCGCAGGTTGAGAGACATACAGACTATCTGCGGCACGCTTAAAACTCCCTTCAGCAGCGATCGCCTTTAAGATTCTGAGCTGATCCAGGGTAAAGGGAAGGTCAGACATACGGGGTAGACCTAACAAAGAATAATAAAGCCCACTAGACAGATAGTCTAATGCAAGATGGGCGCTTGTCAGTGCGCTGACATAAAGCGCAGGCTAAAATCAAGCCAAGTTGCCTGAGTAATGGGGGCACTGGTTGAAATATAGTCAACCCCAGTTTCGGCTACTTCGCGGATAGTGTCTAGAGTGATGTTGCCAGACGCTTCAATTTTGATGCGATCGCTGCCTTTGCGAATGATTTGGACTGCTTCTTGCATGAGGACGGGTGTCATGTTGTCCAACATAATGATGTCGGCGTGATGGGTAATGGCTTCCGTCACTTGATCCAAAGACTCCGTTTCAACCTCAATGGCCAAAGGAAACGGCATAGATTGGCGGACCCGTTCGATAGCCGCTCTAATCCCGCCCGCCGCAATAATGTGATTGTCCTTAATCATCACCGCATCATCCAGTCCGAACCGATGGTTTTGCGCTCCCCCCACTGCCGTTGCATATTTTTCTAACAGCCTGAGACCGGGGGTTGTTTTGCGCGTGTCTACCAGTTGCGTGGGTAAATCTGCAATGAGATCTGCATACCGTCGGGTTAGGGTTGCAATGCCACTCAGCGGCATCAATAGGTTAAGAGCGACCCGCTCTCCCATTAACAGTGTAGAGAGCGGTCCCTGGATTTGAGCCACCTTTGTTCCGCTTTGGACGGATTCGCCTTCTTTGACAAAATATTCAACGCTCACCCTTGAGTCCAGTTTCTTGAAGACCTGTTCTAGCAAGGGCAACCCAGCGACCATTCCTGACTGCTTCAGCCGCAACTGGGCCATTCCAACCGACGGATCGCCAGCCAGGATTGCTTCAGTGGTGCGATCGCCTCGGCCCAAATCTTCTAACAACCACTGATGGATCAGGGGCTCCAAAATAATAGAGGGGGGTAACGCAGGGGAAATACCCACAACACAACCTCCCTAAAAAGTTCTGTAAGGTTAACAGACAACGGAGAGAGTGGGATTCGAACCCACGTTAAGTTGCCCTAAACAGCATTTCCAGTGCTGCGCCTTCAACCACTCGGCCATCTCTCCAATTCAGCGTGTGGAAATGATTCACACAAGTAAGATATGTTAACAGAATATCCGTCTTAACAACACTAGTTTATTAAAAAGCTTTGCTTTATGGTTCCATCCTTTACGGTACGCGTGCTCGATCGTCAGAGGAATACTGAGTATTCAGTCCAAATCCCCGCCGATCGTTACATTTTGGAACACGCTGAGGAACAGGATATTAAGCTGCCGTTTTCATGCCGGAATGGGGCTTGTACGACCTGTGCCGTCCGCGTTCTAAAGGGAGATCTGTATCAACCCGAAGCAATGGGGTTATCGCCTCACCTCCAACAGCAGGGGTATGCCTTGCTCTGTGTGAGTTACCCGCGCTCTGACCTCGTGGTTGAAACCCAAGATGAAGACGAAGTCTACGAACTTCAATTTGGACGCTACTTTGGTAAGGGAAAAGTTAGATTTGGATTGCCCTTAGAGGAAGATTGAGACGTCATGCCCCATCAGCCGTCCTTAGAAACCTATTTAGATATTGCAACCGAAGCCGCTTTAGTTGCAGGTGCGATTTTACAGTCGTACTGGGGCAACCTAGAACTAATTCGAGAAAAGGGACGACCAGGCGATCTTGTGACCGAAGCCGATGCAGGTGCAGAAGCGGCGGTACTCAACGTCATTCAGCGTCATTTCCAGACCATCAAATTTTGGCAGAAGAATCTGGCGCGCAGGGGAACCCCGACAGTCCATTCCTATGGGCGATCGATCCTCTGGATGGAACCACCAACTTCGCACACCAATACCCTTTTTCCGCAACTTCGGTTGCCCTACTGAGAGAGGGTGTCCCGCAGGTGGGAGTCATTTTTGACCCGTTTCATCAAGAACTTTTTCGAGCTGCCAAAGGATTAGGTGCAACATGTAACCGACAACCCATTCATGTTTCAAAGACTCAAGCCTTGACTGACAGTCTTCTTGTGACGGGGTTTGCCTACGATCGTCGTGAAACTGCGGACAACAATTATGCAGAGTTTGCTACTTGACCCATCTCACTCAAGGGGTGCGTCGGGGAGGGTCAGCCGCTCTGGATTTAGCCTATGTTGCCTGTGGCCGTCTGGATGGGTATTGGGAGCGGGGACTCTCTCCTTGGGATATTGCCGCAGGCGTTGTTATCTTAGAGGAAGCCGGAGGTCAAGTGACTGCCTATAACCAAGGGCCATTCGATTTATTCTCAGGTCGGATTTTGGCAACTAATGGCCAAATTCACCAGGAGTTGAGTGCGGAGTTGTTAAAGGTTAAGCCCCTGGATTTACCGTTTATCACGGGTGATTAGCTGAGCGATCGCCTTTTACCCATTGCATTTTTAAATTAACCCATTAAACTATCACTTAGGGATACAATGCCACCTTCCGATCTTGGAACAAGCCAAATGTCTTTTCAGCTCACTCGAGGATTGGCTGAATTCGGTTACCCAGACCACTATGCTGTTTTGGGTTTAGAAGTTGATGCGTCTGCTGGAGATATTCGCAAACGTTATATGAAGCTTGCACGGCTACTGCATCCTGATAGTTCGGGAGACATGGACAAAGCGCTGGCGAGCCAAATATTGTCTAAATGGGTCAACCCTGCGTATCAGATTCTGTCTCAAGAGAAGGAAAGAACGGACTATTGCTTGTTACTCAAACTAGTAGGCCAACGTGCAAACCTAGAATACGATACATCTAGATTGGCTTCTACATTTTCTCAAGACCTTTTGAAAGCTGAAGATTATGCAACCTTTTATCAATCTGCTCTCCAGTCTTTAGTTGAAAGTCAATATTCCCCACTGGATCGAGCCGTCACCGTCGTCGAGCAGATTAGCGAGCTGAACCTGGTCTTCTTGCTGCGTAGAGAAAACGTGAGGTCCTATCCAGGCGGACGCTCAACAAATCCCGGATCTTCACAAAACAATGTTGTTGCAGAGCCAATTAGCCCTGACGCTTCAGTGGAAGTGAAGATGAAGGAGCCGACGGAGCAAACGACTTCGACCACTGATAACTATGTTCGGCAGTATGTCCGGCGCGCTGACGAGCTGATTGCCAAAAACCTTTTCCCAGGAGCTATCCAAGAGTTGAAGGATGCGCTCAAGCTAGACCCTCAAAACAGTCACTGTCATGCTTTGATGGGTGTGGTTTATCTGAGACAAAATCAGCCTAAAATGGCCAAGGTACACTTGACGCAGGCCCTTAAGTTAGACCCTCAAAATGCGATGGCGTTGGACGGGATGGGTAAGTTGAAGAAACTGGAGGCCCAAGCGGGTCAGACTGCTCGGCCAATGGCTAAAACAACTCAAGGTGGAGCTAAGACTACCGAGCGTCGGGGATTATTTGGCCTCTTTGGCGGAAAAAAATAAAGGATTCATGATCTATCAACCTCCCACGGGTGCAAGGGATTTGCTGCCCATTGATGTGGCGCAAAAACGCTGGATCGAGCACCGTCTTCAGGATGTTTTTCAGTGCTGGAGTTATCACCACATTATTACGCCGACGCTGGAGCGCCTGGATACGCTGATGGCAGGCGGCGCGGTACGTCCCGAAACGGTGATCCAAGTTTGGGATGCGGAGGAAGGGTTTTTAGGGTTGCGGCCTGAATTGACGGCGTCGATCGCACGGGCCGCAGCAACACGCATGGTAGGGGCGATCTATCCTCAGCGGCTGTACTATATGGCCAATATTTTTCGGCGGCAGTCATCCGAGCAAACCCACGGTCAACATGAGTTTTATCAAGCGGGTGTGGAGTTGCTGGGGGCGGGGAGCGCTGCAGCGGATGCAGAAATTATCCTGATGTTGGCGGATGCGTTAACCCATGTGGGTTTAGAACGCTGGCATTTGGTATTGGGAGATGCGGGACTGACGCGATCGCTGCTTTGGGATTTCCCCAAACCATTGCGGACAAAAGTGAGGGCTGCGATCGCTCGGTTGGATCGGGTGGCGTTGGAGACGTTGCCGCTGGAGCCTGTTTTACGAGAACGGGCTTTGAATCTCATGGATTTGCGGGGCGAACCGCTTGAGGTGTTGCAACGGGTCAGTCAATGGACCTTGGATGACTATCAGCGGACGGCGGCTCAGCATTTGAAGTCTGTGGTGGAGTTATTGGCTGGACACCCATCGGTCACGCTGGATCTGAGTTTGATTCAGACGTTTGATTATTACACGGGGCTTGTTTTTGAGGTGGTGAGCGACAGTCTCAGCGGTCAAAGGGTTTTGGGCCAAGGGGGGCGCTACGACCAACTTTTGGGGCTCTATCATCCCCAAGCTCAAACGATTCCAGGAATTGGCTTTTCTTTGAATGTCCAGGACCTTCAACAGGTGTTATTAGGGTCTTTGCCGCAGCATTTGCCTGTCAGCAACTGTTTGGTGGCGGCGGATTCTATTGAGGCAGTGGCGGCAGCGTTTCGTCACGCTCAGCAGATGCGTGCTTCAGAGGCGTCTGTGCGGGTTGAGGTGGAGCTGGAGTTGCGATCGCCCAGTGAGACGCGCACCTATGCCCAGCATCGGCACATCCCGCAAATTGCTTGGGTGAATGCGGCAGGCTCTGTCACAATTGAGACGGTGTCGCTAACCTGAATCTTTGCCCATGCTGACGGTCGCTCTTCCTAAAGGCGCTTTACTTAAAGATTGTATTCGTCTGTTTCAAGCTGCGGGCTTGGATTTCAGTGCGTTTTTAGATTCTTCTAATCGCCAGCTTCAAATTACAGACCCGACGGGTGTGGCTCAAGCGCTATTGGTCCGCACCCATGATGTACCCGTTTATGTGGAATACGGTCAGGCTCAATTGGGCATTGCAGGCTATGACGTTCTCCAAGAGAAAAAGCCCAACGTAGCTCAGGTCAGGAATTTAGGGTTTGGATTTTGCCGGATGTCTGTGGCGGTGAAGGCGTCCAGTCCCTATCGTTCCGCGATGGAGCTACCGCCCCACAGCCGCGTGGCGTCGAAGTTTGTCCATTGCGCGCGGGACTATTTCGATCGGCTCGATTTGCCCGTAGAAATTATTCCGCTCTATGGCTCTGTAGAGTTGGGACCTATTACAGGCATGTCTGAGGCGATCGTAGATTTGGTCTCTACGGGACGCACGCTGAAGGACAACGGCTTGGTTGAGCTAGAGGTACTATACGAGAGCACAGCTCGACTCATCGCTCATCCGCGAAGCTATCGGCTGAATACGGATGGTTTGCGGGATTGGATCGGACGCTTGGATGGTGCGATCGCCCCACACTAATAGTCCGCATTGTCTCGATCTGATTTGGACGGTAAGGGTTAAAGATGGAGTCCCATAAATCAGATTGCAAAAGTTGAATTTGGAATTGCTGCTTAACCTATGACTTTTCTGCAAGACCCCATTTTCCTGACTCTCAGCGTCTTAGTCGTTGCCCTGACTGCTTTTGTGGCAGAGTGGTTGCCCGTTGATATCACGGCAATTTTTGTGGCGATCGCCCTCATCGTGCTAGGGCTTGTCACCCCAGATGAAGGCATTGCAGGCTTTGGCAACTCCGCCACCATTACCGTCATGGCCATGTTTATTCTGAGTGCGGGCATCTCGCGCACGGGCGTAGTGCAGATTGTCAGGGATTGGCTGATGACATGGGGCGGCAAAAATGCAAACCAACAGATTTTCATCCTGGGAATCATCGTTGGCCCCATTACCGCATTTATTAACAACACCGCAGTTGTTGCAGTATTTTGCCCATTGTTGAGGATTGGTGCAAAAAGCAGGGTATTTCCCCTTCCAAGCTCCTTATCCCCCTATCCTACGTGACGGTTTTAGGGGGCATGATTACCCTGATTGGGACCTCCACCAATGTTTTGGCCAGTGGAGTTTCCAAAAAACTAGGCTATGGCGAATTTGGTTTGTTTCAATTTACAGCCTTAGGCATCATTACCTTTTTGGTGGGCTTGATCTACCTCACATTGTTTGCCCCCAAACTGCTACCCGATCGCAAAGCACCTTCTAACGGAGAGCTAGAAGGGTATGGCTTAAATGATTATGTCAGCGAAGTTGTGGTGACGCCTCGCTCTAGCTTAATTGGCCAAACCCTCCGCTCTAGTGAAATCCAGCGTAAGTTCGATGTGGATGTTTTAGAACTGATCCGAGATGGGAGTCGCTTCCCACAACCCGTTGCAGACAAGAAGCTGTTGGCTGGAGATATTTTATTGGTACGCGGCGGTCGTGCAGAGTTGTTGAACATTCGCGATGAACGGGGGTTGGATATTGTTCCAGCAGTGAAATTTGGGCAACAGGAGCTAGAAGCTCAGCTTGATTCAGACGAAGAAGAAATTGCAGAAGTATTAATTCTGTCCAACTCCAGGTTAGCCGGATCGACCCTCAAAGAGTTGCGATTTAGACAGCGCTATAACGCTACTGTACTGGCAGTGCGGCGCGGTGAAGAACTGTTGAGAGAACGTTTAGGGCGAGTCCCCTTGAAATTTGGCGATCTCCTGTTAGTTCAAGGTCCCAAAGAAAGTTTTAAAGGATTGCAGACCAGTCGAGAACTACTGGTGATGGAAGCTCAAGATATCGAAACACTCCGGCCTGAGAAAGCATGGATTGCCGTAGCCATTACCCTCGGCGTCATTGTGGTGTCCGCTTTCAATTGGCTGCCCATTTTAGTGAGTGCTTTGGTGGGTGTGGCTGTCATGGTGGTAACGGGCTGTCTTAAACCAGGAGAACTGTATGGCGCGGTGCGCTGGGATATTATTTTTCTCCTGGCTGGACTGATTCCCCTCGGTACCGCAATGGATAAATCTGGTGCAACAAAATGGCTGGCCGATCAATTGCTAGGAGTTGGAGGAAATCTGTCTGGGTTTTGGGTGCTCACGTTCTTCTACATTGGCACTACCCTATTGACGGAAATTCTGTCCAATAATGCTGCAGTGGTTCTCATGATTCCGATCGCAGTTGAAGTCGCCAAAACCTTGCATCTCAATCCGTTGGCCTTTATGTACGCGGTCACATTTGCGGCCTCCAATAGTTACTTAACTCCCATCGGGTATCAAACCAATACGATGGTTTACGGTCCAGGTGGATATAAATTCTTGGATTTTGCGCGGGTGGGTGCGCCCCTCAATCTAATTTTGACCATTCTGACGCCGTTACTGATTGTCTGGCTCTACGGATTATGATGCTTGTTCAGCAAGAGAGTGACAGAATTGAATGCAAAATTTTTGGACCCATGTATTGGCCTTTACCCAAAGCATCACCGCTGAAGTTGGAACGCGTCTCCTCCAAGACTACGGGCGAGTTCGGGCCACTGAAAAAAATGACGGCAGCTTGGTGACGGAGTCTGACCAGTGGGCCGATCGCGAAATCAGAGATGCGATCGCCCTCCAGTTCCCAGACCACGGTGTTCTCAGTGAAGAAGTGGAACATATTTTGCCCCCCACAGATTGGTGTTGGGTCATTGACCCCATTGATGGCACCACCAACTTCACTCAAGGGATTCCACTCTGGGCCATTTCCTTGGGACTGCTGTACAAAGGTACTCCAGTGTTTGGATTTGTATATTTGCCCACCCTCAACCAGTCCTTTCACGGATTTTGGTCCGCACCCGATCGAGACAATGGTGCCTTCTCGAACAGTCACCCCATTCAGGTGCGACAGGATCCGCCCGGATCCAATCAATTTTTTAGTTTCTGCGCTCGGAGCATTCAGTACTACCACCATCCGTTCCCGTGCAAAATTCGGATGTTGGGGGTGGCCAGTTATAACCTGTTGACCGTTGCGGCTGGTATTACCTTGGGTGCTGTCGAAGCCACGCCTAAAATTTGGGACATTGCAGGCGTCTGGCCTATTTTGCAGGCCGCAGGTGCATCTTGGGTCGCCCTAGACGATCGCCCTATTTTTCCCCTGACCGTCGGAAAAAACTACAGCCAACAGGTGTTTCCTACCCTTGTTGTGGCGCGATCTCCGTGGATTGAAACCTTTTTACCCTTTCTGCAAAATTTAAACCGTTCCTAGGAGGAAACTGGACTTGGTGTTAAGAAATGTCAATACGCGGGATAGAATAATTGAGCAGATTTCATCGGGTGACTTGTAATGAAGCCCGGAGCGCCTATGTCTGACCTCACACCTCTCTATGAAGGTAAAGCAAAAATTATTTACCCTACAGAGACCTCCGATATTTTACTCTCCTACTTTAAAGATGATGCCACCGCCTTTAATGCCCAGAAAAAAGGGCAGATTATCGGCAAAGGTGCGATGAACTGTGCTATCTCATCCCATTTATTCAAAAAGCTAGAGGCGTCAGGGGTTTCCACTCACTTTATCGATCGGCCCAGCCCCAATGAAATGCGGGTAAGGGCCGTTTCCATTATTCCTTTGGAAGTGGTGGTCAGGAACATTGCAGCGGGTAGTCTCTGTCAACAGACAAGGCTCGAATTAGGTACTCCGTTGAAATTTCCTCTGGTCGATTTTTATTACAAAGACGATGCCTTAGGGGATCCTCTAATGACACCCGATCGCATTCTGGTGTTGGAAGTGGCCACCGCCGAGCAAATCGATCGGCTGCGGCAGATGGCGCTGAAGGTCAATCAAGTTCTGATTGAATTTTTTCAAAACTGTGGAATTACCTTAGTTGACTTCAAATTAGAGTTTGGGTTGGATGCCGATGGGCGTCTGCTCTTGGCCGATGAAATTAGTCCTGATACTTGTCGGCTTTGGGATCGAACCGCGACGGACCCCAATCGACGGGTGCTGGATAAAGATCGGTTCCGCCAGGATTTGGGCAACGTCGAGCAAGCCTATGGCCCAGGTGATGGAACGAGTACTGGCACAGGCCGTTCTAGCAAAGGGGACCCTTC
>JAAURS010000179.1 GCA_012032135.1 Acaryochloridaceae cyanobacterium RU_4_10 | reverse complement strand
TGTTAGTTACTCTAAACGCGTAAGAATTTAAAAAATTTATAAAATTAATTTTATAATATAAGATCGAAAACAAAATAATCTAAACCTCTTCCGATTCAACCTGAAGCTCCAGAATTACTGTTCTCTCAAGACTTGCAATCGGGAGCGTCCCACTTTGGCAAAAGTAGCCTAGCGATTGAAATCGCGGCTACAGGAACAAAACCTGCCTCCGCAGGTTAAACCCAGAATGTGAGTCCGCGCAGGTGGTCACTGAGCTTGTCGAAGTGCGGACATCGTTCTTGTAGCCGCGATTTCAATCGCCAGACGTCAAAGTGGGATGTTTTTCCCAAAAGATCCCGATCGGACTTTTGGATTTTTATAGCTTCCGCTCAATTCTAAATATGATTGGCTTTTAATAAAATCTATGAGTCTTACTCCAAAAACGTATTCTTGAAAGCTCCAGACGCATCATTATTAAAAATAATTACTTTTACCCAAGTGTTTCGAATTGTAAGGTTTTGCCCCCTGGTTTGAGTGGCAGCTCAAATGCGAGTCTCAACCCAGGGGAGTACAGAACTAACCTTTCAAGGCTTTAACAAAATTTTGTCGATAGGACGGGCTGATTAACATGGCTGGCCACAGAGCGGTCAGCATCAGACGGGATTCACTATAGTTAGTCCGTCTAAAACCCGTCCAGAACTTCCAGGCACCGCCAGCGTAAACCAGTAATAAAAGGAAGCCAAGTAAACCCATCGAATGTCTCCCATCAAATGCTCTTCTGCTCTATTCTATCAAGCAGCTTAAAGGCTTTGGATGACATGCCGTCCGATGCCGATCCCTCAAAATGTACGAATGTTACAACTTGAAACGTCCCAAAGGGGTATAAAACGAGATACTAGGAACTGCTCTGTCTTTGCCTTAAAACCTGAGTGACATCCCTCGTCGTTGCGACACAAAACCCCGGCAAGCTCAAAGAAATGCAGCATCATCTCAGCAGTCTACCCTGGGATCTACAGATGATGCCCAGAGATCTTGAGGTTGAAGAAACCGGAGAAACGTTTTTTGAAAATGCCTGTCTCAAAGCATCCCAAGTTGCCAAACAATTGGGCCAGTGGTCGATCGCAGATGATTCTGGTCTTTCCGTACTAGCCCTGGATGGTGCGCCAGGGGTTTATTCAGCCCGCTATGGAAAAGACGATGCCGATCGGATTTCCCGCCTTTTACGCGAACTTGGGGATACCCCCAATAGAGCGGCCCAATTTGTTTGTGCGATCGCTCTTGCCAATCCCAACGGCGAGATTGTTTGTCATGCAGAGGGGATTTGTCCAGGAGAAATTCTGACTGCACCCCAAGGAGAAGGCGGGTTTGGCTACGATCCAGTGTTCTACGTACCAGAGGCGGGGTTGAGTTTTGCCGAGATGTCCAAAGACCAAAAACGAGAGGTCAGCCATCGAGGTAGGGCGATCGCACTATTGATCCCCCAACTAGAGCACTTAGGATTCACTACAATACGCAACAGCACCCCTGCTTAAATGAGTTTTTAATAATGGGATTTTAATGAGTCTTTAATAATCAGTCTTTAACGTTGAACCAATGGTAGACAAGGAGCCAGTGCAATTGGTCAGTCAAACCTTAACAATACAACCCGGCCTTGACCTGCCTCAGCTAAATACAAAGCTACAGCAGGCCGATGCCCTTGAAATTATCGAGTGGACCGCTCAAACCTTTGGGGATGGCATGGTGACCACCACCAGTTTTGGCATTCAATCAGCAATCATGCTTCACTTGGTTACACAAGTGGTGCCTAATATCCCAATTATTTGGGTGGATACGGGCTATTTGCCCCCCGCAACCTATCGGTTTGCCGAACAATTGATTAGTGACTTAAACCTCAACATTAAGGTTTACCAATCCATTGTGAGCCCTGCCCGGATGGAGACCCTCTACGGACGGCTCTGGCAACAAAACGATGTTGAGGCTCTCAACCGCTACGACCAAATGCGCAAAGTAGAACCCATGCAGCGTGCCTTAAGAGAATTGGGTGCGACCGTATGGTTGGCGGGGCTTCGTGCGGAGCAAACGGCCCATCGTAAGACACTTCCGGTATTGGACCAACAGGGCGCGTATTACAAAGTACACCCCATCTTGAATTGGACTGTTGAGGATGTCGATCGCTACTTAACTCAACACGATCTTCCTTACCATCCGCTTAAAGAAAAAGGCTATGCCACGGTTGGAGATTGGCATTCAAGCCGCCCCATGACAGAAGAAGACGAACACGAACGCGAAACCCGTTTCCAGGGAATGAAGCAAGAATGTGGGCTCCACTTGCCCGCCACCCCAAGCGAAGAGAAAAGTCTGGATTCCAGTTCTTTATAGGGAACCCCAGCTTAAGGTAGGACAACTCGTTCGTTGAGGGTTTGTACCGCTTGTTTGAATTTTGCCCTTGACATTGTGGCCCAAAATTTAGAACAATAGGACTTTGGCGTTCTTGCGCTCGCTCGGAACAGGTCTATTGTTTTGTCAAACTTGGGGCTTGGCAGCCACGTTTATTAACCAAGTACCTGCACGGCGACAACAACTAAGGTAATTTATGACTTACGCAATTATTGAGACGGGTGGAAAACAGCTTAAAGTTGAGCCCGGTCGGTTTTACGATGTTGAGCTGCTTCACAGCGATCCAGACTCTGCGCTTTCCATTGATAAGGTTTTGCTGGTCAGCGATGGCAGCAAGGTGACGGTGGGTCAGCCTTATGTGAAGGGTGCTGCTGTTGAGGTGACGGTGATGCAACATCTACGGGGAAATAAGGTCATTGTCTACAAGATGCAACCTAAAAAGAAAACCCGCAAGAAACAAGGGCACCGTCAAGAGTTAACGCGGATGATGGTGAATTCAATTTCCGTGGGTGGTAAGGCTTTGGCTGCGGCTAAGTCCTCTGCGGATTAATGGCGATCGCATTTTGACATGGTTCTAGATTGAGTAAGGTAGGAAACAAATGGCTCACAAGAAGGGTACTGGTAGTACGCGTAACGGTCGTGACTCGAATGCTAAGCGATTGGGTGTTAAAAAATATGGCGGCGAAGTGGTTCGAGCTGGAAATATCATTATTCGGCAACGCGGAACCAAAATTCATCCCGGTGAAAATGTAGGTCGTGGTAATGATGACACTCTATTTGCTTTAGTGGATGGCATTGTGACGTTTGAGCGCAAAGGAAAATCTCGCAAACGGGTTTGTGTCTATCCCCCCGCTGCTGCGGTAGTTGCCTAGGTTTTCATAACTTTAACCCGCACGAATTTTCAAAAGAGGTCTGCTGTTTGTGGGCCTCTTTTGTTTTTTTGGCGATCGCGGTTTGGTTTGAGCGGCTGCTTGTGTATAATGGGTTATGGTTTGCTGGTGTAGCTCAGTTGGTAGAGCAGCTGATTTGTAATCAGCCGGTCGCAAGTTCGAGTCTTGTCACCAGCTTTTTAATCGAAAGTCTTTTGCAGTCTAGAATTCAAGCCCCAAAGGGTTTTGCAGTGGGTTATTAAAGCAATAAGTACACTTATCAGTCCTGTGGATAACTGTGCAAAAGTGTTGCTTTCTTTGAGAAAATAAGGATCGTTGGGCGAGATTTTAGTACAGAACTTAGCACAATGGTTCGGCAAGCTGATTCAGAGGAAGCCATTAATCAGAGGCTGAAGGCCGCTGATATTCGTCTGCGAGTGGTGGTTCGTAATCGCAAATTGTCTTTGAGGGGAACGCTGCCACCAAGGCCAGGAGAAACCAAGCCCAAGCAGACCTACCTTTCACTAGGGCTGGATGCAACACCTTACGGCTACCGAATGGCTGAAATGAAGGCCCATGAGGTGTGGGCGCAACTGGGGCAGGGAAAATTTAGTTGGGAACATTGGGTAGATGCAAAGGACTGGCAAACTTGTCAGGCTTGGATCGACCGATACAAGCGGCATTGGTTTAAACGGAAGGGAGATACGGAGGAGAGTCAACGCAAGTGGCATCGAGGGGAGTGGCTACTGGGACTGCGGTGGTTGCCACCAGAGGAGAACTTGACGGCTGAACTTCTTGAACAGATAGCACAGTCCAAACCGCCTAATACAAGGGCGCGTCAGCGTTTAGTACAGATTTTGACCCACCTGGCAGAGTTCGCAGAGATCGGAGTGGATCTAAGCCTATATAAAGGCAATTATTCCTGTGCCAAGAGTCAGCCCAGAGAGATTCCAACCGATCCTGAAATTCTCGTGACCCGAAACAAAATCACCAATCTTCAGTGGCGGCTGGTGTTTGATAGGATGGCGGTTTATGGTTTGCGCGATCATGAATGCTGGCACTGCGAGATTGACCCCAATCAGCCCCATGCTTGTCGAGTCTTGGTCGGTAAAACGGGTTCTAGAGAAGGAGTTTTGCCCCTATACCCGGAATGGGCTGCGGAGTGGAAACCCTGGGAAGGTGAACTGCCAACGGTCAATGCCAAGGATCGTGCTATTTTCGGGGAGCGAACGGCTAGGGCATTCAAGCGCCTTGGAGTACCATTACACCCTACAATTTGCGTCATGCCTGGAATATTCGGGGTTCAGTTGTTTTTAAAATCCCGGTGGCTGTCATGGCTCGGATGGCAGGCCACAGTGCAGAAGTCCATTTGCGGGTTTACAGTCGATGGCTTTCTAAAGCTCAGAGTCTTGAAGCATACAGTCGAGCGATCGCTGCTGAGGATCGTCCCCTCGCCCCTGTTATCGAATGATCTCCCGGATCACCGCATCGACATTGATGGATCTGAGATGAGATCCTGATTTGAAGTAATGCCGTCCTTCTACCCAAGAGAAAGGCTCTCCATTTTTGATTTTGCGATTTAAAGACCATCTACTCCAACCTGCACCAAAAATGGCCTCAAGAATTGGCTTCGCCTCATCCACAGGCAAGATACGGTCTGTCACGTTGGCTCGGTTTGTGGCTTTCAAGTTTAACCTCCTTCAGTCATCTGACCTTGCGTAGATAATGAGCCTCAATTTGATAGGTATGAACCCACTGCTCGGCTTTAACTGTGGTTATGCCATTCTCAATGGCCAGTACCTGTAAGTCTTTGCCCCAACAGGTGACTTTCATCGCTCCATCAGGACCTCGGTATCGACAGACATCGCCGACCTGAATCTTAGCCCCCACAAAATTAGGCGATCGAGCTTTGGGTGGTTGGGGTTGTGCAGTGGTGACAAACTCAGCATTGTTTAGGACAGAACCTCCTTGGGGTAGGACTTTTTGGCTCTGCCAACCTGGTGACAGTGTGGTGACAACTGCACCATTCTTGGTGACACTGGATTGATTTGTGGTGACACTCGAATTTTTGCTGGTGACAGTTCCGTTCTGAGAGTGTCTTGCCAGAGTAAAGTTGCGCTCATTTGTCTCGGTACTCCAATTGTCACCAGAGTCAGGGAAACTGTCACCAAATGTTGGGGCATTGTCACCACTTTTTGGGGGATTGTCACCAGTATTTAGATGACTGTCACCACGGTTAATGACTTGAATTTCCAAACGATTCCCTTCATTTCGGCGATCGCCAGACCCATTGTCACCAATTCGCGCATCAATCCTCGGATTTGATCGAGGGTGGCTTTGCGATCGCATACAGCCCTAGCTCGGTAAATATCCCTGGCAGTCACCCATCCCTTCCGCTGAGAGAGCGATAACATTTTGCAGAAGCTGGGGGTGAGGTCGCCATCGAGGGCGTCGCCTTCACTGTGAATCAATTTCACCTGACCCAGATAAAACTTGCTGAGTTGGATTGCAGTTCGCAGGGTTGTTTCAGATATTTGCTCTGCTGGAGTCTGTCCAGCAATAGCGGCATTGAGACAGTGCAACAGCAGAGCCAACACGCCAGTATCGCTCTTGAACTTGGCGTAGACTGCCCGCAGGCTCTGTTTAACTTCTGCCAGCCGAAGCCGATCCAGCTCGTTGTACCAGTGGATGTACCATTCTTGGGCGGCGGGGCTGAGACGATAGGTCGTGGGCGGAAACTCGGCCAACCGCCGATAGATGCCGTAGAGAAAGTCTGAAATATCGAGATGAACCGCATGTTCAGGGTAAGGAGCGGGACGAATCGGTAGGAAACACCAGAGAAAGCGTGCCCACTGACCAGAAGGATCGGAAAAATCGCCCATCAGCGATCGCAGTGTATCCGGTTGAGTGCTGCCCGTGATGGAATAAGCAGAGCGGGCAATGAACAGGCGTTTTCCACCTGCTCGATCCACCTTCTGAGCGCTGCCATCTCGACCGGACAGGAGAGATTCTTTATCGGTACCGCGACCGCTGCGGTACTGGTTCTGTCCCCGGATGAGCGCGGACAACTCATCGAACCAGCCCAGGAAGCCAGAATTCGGTTGATTCGCCTGAATTTGCACGACCGCCTCACAGGTAGCATCTGTGGTGAAATAGTCTCTGGGTTTCGGTTTTTGGGGCGTGGCCTGTCCCGCCTCTTTGGATTGCCTGCATTCGTCTTCCCAGGTTTCCAGGGCAGCTCGGTAGATTTCTTCAGCTTCGGCTTGCAGACGAAACAGAGGCTTGAGGATGATTTTCTGAGATGGGGACTTCCCGCTGCCGCTCTCGGCCACAATGCCTGTGTAGAGAATGGGGTAGACCACATGCTCGGTACCTGTGTTCAGTTCCAGTTCTGTACCTACAGGCAACAGGCTGCCCGCTGTAGGTAAAAGCGTTGTGAGCATTGCCATGCTGGTCGTCCCCATCCAGTGAGCGATTTGCTCCAGGGGGTGAGCTAGAAGCGGATCGAGGTATTGGTTTAAGGTGGGTTGATAGGATGCCAAGCGGGTTAGGCGATCGATTTCCGTGCGAGTTTCGCTACGAGACTGCTGGTGCTCCAATTCCTGTTGAATGCTTTTCACCAGAGACCAGAGGGCGCTCTCTGGTTTGCCGATGCGAGAAGCCCAAGCCATCACTTGCGCGGCGAGTTGGGTATCCGTGGGGGCACCGGAAACAAATTGACGAATTTGAAGTTGGAGGTCATCTAAGGTCAGAGCTTGAGGATCTGCTGTTGATGCAGACGGGGAAATCGGTTGGACAGGTGAGGAAACCGGATGCTGTTCTGCCCGAACCTGCCGCCACAGCCAGCCTTTGATACAGCTTTCGATCTGGTCTGGCGACAAACTGGAGCCAGGATTGTCTTTCAAGGCTGACTTCCAAAGACGATCGCCATCCTTTTGACTGAGCGGGGGTGTGCAACGAGCGCAAAATTCATCCAATCGCTGTCGGGGTTTGCCTTCATACTGCTGATCGATGTTTTCCAGATAACGAGCTGTTCCTAGAAGATCGCGAGCCAATTTGGCTCCTGTGTTGTCCCGGTTGCCCTGAATTGACCCAGCCAAAGATTCTCGGCTGGTTTTACTGAGGCAGATCTCCAAGGGAACCGACTGGTTGATGGGGAGCCGGAACTGTCGTTCAAACTCAGTCCAACTTGGAGCGGTTGGCTGCGGTCCCGTCTGCATTTGCTGGATTATCCACTGGGGGGCGATCGCAATGTCGCATTCGGCAAAACTCCGCCCTGGTAGATAGCGATAAATGCCAGTGGTAGGGTGATGACCCAGCACAACGGATTGACACCCATCCCAGCGAAACTCCAGCATTTCGGCTTTGCCGTCGTCGCCCGTTGCACCCGTTTTTAGCTTGCGAGTGGCAACTTGTCTCCAGTCCTGTTGAGGCAGGCGGTAGATCAGTTGGTAGCGTCCAGGTCTACCTGAGGTGATTCCCACAGTCTGGGGCAGGGCTTTATCCAGAGAAAGTCCTGAAAGGGTCTCGATCAAGCGATCGCAGGAGTCCCCATCATGATCCAGAAACACCAATCCATCGGACGGCGTTCCACAGAGCACCCCCACTGCTTTACACCGCCCTGTTCGGATCTCGGATTCAACTTGCGCTTTATTGAGGGGCGATCTTTGCCAGTTGGGGAGGTAGGGCGCTTTATGGGCACCGACTGCAACTAGGGCCAAGTCCTCCGGTAACGCTGCTAATTGTTCCAGCAAGTGTCCGGCATTCATCATCAATAGTCTTCAAATTCAGCAGGTGTAGCGGATTCAGTCGGGGTTACTGCTTCAATGCGCTCTACGCGAATCGTGCCATTTGTGTGTGTTCCCGTAATTTCGACTTTTTGTAAGGACGGTAGACAATCTGCTAACCATTGAGCAGTGTCTCCGAAGGCTTCGCAGTAGTACTGTATGACTCGATCTTCAGTCCAACAATCGAAGGGGAAGCTAATGAAGACAGAACCATCGTTGTCAAAGCGCAAACTATTCAGCACTTCTTCAGAATTGGGAATGGTGCCCACACCAGAGAAGGGTTCGGGTTTGACCCGCTGTCCAAAGGCAACATGGTCATGGTGTGCTCGGATTAGGATTTGACCTGTCTCAGAATTTTTAGGAATAAACAGATCTCGCCAATTTACGCCGTGGAGAATAATTTCAGCCCCGCCTCTGCGGGAGACTGGCTTGGATTTACCAAAATTCTCGGCATTGAACACTGGCACAATGCGATCGCTCAAATAACAGACATACGCACCCTGCTCGGAACGTCGTAGGCTCATCTTGGCTTGAACAATCCCTAGAGAAAGGGCCTCCTGGTTTAGCTCTCCAGTAAAGCGTTTTCCAGCCGCTTTGGCTGCTTTGAAAAAGGCTTTGGACAGTTCGCGCTGAAATTCCCGCAATTCGACGCCAAAGGAGGCTCCAAAGGCACCCTTGGCTTTGAGCTGGAGCGGCGCATCCTGAAGCAGTTGGTGCTGGCGATCCAAAAAGAAAACCAGATATCGAGTGGCCTGGTAAAAATCCTGACCGCCATTTCTGACGCGCAAGCCAATGTCCGTCAGTTGCCTTTGGTCGTACATGGACCCAAGCCACTCAAACTTGCCCCACTGGTTTTTGCCATAGCCTTCCAGGGCAGTTTGGCGAATCACGCAGAGGCGAAGAATTTGGGTCAAGTAACCCTCATCTTCTACCTCGGTTTCGCCGGACTCAAAGGTCGCCGTAAAAGGCTGCCAGTCCTCCGAAGGCTGAAAATTGGTCGCTTCGGCACAGTCCCGCTTCAGGAACAGCCCGAAGGGCAGCTTTTTATCCTTGGGCGTAATCAGTTGCACCCAGGGCAAGGCAGCACTTTGGACGACGTTATCGCTGTAGCGATCAAAGTCAAACTCCTCTGCTGACGGAGTGGGCTGAGTTTTGTTGGATGGATTTAGCGTGGGGGTCATAGCTCTTATAGGTGTGTCTAAGGATTGCGATCCGGAAAAACTTGTTCGATGGGTAGATCCAACTTGGCGGCGATCGCGGCTTCGATTCGGCGAGAACGGCTTTGGGCATAGCGATACAGCGTTTGGCTAATCGCTTGGGGGGAGACATTGAGTTCCTGAGCCAGGGTGGATAGAGAAATGCCCTGCCTTGCCAGAGCCGCTTTGATATCAGCAGGGTGCATGATTTGGAGAATTAGCTGTTTATTTGCAACCAAAATGGGTAATATATTAACCATCCATGAATTTATCAATCCTGTCTAGTTGAAAATTT
>JAAURS010000005.1 GCA_012032135.1 Acaryochloridaceae cyanobacterium RU_4_10 | reverse complement strand
ATAGTACCGACCAATAACAATCTTGAGGCAAACATTACCCCGCAAGGGAGACCTGAGGATACAACAATTTCCTCGCCTTGGGGCCAGTAACTGGCCCCACCCCACAAGGGGATTGATTTGGGCTATAGCTATGCTCGATCCAAATCTACAAGCGCTTAAAAGCGCTAGCTTGTTTTTCATCCCACCCTTGAAAGCGGTGGGATGAAAAACTACGAGGTTCTTATGACACCAGATCCAGACCCTTGCCCCTCAATTAAGAGAGTAGTTGCTTTGGCTATTTTGTAAACATTGGGAATTGATGGGGAAACGACAGGTTTGGGTGAATCTATTGCTGTGCTTGTAGTGGACTGGGATTGGGTTGAAATGGCAAAACCCTAACGATGCTTAGCTTACAAAACGGTGAATACCAACCTCAAAACAACAGCAAAACCCTGCCCTTTTTAACATCTGAAGCAATTCTTAGATTTCTGTCCCAGAGAAATACGATCGGAGAAACCCAATTAGTCAAACAATTTCGTCAATGGGTTGGAGAAGGTACTTGAGATTAGGATGCGATCGCAAGCAACTCCACAACATGGTCAAACCCATCCACACCAATTAATGGCAATAGACTTGCGCGACATTGTCGTAGCGCTTCCTGAAACGCTTCAGTCCCCAACTGCCCTCGCAAAATATCTAAGAGTCCCTTCGGTTGACGTTGTTCGGGTGCTTGAATTTCCGACAACCCATACAGCCCTAGCAAAGCAGCTATCATCGCTTGGATACGATCGCCTAGCCTAAAATAGCTTTCTGCCAAATACGCCCAATTCAATCCTTGCAGATAGAGATCTCCAGATCGTTGGGCTGCCTGAAGCCCTTGTTGCAAGTAGGGAATCGCTTCAGTATGTTGCTCTAGTAACCCGTAGGCAATTCCCAAACTATTGCAACACAGCGCCTGACTTTGGCGATCGCCCAATTGTTCGGATAACCGCAGTCCTTCCTTGAGATACCCGATCGACACCTCCGACGCTTCAGGGGCCAGTCGTTCCAGTTGCTGCGCCGTCAAAATTTGAGCGTACCCTAGATTCGTCAGTGCATTCGCCTCCCCCGCACGATCGCCATGTTGCCGAGCCAAAATCAATGCCCGTTGGCTGTCATGAATGGCATCCTCATAGCGTCTTTGAGCCAGATAGGTGCGGCTGATATGATTCAGATTTGCAATTTCACAGGTCGTATCTGCGGCGGCTTGGGCAATTTCAAGGGCTTGTTGGTGAAACGCTAGCGCTTGCTCCAGTTGGCCCATTGCCCGTTGAGAGTACCCCAGCAAGGTGAGCATTCGTGCTTTCTCTTGAGTCCCTTCTGCCTGACGCAGGGATTCATCCAAATAGGTCAGCGCATCTTGCAGGTAGCGTCCAGAGAGTAGCGCAAACACCCCACCATACATAGGAAAATAAGTCTTCTGAGTAAAAGACCGTAGGGTTTGCAGTGCCATCTGAAAACTACCTTGGCTCAAGGATTCGCGGTTGTTAACATTCACCATAGCCTCTCGACCGATACTTGCGGACAGTTCTCCCCACAGAACTGCAAAAGTCAGAAACGTTGCGATTGCCTGTTGGGTGCCCCATTTGGAATCGTAGGGTTGTTGTTCAAACCAATTCACTAAGCCCTTCTGAGTGAGTTGGAGTGTCATTGCTAAGTCAACCCAATCTTGCAGGGAATCGATTTGAGTGTGGATACTTTCAGCAATCGGTCGATCGAGAGCCAATCCTTGAAATAAAGATCGGAGCAGGGGATTGTTAGTCTGCCGAGACCACAATTGCCACGGTCCTCGCTGACCTGGAATGCCTTCAAAGCCAAGGTTACTGCGGCCTTGCTCGTACATCCAACTGATGAGATGGGGTTCTAGTGCCTTCCATGAAGCCAATCCCGTCCGTATCCCCACGATTGTCTGCTGGAGATCTTCATTGCTACCCATTAGGGAGAGCGTTTGGGTCAGGGTGGTGGAGAGTTGTTTGAATTGTTCTAGGGTGAGAGGGTTATCCTGACTCGCATCTAAGACCTTTACCCAAGCCGTAAAGTACTGTCCCGAACTGCTACTCAGAATACCTTGCGCGGCAGTGCGATCGCACTGTTGGCATCCTGGTCGGTTTGGTAGCGCGTCCATTCTCCTTGAATGGTTTTGAGGGCTCTGAGGCGACGGATGGCTTTAGCTTGCTTTAATTCGTCGGTGGTTTCATCTAGGATCTTTTGCGTCTCAGTTAACCGCTCTTGAAGACATTGCTCAAAAATGTCAGTTGTATCTGGCTCTAACTCTTGAGCCAGTTGACGATACACCAGTTCCTTGGAGGGCAATTGTCCTTTAAGGATGTTTTCGACGAGTCGATCTAGGGACGTGAAATAGAGATCGCGCAAATTGGATGCTCCTGATGGGGATGTTTCCATGATAACGATGAATGTGTGGGTTGGAGACAGCTTGATGCTAAAAAGTTTCCTCCTTTCCGTGAGACTTATCTCATGAAATCTTCATAGAGGCTTCATAAGGGTTTGCGACCTTATTGACAAGGTCAATCAATGAAGTAATGTTCACTGATTCTCTACTCTTTCACTCCCACCAGGAGAATTTTTATGAAACTGCTGGTTTATTCTCACGATGCATACGGTCTGGGCAATATCCGCAGAATGTTGGAAATTTGTCAGTACCTACTGGAGACGATTCCAAATTTATCCGTTTTACTGTTATCGGGGTCGCCAATGCTACACGGCTTTCGGCTACCTCAAGGGCTCGACTACATTAAGCTGCCTTGCCTAAATAGAGGTGAGGAAGGAAAACTGGCTGCCAAGTATCTAAAGATGGATACAGAGGCAACAGTTCAATTGCGGGGGGATCTCATTTTAACCACGGCTTTAAGTTTCAAGCCAGATATGGTTCTGGTTGATAAGAAGCCCTATGGTATGAAGGATGAACTTAAGGAAACGATCGATGCGCTCAAGGAGAATCTGCCTGAAACCAAGTGGGTGCTTCTTCTGCGCGATATTCTCGACCATCCCGATCGCACGATCGCAGAATGGCGCGAACAGGATAACTACCAGGCGATCCAACACTTTTACGATCGAGTGTTGGTGGTAGGTTCACCAGAGGTATTTGACCCCTGTCTAGAATACCAATTCCCCCCCGCCGTTGCCACAAGGGTCAGATTCTGCGGCTATATCCGTCGTCCGGCTGGCCTCCAGGATCGAAACACTTTACTGAAGGAGTTTGGTATATCACCCAGCGATCGCCGGGTGCTGGTAACAGCAGGGGGTGGTGAAGATGGGTATCCGTTGCTACACAGCTATCTGCGGGGCTTGGCACTTCTGCCACCTCATTACCCGCTGAAAAGCTTCGTGGTTTCAGGCCCAGAGATGCCTCAGGAGGAGCGCGAGCGGTTATTCCAAATCGCAGAACTGCTGCCCAATGTTCACATGCTGGAGTTTACCGATGACCTGATGAGCTACATGGAAGCGGTAGATACTGTAGTTGCCATGGGTGGCTATAACACCTTCTGTGAAATCCTCTCCGCTCGCAAGCCATCTATTATCGTTCCTCGGGTCAGACCCTCTCAGGAGCAACTGATTCGGGCTGAGAAGATGAGCCAATTGGGTATATTGACCCCAATTTTTCCAGAAGACCTCACGCCTGAAAAATTGATGAGGCACGTATTGAATCAGCTCAACCACCCTCATGCCTACATATCAAATATTGACAAGCTAGACTTGGAGGCCCTACCTCGCATTGTCCAGCAGATTACGACACTCGTTCCCAAGATCGTTGCTGAAGATCGAAAAAAGTCCATGCAGCAGGTTGCTGAATATCTTTGTGCCTAGTCCCAAACAATAGACGCTGAATATCGAGTATAAAGCGTCATCAACTAAATACATTGCTTCTTAAGAGTAAATTCCATGAAAAAGATACTTTTCTACTGTCAAAACTTATTGGGGGTGGGCCACCTAGTGCGGACCACAGAACTGATTCGGGCACTGGCCAAAGATTTCCAGGTTTGCTTAATTGATGGGGGACAAAAAATAGCGGGATTTGAACTCCCTCCATCCGTAGCGGTTGTGCAATTGCCGATCCTTCAGGTGGTGGTTTCTGAATCCAATCAGGTGAGTAAACAACTGCAAGTGGTTGGCAGCACGATGACTTTAGCAGAAGCGAAGGAATGTAGGAAGCAACTGCTGATTCAAACCTATGACCAATTTCAACCAGATTGTCTGATTACGGAAGGCTATCCATTTAGTAAAAAAATGGCTCTTGCCTTTGAAATGGAACCCTTGCTAGCGCATGTCAAACAATCTGGCTATCCTACCCAGATTATTTGTAGTCTGCGCGATATCATTATGGTCAAAGAATTTACCGATCGCACCTGGGAAGAACAGCGCCGCTGTGCCTTTACCGACCAGTATTATGATGCCATCCTGCTCCATTCCGATCCCCTAGTTCATCGGTTTGAACATAACTTAACCCAACAAGTTGATTTAAACTGTCCGATCCACTACACCGGATACGTAGTGCAATCAGAACCGGATGTTGAACTACCCGTAGCAGATCGAACACTCCTCAATCATCCTGCACCGACGATTGTGGTCAGTGTTGGAGGAGGTAGACTAGGTCACGATTTGTTGGAGAGTATGATTCAAGCAGCTCCTCTGCTGGCAGAGAAAATTCCCCACCGCATTATTATGTTTGCCGGACCCTTGATGGAAGAAGCGCAATACGATCGCTTTATGCAATATTCTCAAGGATTGTCCAATCTGACTCTTCGTCGATTTACACCTAATTTAATGGCCTTTCTGCAACAGGCAGATTTATCCATCAGTTTGGGCGGGTATAACACGACAATGAATCTGTTAAAAACAGGGGTACGGGCGATGATTTATCCCTCTAATAAGGATCGCGAGCAGGCCATTCGCGCTGAAAAGCTAGAACGACTGAATCTCTTAAAAGTTCTTGACCCAGAGGATTTGGAACCCACACACTTGGCGCAGGCGATCGTGAATTATTTAACTCAAGCGCCCACGAGTCATCCGCATTCACTGCTGCTCAACGGTGCACAGAAAGCATCCACGATTTTACAAACCTTACTCCAGCCCGATCTGGTTGCTGCTTAACTTCAGGAGGTGAGAGAAAATGAAGAAGATTTTATTTTATTGTCAATATCATCTGGGTATGGGGCACCTGGTGCGTAGCGTGGAACTGATGCGCAGTTTAGCCACTGAATTTCAGGTGTGTTTCGTCAAGGGCGGCACAGATGTAGAAGGGTTGACCCTTCCAGAAAACGTAGAGGTAGTGACACTACCCCTCCTCCTCTCTGAAAACCGTCAGGTGAAAGTTGCTGACCATCCCAAGATTTAGAAACGGTGAAACAGCAACGCACTGAAAAGTTACTTCAGGTCTTTGAGTCTTTTCAACCAAACTACCTGATTATAGAGGGATATCCCTTCAAAAAATATCAATTTGAATTTGAATCGATTCCTTTACTAGAGCGGGTGAAAGCCTCTCGTAAGCCTGTGAAAGTAATCTGTAGTCTGCGGGATGTGGTAATGGCACAACCTTATGCAGATCGCAATGCAGCGATCGCCACAACCTGTCAGCGACTGAATCAATATTTTGATTTACTGCTGGTTCATTCCGATCCTCACTTTCATCGCTTGGAAGAAAGTTTCCCAGCAGTGTCAGATATCCATTGCCCGATTCACTATACAGGATTTGTAGCGCAACCCCTATTGAAGGAATCGGTCTGGAGTGAAGAAGATGTTGCTGATTTTTCACGGAATCGGCCAATGATTCTGGTCAGTATTGGTGGCGGGCAGCTCGGCCATCATTTACTCGAAGCAGCAATTGCAGCCAGCCCGATGCTGAAGAAACACCTTCCCCAGCATCATCTACAGGTGTTTACAGGACCCTTCATCCCCACTGAAAATTTTTCACTTTGCATGCAGGCTGCATCAGAATCTTCCAACCTCACCCTGCGCAAGTTTACCCCAAACCTGCTCGCCTATATGCAGGAAGCCAGTCTTTCCATCAGTTTGGGCGGGTATAACACCACCATGAACATTCTCCGTACCGAGGTAAACGCGATGATTCTCCCATCCAGTAAAGATTGGGAGCAAACCATAAGAGCTGAAAAATTGCAAAGTATGGGGATTTTAAGGCTATTACAGCCTGAAGATCTCCAGCCTAAACAACTCGTCGATCGAATTGTTCAGGCCCTTGAAGCACCGCGCAGTGTGCAGCCCTTCAGATCCTTTGAACTGCAAGGTGCTCAAAAAACGACGGATCTCTTGCAGACTTTGATAGAGCAACCTGTCGTTGCTGCATAACGTTTGGAGGGTGAAGTGAAATCACCCTCTACTATGAAACCTGAAAAACGACCATGAGGACGATGAACATGAGGACGATGAATATGACAACCACACTCTCCCAAAAACATCTAACATCAACAGCGACCCTAGAGCAACCCATGGTAACCATTGTGGTGGTGCCACGGGAACGCTTTAGCTACTCAAAACAATCTTTAGAGAGCATCTACACCGACACCAATTATCCCTTTGAACTCGTGTATGTAGATGGGGGCTCGTCTCCAGAACTGAAAGCCTATCTAGAAGCACAATCCCGAGAGAAGCAATTCAAGCTGATTCGCACCGAGCATTTTCTTTCGCCCAATCGCGCTCGTAATATCGGGATACAAGCGGCAAACAGCAAGTATATTGTGTTTGTTGATAATGATGTTCTGGTCCAACGCGGCTGGTTACATAAATTGGTAGAATGCGCTGAAGAAACAGACGCAACGGTGGTCGGGACATTGACCTGTATCGATTCTCCCATCCATGAGGTTGTGCACAATGGTGGCGGTAAAACCTACATTGAAGTGCGTACTGAAAATGGCAAAACAGGACGCTATGCCGTGCAAAAAAGCTATCTGGAAGGTAAGCGAGTCTCAAAAATTCCTGAAGAATTGACCCGGTTTCAGTGTGAATTTGTGGAATTCCATACGGCGCTGGTGCGTAAGTCCTTCTTCGATGAGCATGGTTTACTAGATGAGAACTTGCTCAGTACCCGCGAGCACATCGACCTCTGTTTATGCGCAGCCAAGGCTGGCGGCACAGTCTACTGCGAACGCCAGAGCATCGTCACCTATATGACCGGAGCTGAATTTGATTGGTACGATTACACCTACTTCGGTTTGCGCTGGAGTGATGCTTGGGATTTAGCCAGCTTTGACCATTTCCGCAAAAAGTGGGATGTGGAAGAAGATTGGTACTTCGAACGCCGCTATAACCGACTGGGACGACGACGCTATCGCGCCCTGATGCGCCCAATTATCAGCCGTTTCCCCTGGAAAGAAAAGCGCAATCAGTTTGCCGACTGGCTACAGGTGTTTGAACGTCCCATCAATAACTTCATTAGCGATCGCTATGCTCGCAAACATGAGTATGCCAAACACAGTTTAGGTTTGCGCGATCGCAGAAGCTCAAAAATGGCAAGAAATTTGAAAAGCCAGACAATCTAGCAAACCAGGCTATTTCTGAACCCACAGCAAGTTGATGAGCCTCACCCCCTGACCAGATCCCCCTAAATTCCCCAGAATAAGGGGGATTTGAAGCAACCTTTTCCTCTTATTCAAATCCATGGTAAGTCAAGCAGAAAAAGACCTGAAGGGAATCCTTCCTGGCATTTGGCACATGCTGTTTAAATTCTGGCCACAAATCCGCAAGCGCCAGATACTCATTGGCGGTTCTCTCCTGGCACTACTGGTGGAAACTGTGCTGGGATTACTGGAACCTTGGCCCTTGAAATATATTTTTGATGATGTCCTGCTCTCAAACACAAATCTCGTTCCTGCCCACAATTCACCCCTGGGGCTATCTCCCCTCTGGTTTCTGGCACTGCTGGCCTGCGCAATTGTCGCGATCGCGGCTCTACGGAGTATCACTTCCTACTTGAGCACCTACGGCATGGCTCTAGCAGCCATTCAGGTACTTTCTGAGGTACGCAGTAACCTGTACAGTCACATTCAAAGACTTTCTTTGTCCTTCCATCAGCAGTTCAAAAGTGGCGACTTAATTACCCGAGTCACCTACGATATTGAACGATTGCGCCTGGTGACGATCAAAACGGCTCTGCCGTTTTTGGCAAACGTGATTACGATCGTCGGAATGATTGGGGTAATGTTCTGGCTGAATTGGGAGTTAGCCTTGATTTCTATGGCTGTTTTTCCCTTGTTTTACGCTAACGACAACCCGCATCGTCAGCCGCATTCGTAAAGTCACCAAGAAGCATCGGCGTACTGAAGGATTGATCGCTGATACCACTAGTGAAACCTTAGGTGCAATTAAAGTCGTGCAGGCGCTCTCCCTACACGATATGCTGGAGCAAAATTTTCTCTACCAGAATACAAAAAGTCTGGATGAAGGAGCGCGATCGCTCAAACTCGCAACTTTTTTAGAAGGGTTGGTAAAAGTGTTGATGGCGCTTGTGCTGGCACTGGTGGTCTGGCGTAGCTCTCTCCTGGCGATCCAGAAAACCCTCACACCGGGTGATGTCTTGATTTTTGTCAACTACCTGAAAACCGCCTTTGAGCCGATGCGGCAGATTACCAAGCAAATTGGCCAGATCGCCAAGGCAACAGCCTCCGGTGAGCGGGTAATTGACATTCTCGATTATGAACCCAATGTCCGAGATCTACCGAGCGCTAAAGTTGCCCACCCTTTCTATGGTGCGGTTTGCTTTGAAAATGTCTCCTTTGGTTATGCTCCAAACCGTCAGATTTTGAAAGGGTTGGACTTGACCGTAGAACCGGGTCAGCAAGTTGCCCTCGTTGGCCCCTCAGGAAGTGGCAAATCCACCCTGGTCAGTTTAATCCTGCGCCTCTACGATCCCGTAGAAGGCCGCATTCTCATCGACGACAAAGATATTCGCAGCTATAAGCTGGATTCCTTGCGACAGCAAATCAGCGTTGTCATGCAGGATAGCGTCTTGTTTGCAGCGAGCATCCGTGACAATATTACCTACGGTCGTCTCGGTGCTTCTGACCAGGAAGTAGAACGCGCCGCTCGCCTCGCCAATGCCCATGATTTTATTATGGATCTACCCGATGGCTACGATACAATTCTCGGAGAGCGGGGGGGTAGCGTATCGGGAGGACAGCGCCAGCGCATCGCGATCGCGCGGGCAGCTATCCGACATTCTCCTATCGTGATTCTCGATGAACCCACCACGGGATTGGATAGCGAAAGCGAATATGCGGTAAATGAAGCGTTAAAACGTTTGACACGAGGGAGTACGACCTTCTTGATTTCCCACAATCTTCGTGCGGTCGAGCAAGCAGATCGGATTCTGTATGTGGAACAGGGCAATATTCTGGAGCAAGGCACCCATCGAGAGTTGATGCAGCAATCTGGACGCTACGCGGCGCTCTATCGCTTACAAAACAAGTCAAACGGATACAAAGGAGCGGAATATGTCTTGGACGTTTGAAAAACCTTCGTCTGATGAAATACGAGTTATATTGGTGCGCCACGGTGAAAGTACCTTTAACGCGCAGGGAAGACATCAAGGGAGTAGTGACGAATCGGTGCTGACCGAATTGGGCAAATCGATGGCACGGCAGACGGGAAAGTTTTTGAGCGGATTGACTGTTGATGCTCTGTACGTAAGTTCTCTTCGACGAGCACAAGAGACCGCGAGCGAGATGCTGTCAATGATGACGCCTGCGGTCAATCTGCAAAACGTTCATGTCGTTTGGCAGCTACGAGAGATCGATTTGCCAGCTTGGCAAGGACTTTGCCATAAAGATGTACGGACGAAGTTTGCGGAAGAGTATCGCTGTTGGAAACAATCTCCCCATCAATTTTCAATGGAAGATCCCCATACCAAACAGCGCTTTTTATCCCGTGCGCGAACTTTACGGGCGATCGCAACAATTTTGGCAGGAAATATTGCCTCATCACCTAGGGCAAACCTTATTATTAGTCAGTCATTCGGGCACCAATCGGGCTTTGATAAATACTGCGTTGAATCTTACACCTGCCTGCTATCATGCTTTCAAACAATCCAACTGTGGAATTAGCGTTCTGAATTTTTTTCAATCGGACATTCTTTCAGCTCAATTGGAAACTTTAAATTTGACCAGACATCTGGAAGAGCAATTTTTAACGCCACAAGTATAAGATCTCGAACATTTACAGGAGCTATCATGCTATATCGTGAATTTGGAACTACAGGCTGGAACGTTTCGACGATTGGAATGGGCACCTGGAACATTGGCAATCAGTGGGGTGAAATTGAGGAGGGTACAGCCCTCGAAACCGTCCGCAATGCCTTCGATTGCGGTGTCAACTTGTTCGATACCGCAGAAGCCTATGGCATCCCGCAAGGATTGTCGGAAGAACGCCTGGGAAACGCTCTCAAGGGAATCCGCGATCGCACCCACATCGTCACTAAAATTGGTAGCTGGGGGCGGCGCACCGGAGAAGATCTGCCCAAAAATAGTGATACCGTCCGCCTTTGTTTGCAAGCTTCCCTCTTTCGTTTGCAAACAGACTACGTAGATGCGGTGCTGTGCCACGAGGGAGATATTGAAGACCCCACAGTTTACCTGGAAGCCTTTGAACAGCTTAAGGATAAAGGGCACCTGCGCGCCTATGGGATTTCAACCAACAATTTTGAAGTCCTAAAACGCTTTAATGTTAACAACACCTGTCGTATTGTGGAATTTGATTACTCTCTCTTAAATCGCAAAGCTGAAAAGCAAATGCTCCCCTACTGTATGGAGCATGGCATTGCGGTACTCGTGCGCGGACCCCTCGGGCAAGGCTTGCTCTCGGGCAAGTACGGTGCTGATACAGTCTTCACAGATACGATTCGCGCTAAATGGCACAAAAATGAAGCCAAGCAGTTGAAATTTAAGCAAGATATCGAAGCGGTTACAGCTCTTCAAGATTGTTTAGAACCAGGCGAAAAGATGGCTACCGCTGCGTTGCGCTATGTTATCTCTCACCCCGTTCGCCCTGTAGCTATTCCTGGGGCCAAGTCACCACAACAGGCGGCTATGAATTCACGAGCAGGCGATCTCCTACTGTCTTCTGAAGAGAGAGACAGCCTTCTTCAACGGATGTATTCGGTGGCGGCTTGAAAGTGATTTATGATTCACTTGATTACTCCTACGGGCAAACGCGATCGCTTGAATCTGACTCAACTGCATTCATTGCGACCATACCTTGGCAAGTTGTAATGTTACTTTAGAACTGAGTAAATTCGGTTTTTCTGACTGTAGCATCTGCGACATCGACCTATGGCAACCGTCCCCACAGTCCCTCCACGGCTCAAATCATCTCAATGGCAGAGGTTTTGGGGGGAGGCCAGAACGCGAATTGTTCTTTGGTATGTGGGCATTATGATTCTGTTTGTAGGGCTAGCCATTCCCCTGATTCGCTTGCAAGTGGTGGCGCAGGTGGATGCTCGGGTGCGCGCAGACCTCAATGAGGAGATGGAGGGTTTTCTGCAATTACTCGTAGAAGGTCCCAAACTTGATGATGAAGCCATAATCAAGGGGTTGCGGGAGGATGGTCAACCTGTACCAACGGGTTATCCTACCACCACTCAGGAATTAGAATCCTTACTGGAAATTCACTTGAAGCGCCGTATTCCTGAAGATGATATGTTTCTCATCAGTTTTGTCAATGGCAAGTTTTTTCGCTCTAGTCCCAGAGCACTTCCTGGCATTCTGAGCCAGGATTCAGTCCTAATGGTTCGGTGGGCTAACCTCACTCGTCCCGAACAGGGCGAACAAAAGCTCTCAGCTTCCCAATATGGTGGACTTTTGCATAGAGCTGAACCCATTAAATTTAATGGAAAATTTTTAGGCGTTTTTGTAATAGCCCATACCACTCAGGGAGAGCAGAATGAAGCCTTGGAAGCCTTTGGAGTGATGGTGCAGATTAAGCTGCTCGCGTTGGGCTTGGCATTGCTGCTGATCTGGTGGGCAGCCAGTCGAGTTTTGGCTCCCCTCCGGCTGCTGAGCACAACGGCGCATTCAATTTCAGAAACGGATCTCTCCAATCGTCTGCCCACTGAGGGAAACGGTGAAATTTCGGACCTCTCTCAAACATTTAACGAGATGATGGATCGTCTGGAGTCTGCCTTTAAGTCGCAACGCCACTTTATCAATGATGCAGGCCACGAGCTGCGAACCCCCATTACCATCGTTCGAGGTCATTTGGAGTTGATGGGAGACGATCCCCAGGAACGAGAGGAAACGGTCGCTCTGGTCCTTGATGAACTAGATCGGATGAATCGTCTTGTTGAAGAGTTATTGCTCCTTGCAAAGACAGAACGACCTGATTTTCTCCATCCAGAGGACATTGAAGTTGGAGATCTAATGCAGGAAATGCACTTGAAAGCGACTGGGTTGTCGGGAGATCGCCACTGGAATCTGGAGCATCGAGCTTCAGGAAAGATACGGGTCGATCGCCAGCGCATTACGGAAGCAATGATGAACCTTGCAGAAAATGCAGTTCAGCATACGGTGTCTGGCGATACAATTACGCTGGGATCTCGTTTAAATCATCAAAATTTAGAAATTTGGGTGAAAGATACAGGAGAAGGCATCCCCCTCGCCGAACAGCAGCGAATTTTTGAGCGCTTTGCGCGAGTTACGCATACCCGTCGTCGTTCAGATGGATCGGGATTGGGCTTGTCAATTGTGAAGGCTATTGCCGAAGCCCATGGCGGACATGTCACAGTTCACAGCAATCCGGGAACCGGGGCAACCTTTACTCTCGTCTTGTCTAGAAAGTCCTCCACTGAATCCCTTCATTCTCCGGTGCGCTATGTATCGAATTCTGATCGCTGAAGATGAACCTCGCATTGCTGCATTTATAGAAAAAGGTCTGCGAGCCAATGGCTTTACGCCAACGCTATCCGCAGATGCAAATGAGGCGAGCGCCTTAGCGCTAGGTGGAGATTTTGACTTGCTGATTTTAGATTTAGGACTGCCAGGAAAAGATGGGCTGGAAGTACTGGAAGAATTGCGAGGGCAAGGCGAGCAATTACCCATTATTATTCTGTCAGCAAGAGATGACATTCAGGACAAAGTGGCGGGGTTTGAAGGAGGTGCAGATGATTATCTCACCAAACCGTTTCGCTTTGAAGAACTATTGGTTCGGATTCGAGCGCGATTGCGTAGCAATGGATCTAATGGATCGATGCAAGAGGTAGTAGAGTTGCAAGTGGGGGAGATTGTGCTGGATTTACGGACTCGTAAGGCAAAAGTGGGCGATCGCGAAATTGAGTTGCCCACCCGCGAGTTCGTTTTGGCCGAAACATTTTTCCGCCATCCAGGACAAGTTATGAGCCGCGAACAATTATTAGATCGAGTTTGGGGATATGACTACGATCCTGGTTCCAATATTGTCGATGTCTATGTAGGCTACCTGCGCAAAAAACTAGGTAGCGATCTGTTTGAAACAGTAAGAGGCATGGGATATCGCTTAAAAGCTTAGGTATTTACACTGTTAAAGTATGATTTCACCGTAATCCTGGCTTAGTTTCTTGCTTTTGCCTGCGGTGCGACGGACTTTGTCTCCAACCTTTCCACTTTAAAGAGCTACTGGAGAAGGTGCGATCGCATTTAAGGATTGCGCCTTAAGTCAGGTGAGAAATTGAGACAAACTACCTACGATCGGAAGTACTGGCCGCAAAACCAAAATCGCTTGGCATCGATTCCGCTCGGGAATAAATCAGCTATCGCCCCTTCAAGTCCTTGGGGGTATGAGTGGAGCGATCGTCTTTTGACTAGAACCACAGCCGAAAGGCACGGTGACGGACGATCTTAATCAACCCGCGTACCAAAAGATTGCTGACGACCGTTAGCGGACTGACCACAATCAAAGCCTTCACCTCAGAGCGGCTAATTTTTACATTGCCACCTGCGCGGAGCATCGCCGTGGATTGGGTAATATCCCGCAGCGTGGCATAGGCAAACATGAGGGGCAAAATGCAAAATAACCGGATGGGAAGACACCTGTGGGGCAAAGTGGTGAGATAGTCAGCGGCTTTGTCTAAATCCGTCCAAGCCAACTCAACCAGAGACTTAATTGCCGCATGGTTTTGGTTTAAATAAGCGGGGTCAAGAAGCCTATCGTGGCTGCTACCGTGGGCAACCAACGCATCTTGAGGAACGTAAATAGCATTCTCTTCCTCTGCATCCCAAGCAATATCTTTTAGAATATTGACCGTCTGGAGCGCCTCTCCAAATTCCGCACAGGTCTTTCTCAGGGCTTGATAAGTCGCGCGATCGATAAACGGAGAATGTTCGTACCACAAGTCTGTTAGCAAAAAACCCACCGTTCCGGCCACGTAATAGCAGTATTCCTTATATTCTTCTAAACTCTTAACCCGCAGACCATTGGGATAAAGATTCACAAACTTCTTCATGCCCACAATCATCTCTGTGAGCCAATGCTGAAGCGTCTGCTGAGATTGCTCGGGCAAGCTGCGGTAGAGCGCAAACACTTGATGGGTTTGGTGAACCAAGTGTAGATGGGCGGGGTCACCCGTGACCGAATGAGTCTTTTGTGGGTAAAAATCCGCCAGGGATTCATCTTCAAAACAATCAATAAGCTGATCCAGCAAGGCCGTTTTTGCATTCACGGAAGCCTTTGGATCGTCTTCAATAGTGTCCGCAATCCGTGCGAGCAGATATCCGCAGAGGACAGAACGACCCAAATTACCAGGCAAAAAGCGAATACTTAAAGCAAAAGTCCGCGATACTTTAGGAAGGATATCCTGACAAAAACGCTCAACTTCCCGTTGATCGAGCGGAGACTTCAAGGCTAATTGAACCATAATCGTGCACTCCTACAACACCAAACTCACAATCTATAAGCGATTCACCACAGTCGCCGCACTAACCATAGAGGGGTTAGAGCCTGAATTGTACAACCAAAAAGTTGAAATTTTATCAAAGGGCTTGTTTCACAAGTTGCTAAAAATTTAAAAATCTTTAGAGTTAGTCTTGAAGGAAGATACCACAAGCCAACCCTAAATTGCTCTGTTTTCTGTGACAGCTCCCTCAACTGTCTGATGTTCTATGGTATGGGTTAAATCTGAGGATTTATTGAGGATTCCCATGTCTTGCCCCATTCGTGCAATTTTTGTCCCTCAAGGGGCTGAGTTTAAGGCCGTTCAAAGAGGTTTAAACCATAGTCCTCAGTCCTCTATTGCGCTCTATAGCATTCCGATGGGTCCCCAGGCCATCCAGGCATATCTGCAACAATGGCAGCATTCAGAATTAAACGTTTTGGGTAATTCTCCTTCCGTATTGTTAATGGGACTTTGCGGCAGCTTAGTCCCAGAGCTTGGAATTGGAGATCGCGTTCTCTATCGGAGCTGTCTTGACGCGCGAGACGCTGACTCCGTTCCCCAATTAGACTGCGATGCAACCTTATTGAAGACTTTACAGGAGCGCCTTGGAAAAACTGTGACAACCGTCACCTCTTTGATGTGCGATCGCATGGTGCACCAAGCCACGGAGAAACAAGCCCTAGCCCTCCGTTATGGTGCCCAAGTGGTGGATATGGAAGGCTACGCCTTTTTGAACGCGCTCCAGTCTACAGGAGTAGCCATCAATATGTTGCGCGTGGTGAGCGATGATTCGCGACATGACCTACCTGATTTATCCGCAGCGATGACCGATAACGGAACGCTTAAGCCAATGGCTCTAGCCGCAAATATGATTCGCGAACCTCGAAATGCTTTGCGCTTAATTCAGGGATCCTTAAAAGGATTAAAGCAACTGGAGCAGATTGCTTCAGCCCTCAAGCGTCACACCCTGTAGGGGCGCATGGCCATGCGCCCCTACGAGATGCTGTATTCCAGCCAACTCAGAACCGTTCAAATCCTAAAAACTGAGATAGGGACGTGCCAAAAAATAGCTGGCGATCGTTTTGGCGTCAATAGGATCCCCACGATGGACTGCCGCCTCAAAGTCTTGGGCGCTCATCAGCACCAGTTCAATGTCCTCATCTTCATCCTGGGCTGGAGGATTGTCCAGAAGTTCTAAATCTTGAGCCAGATACGCATAAATGAACTCATCAGAATAGCCTGGAGCCAACGGAAATTGTCCTAAATGGGTCCAGCGATGGGCGCGATACCCCGTCTCTTCCTCAATTTCACGCTGAATGGTTTGAAACGGATCGTCTTGGGACTCAATCGTACCCGCCGGAAATTCTAAAAGCCTTCCCTGAACTGCAAACCGATATTGCTTGACCAGCACAAATTTGCCCTCCGCAGTCACGGGCACGGCCAGCGCTCCACCAGGGTGTCGGATGCAAGACCAGTCGCCAACGGCGCCATTGGGCAGACGCAAGCGGCTAGTTTCAAAGGCAAATTTCCGGCTGCGAACATAAATTTGCTGCTGGATGAGTTCAGAGGGTTCTAAAGCCATGAGGGTTAGGAGGCGTGGAAGGACAAGAAGGGTTTGCTATCAGAGAAACCCCGGAACAGTCTACTCGATCGCGTAACTGGAGAATAGTCAATCCTGACAATGGGTCTACCCACTGGGGTAAAAGTTCTGCCAAAGGGATTAAGACAAAAGCCCGTTGGGCCATCCGAGGGTGAGGCAAGGTTAAAAATGGGGTTTGCAGAATGACTGCATCATAAAGGAGTAAATCTAAATCAAGGGTACGCGGTCCCCAATGTTCCGTCCGCTCTCGTCCAAATTGTTGTTCGATCGCTAAGAGCAGTTGCAACAGCGATTCAGGCGATCGCCGGGTCTTCACCACCACACACCCATTCACATAATCCGGCTGAACCGGACCGATCGCGACGGTTTGGTACCAGTGAGATTGTGAAACGAGGCTAATATCTGGATCCCCAGACAAGGTTTGGGCCGCAGCCTCTACGATGGCTAGGGAATCTCCAAGATTGCTGCCGAGGGCGATCGCAGCGAGAGCCATTGCGGAGTTTGTGGAGGGCATATCAAGATTGTCTGACGACCGTAGAGATTCTTACCAAGGGAAGTCCAATTAGGCGAACCTTCAGAATATATACTGTAAAGGCAAGCGACTGGATATCAATCGGCTTGTCTGGACATTTAACTGTGTCTGGGTCCTTTAAAATTTCCTTTTTTACATTCTCTTGTACTGAGTTCGACTCAAGCACCCGTGGTACTACAGAAAATCTTTAAGTCCTCTCACCCCATTATTGGTGTCGTTCATCTTTTACCTTTGCCCACCTCTCCTCGGTGGGGCGGTAGCCTCAAGGTGGTCATCGATCGCGCGGAACAGGAAGCTGCGGCGCTGGCGGCAGGGGGTGTGGATGGCATTATCATCGAAAACTTTTTTGATGCGCCTTTTGCGAAGGATCGCGTGGATCCGGCAGTGGTCAGCGCAATGAGTTTGATCGTGCAACGGGTGATGAATTTGGTACCTTTGCCCGTGGGTATCAATGTCCTCCGTAACGATGGGATTAGTTCAATGGCGATCGCGGCTTGTGTAGGAGCCCAATTCATTCGGGTGAATGTGTTGACGGGGGTGATGGCGACGGATCAGGGGTTGATTGAAGGGCAGGCCCATCAGTTATTAAGGTATCGTCGGGAACTGGGCAGCGATGTGCAGATTTTGGCGGATGTGCTGGTCAAACACGCGCGTCCGTTGGGGTCGCCGAACCTGACCACTGCCGTGCAGGAAACGATCGAACGGGGTCTGGCCGATGGCATTATTCTTTCGGGGTGGGGCACGGGGAGCCTCCCAATCGGGAAGATTTAGAGTTAGCGATGGATGCGGCGAAAGGGGTACCGCTGTTTATTGGCAGCGGGGCGAGTTGGGAAAATATCCACGATCTGATTCCAGCGGCTAATGGTGCGATTGTGGCCAGTTCTCTGAAGCGTGGGGGACAGGTTACCAATCGGGTAGACCCCATCCGGGTCAGCCGATTTGTGGAAGCTATGCGGCGCAGCGTTGCGAATCGAGAGAGTGTTGTGACTGAAAAATCTTCAGTTGCGATCGGAGGGGCTGGGAGTTAAGACCGCAGCGACAAAGACAAAAAATACTGATGTCGGTTAACGGTTTGCCTCACCAGCGTGAACAGAGAGATAAAAGAAAGCAATGGCCATGATTGCCAAACGTCCGTTGCAGGCACTGGTTATGTAACTTTCTAGCGCTGCCATTGTAATTGGCGTTCCTTGTATTCTTCTCTAACGCTATCGCTACCATCATATTGATTTTGTTTGTTGAACAAGACTACTGGATTATTACGGCTACGATAAGTGATCTCATATGAAACCGCGCGAAAATCAATAAATGCGATTAAGAAGGTGGTAAATGGATTAACAAAACCGCCATCAGAAAGAATAGATGCTTCAAGCAACGCCAAATTATCGTAGTCCTGCAAAAGGGCATACGGATCATGGCTGCCGTAGGCTAAAGATAAAAACTGACCATAGATTGGTTCATCACCTGTGAGGGGACTTTCACGTGGGCGGAAATAGTAAACATTTGGATCGCGATTCAGTCGATTAGCAATATGCTTGTTTTGAGTACCACTTACGTCTAATAGACGATAGAGTTCGTCGATTTTCAGGCCACCATCTGGATCATCAGCGGTTGCGGCAACAGCCTGCTCAGCAATTTGGCTAAGCGTACACATTAGGGACATAAGGTGATTTCTGGGAAATAACTTACCGCTGGCTTCGGCTCCGCTCAGCCAGCTAGATATTGCTCCCTGAGCGGAGTCGAAGGGAGCAATATCGGCGCGAATGGTAAGGTCTTTGCTAGAAAACACCTAACTAAATCTCCAACCACGCACAGCGGTCTAGCACTACGCTAGGATTTTTGTTGGTTGCGGGCCATCTTCCAGCTTTCAAAAACCCGCCCAACATTCACCGTAAATTCCTTCCAACCGATCGCAGTGCCAGCAATCTCTTCTTCCCAAGATGCCGATAGAACACCATAGCTCAGCCCCAGTACACCCAACCCCAAAAACCAAGACTGACCAGCAGGACTGCTACGTTTGGCAGTTCGACCCCTTTCTGAAAGAGGAAATAGCTAGTTGGAAACGTTACCACACCCAACAAGCTTGGCACACCACAAAAGAGAGCCATCCGCTTCGCCATCCGTTTGCTAACCACGTCAGGAATGCTCTGAGCAGACCCAGACCGACCTTGTGCTTTTTGGGCAACTTTAGGCGAACGAGGAGGCTTAGGTGACTTTTTTGCAGTCGGCTCTTTTTGCTTAACCTTCGGCTCAAAGGGCAATGACTGAAAGCCATTCCCTTTGTCCTTAGGCGTTTGAGATGGATTAGATTTAGCCATATTTGGCCTAACCACGAATCCCGAGACGGGTAATGAGTTGGCGGTAACGATCGTTGTCTTGCTTCATGATGTAAGACAACAGTTGTTTGCGTTGCCCAATCATCTTTAACAGACCGCGACGCGAACCGTGATCTTTTTTGTTGGTCTTGAGGTGATCGCTTAAGCGAGAAATTCTCTCCGTCAGCATTGCCACTTGTACGTCAGCAGATCCCGTATCAGTCTCATGAACCTGATACGCACCGATAATTTCTTGTTTCTTCTCTTGCAGAAGGGCCATAGGTCTAGAATTATTGCAGCAAACAATTATCCTAGCATAGCGCCTTACAGCCATCCAATACCTTCGCACTAAAAAGCGGTGTTAGAATTCGCACAGTACAAACGTTTTTGGTGTTTGCGATCGCCATTGTCCTAAACCATGAGTGGGTCTAAGGTGTCAACCAAACTACATCAGCTTCAAGACTTGTTTCGCCAGATGGATCGGGCTTTGATTGCCTATTCTGGCGGGATTGACAGTACGTTGGTGGCCAAAGTAGCCCATGACGTTTTAGGCGATCGCACGTTAGCCATCACCGCCGTTTCACCATCGCTGTTACCAGAAGATTTAGAAGAGGCTAAAAGCCAAGCCCTTGAGATGGGAATTGCCCATCAGTTGGTGGACACCCATGAAATGGAAAACCCACAATACACGAGTAACCCCATCAATCGGTGTTATTTCTGCAAAAGCGAACTCTACGATACCCTCAAGCCCCTAGCCCAAGAATGGGGCTATGCCTATGTAGTGGATGGAGTCAATGCCGATGACCTCCAAGACTATCGACCCGGCATCCAAGCCGCCAAAGAACGAGGCACGCGATCGCCCTTAGCGGAGGTGGGCATGACCAAACTAGAGGTCCGCGAACTTGCCAAATCCTTGGGGTTATCCGCGTGGGACAAACCCGCGCAACCCTGCCTTAGCTCGAGATTTCCTTACGGAGAGTTGATTACAGCAGAAAAATTGCAACGGGTGGGACAAGCAGAGCGATATTTGAGAACTAAGGGGTGGAGAACTTTACGGGTACGTTCTGAGGGTGATACCGCTCGTATCGAGTTGCCTGCCGAGCAAATTTCCCAATTTATTCAGCAGACAAACTTACCTGCACTTGTTCGACAGTTTCAGACGTTTGGGTTTGTGTATGTCACCCTCGATTTGGAAGGGTTTTGGAGTGGAAAACTCAATGCAAAAGTTCCTCATTTCTTGAGTCGCTGACCTCATTCGGGATCGATTTCAATGCGTCCCACTCCAGTTTTGGGGTAGTAATTCTTGAGAATTTGTTCGTATGTATAGCCCTTTTCCGCCAAGCTGAGTGCCCCAAGCTGGCTCATACCGCGACCTTGGAATGCCTCGGACACAATGTCGTCAGACGCTGCGTAAAGGGATTCCACAATGCCTCCACGGTAGCTTACAAAGGAGCCAGCCGTTTCATTTACCGCTTTATAGATAGTATTGGCCTCAGACTCAATCCCTTTATAGACTTGGAAATATTCGTCTGAGCCCAGATGGTAGAGCTTGTTGGCAGGTTTGAAGTAGTAAGTTAAAGCATAAGACCGAGCTGCGATCGCCTGGGCCTTAAGCGCTGCCATTGGCCAACTGGGGGAAACTTCCGCGCCCACCACGCTGTAAAGATATTGCCGTAAATTCACATAATTCACAGCCCAAAGTTTGCCGCTATCCGCCACTAACAAGAGCGTCCCGTGATACCCCGCGTTCTCCTACGTAAACCACACTTGTTGGGTCGGGAACAACCCAAGCAATCCTGGGCGTTTCAGCCCCCGCAAAACTCATCCCTCGATCTCCGGCTTGAAGGGTGTAAGTCTGGTCCAGCCTTTAAGGTTTGAAGGGGCGTTCCATTTTGGTCAAACAGTTTTCCGTTCCCGGAGACAGACACGATCAGGGACGGTGCACCACTGGCGATCGCCACATGCATCTCCACAGAGGAATCTACGTTAGGTGACATCGCAGCCAAGGCCATTGCGCTTCTACGGGCAAGCTCTGCTTTAGAGAGAGTAGGCGCAGTTTTGGGCGCGGGTTTTGGGCGCGGTGAGGGGGGAAAGGGGTGGCTGGGGGGGGCGAACCCGACTTGGCTTTTAGAAATGGAAAGGTTGAAAAGGTTGAACTGGGAGACGCTAAAGGTTGGGGTATGACGGTATAGTTTGGCTCAGTCTTACTTCGCCACTGGACTAACCCCAAAATAGGCAAGGGCAATATCAGAACGGGCAGAAGCCAAAAACCATATTTGGAAAGTTGCGGTAAGGTGGGTTTTGTCACGATCGCTGACGACCTTGAGCGGGATTCAATTGATGAGCCAGGATATTCGGATTTGTTTTGTGGGGGATTCGTTTGTCAATGGTACCTGCGATCGCACCTATTTGGGTTGGACGGGGCTTCTATGTGTCAACTTGGCGGAGCGAGGGTTAGCAGTCACCCACTACAACCTGGGGATTCGGGGTGATACCAGTGCTGATATCGATCGACGTTGGGAACTGGAGACCGCCCATCGTTTAAAGGAGGGATACGCGAACCGATTGGTGTTTTCATTTGGGACGAACGATACCACCTTTCAAGAGGGTCAGCGCCGAGTGGAACTGACGGATTCACTGCATCACACAAAGCAAATTTTAAGCGTTGCCCAGCAAAAATACCCGGTCTTGATGGTGGGGCCGCCCCCCATTTTAGAAGCCGAACAAAACGATCGCACCAAGATCCTCTCCGATCGGTTTGGAGAGCTATGCGCAGACCTAAAGGTGCCCTATCTCAATATCTTTACATCGCTGGGTCAATCCGTTGAATGGCTGGCGGCGGTACGAGCCGAAGATGGCGCTCATCCAGGGGCGGATGGATATATCGCGATCGCCAACCTTATCGAGCATTGGCCTGCTTGGTCAGCATTTGTTCCATCTTGTTAGCATTTCCTCGTTAAATCTTCTAGATGGCTTGCCATAGACACTAGAATTAGATCTAACTGAGTTATGTTGGAGGACTATTCCTCAACCTTTGAGATTGGTGTTCCTCATGAAAGCAGGTTGAAATCATGCCCTTATCTGAACCTTCCCCTTTGGCTCAACAGTGGGCTCGTAAATACGTTGATAATTTATCAACTGCTGAGAACCTAGCGGACTCGCCCGTCAACAAAAAAGGACTGAAGGCGGGAGCGGCCAATCGACTTTTAGATTTGCTCCGACAAGTTAGCCTTAAAGCTTGGTCGCAAACCGAAGCATTATTGGGGGATGAGATTCAACGTCATGGGATCGATCGCCATTTAATTAACCCTTGGGAAATTTCTCAAGATGCTTACAATATTTATGAAAAAGCCCTAGAATTCTATACTCAAAATACATCTTATTCTCGTTTGCCCGTCATAATCGGTCCCGATATTGCAAAAATCCGCAAGAAATATACTGCTAAAGATCCTCGAGTCATTGGATTTGTTAGCATGCAATTTCATTACACGGGTCTTATGTTGCAGGGACACCTTTCGACCTTAGAAAAAAGACTTTTAGGAAACTGTTTTAGCATTATTGACGATCATCTATACATGCCATTGCATAGGGCCTATTCAGCCGCGGGAAAACATGAAATTAATTCTCCAAAACTGATCCTCACACGAAATCTTCTGGACTATAGCGCTGATATATCTCAAGTTATTGTCGAACGCGTAGCTCAAATATATCCAGGGTATAAAACCTATACTGGCAATCTCAATGACCCCATTGTCTTCAATTCAAGTCGTCGCGATGTGGTGATGTTTCAAATCTATTTAATTGTTTGCGTCTTAGAGGAAAGCCCTGCAATTCTCCAAGATGAACTATTCCCGCTCTGTGTCATGCTGTATCCCAAACTAAAAGTTCATTGGGAACTTGTCAGACTCATGGTGCAATTTATTGGACAGGAAGTTAGCGCGCTACTAGGCAGAGAGAAGCTGGCTCTCCTGAATCCTTACCTATTCACCTTAAGAGATATGTTCTCTCCCGAAATTTTTTATGATGATTAGATAAATTAGATCGATTTTAAGTGAAGTTCAAAACAGCGCCAAATGTCTCTCCGGTGTCTGACTATGCCCTACCCGCTGTCCGCCACAAAACTTGTTACCTATCGCCAATGCCCTCAGTCCTATTATTTCAAGTACGAGCGAGGGCTAAAGTCTCCGTCTGCATTTGGCTCTGCTGAATTGGGTAAGGTGTTACACAAAACACTTGCCGATATCTATCTCAATTGGAGCTATCAAGATCCAAAACCATCTTGGGAGTGGTGCTATGCCTTTTGGACTTTGAATGCGAAAGGACTAGAAGAGTCTGCCCTTCTAGAAGGAGGTAAAATCCTCTATCGCTACTACGATGCGTTTGTGCGTCCCCATGCCGTCATGAAAAAGCCCTTGGGCGTTGAAGGCAAAATTACGGCTGAGCTTCAGTTTGACAATATTGAATTCTCTTTGTCCGGTCGCTACGATCGCCTAGATTGGTTGGGTGACGGATTGGAACTGATCGACTATAAAACCACTAAAAGTGAGACGGTACCGGATTCTATTGATGTGCAGTTGGGGTTATATTACCTAGCCCTAGAGCGTACTTACCAAAGATCGCTCAAGCGTCTGACGTTGTTGTATCTGCGTTCCGGTAAATGTGTCTCCTTTGATGTGACCCAGGCGCAAAGAGAAGACGTGCGATCGCTGATTTCAGACTTAGCGACCAAACTCAGAGCCGATGCGGAATGGAAACCGAATGAGGGGGGACATTGCGATCGTTGTACCTATCAGAAATACTGCACGGCAAAAACATGCGAGCCTGAGCCATTGCCAGAAGAAGCGCGAGACTTGAGGCAGGTTCAGTTAACACTTGAGATATGAGATGAGTTGGGTTGAAGAAGGAGCCATTTAAGGCGATCGCGTGACTGTCAATGGGCCTTGAGCCTAATCGCTGAGTTCAAATGCCGACTCAAGATAGGTGTGCAGCGTCAGTTGATATCTATCCAGCGTAAAGGGTTCTCTCAAAGCGATCGGTGCTTGAGACTCATGATTGATAAGAGTCTTAAGAGCTTGAAGTTGAGAGTTTGGGAATTCCCGAACTGTTACAAGCGCCACATCAAATCGGCAAGGCACTTCTGCTAAATGCGGATGTTTGGCCAAAAATAATCGAGCTGTTTTCCAAAGCTTGGCTTGCTTCTGGGGCGTAATAGCCAGCAACCCATCCTCATCCCAATTTCCTCGGCTCCGAGTTTTGACTTCAACAAAGGCCAAACAAGACGGGGAACGAGTCCCTTTTTGCTGGAGCGCCACCACATCAAGTTCTCCCCACCGACTGGTCCACCCCCGCGCTAAAATTGACCAACCTTGTTGCTCTAACCATTGAGCCACAAAAGCCTCACCATATTGGCCCACTACAGAAGATCGGGATTTAGATTGATTGACCATACATTAACTGAGCTTGCCAAAACGCTGTTCATACTGCTCTAGCAATGTTTCAAGATCTTCGGCCCTTTGTTTCTCCTGCTCAGCCCTTTGTTTCTCCTGCTCTGCTTGACGCTCAGCCTCCTGCCGTGCTTGAGTCTCAACCCGCAAAGCTTCGGCGAGCTCATTGGGAAGTAGCAATTTTTCTCCAGTACTGTCTCGGTAAAAAACAATCAATTTATCTTCAACTTCAAGACGCAACTTTAAAACTTCGCTGTGGCGATCCAGGATTGGAATGTAAGTTTCGCCTTGAAGTTTATAGCCGCGCAGTTTTTCTTCAATCCATTCGCCTTTGGGGTCAAAGAGCCAGTACTCTCGAACCTCAAGCTGTCTGTACAGATCGTGCTTGAATCCAAGATCTTGGCTTTTTGTGCTAGGAGAGGTCATTTCAAAGATGACGCTCGGGACTTGACCCTCTTCCCAAATTTTGTAGTTGTCCCGTCCCCCTGGTGCAACATCAAAAATGACCATTACGTCTGGTGCAACCCGCAGCTTGGGAAAACCTTGGGCATAGTACAAAAACTGATTGGCCAATACAGTTGCTTGTTTACCTTGGAGATCTTGCTTAAGGACTTCTAGCGTTGTTAGGATAGCGTAGAGATGATCGTAGGTTTCAGCCACAGGTTCTCCATCGGCGCTGGGATAGAAAATTTCGGTAGGGGATGTGGTGAGAATTGTTGCGGTCATAGGTTGCCTCTCAATCCTGTCGATCTAACCATAACGCACAGAGCAATCGGTTTAAAAGCTTAGAAAACATTCTCGATCGATTCTGCGCTGGAATACCGCAATTCGATAGGATCGATCCTGTCATGACTCATATATGAAGGACAGAACGATGGAGTGTTTTGTTGGCCTTGGCTGCTGGTTTCGCCGAATCGTGTTGGGATTCCTGACAGTTTTGTTGTGGCTGTCCTGCAACAATTTAGCGTGGGCGAATGACTATAACAAAGAAATTCTAGTTAATGCTGATTTTTCAGGACGAAATTTGACGGACTCTAGTTTTACTAAGGCAAACTTGAAGAATGCTAACTTTAAAGGGTCTGATTTACGTCAGGTCAGCTTTTTTGGTGCAAATTTAGAAGATACCAACTTTGAAGGAGCTAATTTGTCTGCGGCAACCCTAGATTCAGCACGATTGGTACAGGCCAATCTGACCAACGCGGTTCTAGAGGGGGCCTTCGCCTTTGGTACGCAATTTGACGAAGCCATCATTACAGGAGCCGATTTTACGGATGTCGATTTGCGCGATGCCGTCCAAGTGTCCCTTTGTGCTGTAGCTAAAGGAACGAATCCGGTCACCGGACGCCAAACCCGTGAAACGCTGAACTGTGCTTAAGGATGGATATTCATGATTTTCAAACGCTGGGTAGCGATCGCCCTTCTCTTCTCTCTCTGCTTCTGGAATTCACCTGCGGAGGCGGCAACCCTTGCAAAGGCTACGTTTGCAGGAGGATGTTTCTGGTGTATGGAAAAACCTTTTGATGAATTATTAGGAGTGGTGTCAACAACCTCTGGTTATACCGGAGGACAAACCGCCAACCCCAGCTATCGTCAAGTCTCCTCTGGGAAAACGGGTCATGCGGAGTCTGTGGAGGTTGAGTACGATCCCAAACAAGTGAGCTACGAACAACTACTGGACGTGTTTTGGCATAACGTGGACCCGCTGGATGCGGGAGGACAGTTCTGCGATCGCGGGAATCAATACCGCTCCAGTGTCTTTTTCCATGACGAACGGCAACAGAAATTAGCAGAGCAATCTAAGCAAGCATTAGAGAAAGCTGGCGTACAGCCGATCGCAACGGGAATTGTCTCAGCGGGTGAATTTTACCCAGCGGAAGACTACCATCAAAACTATTACAAAACCAATTCGCTGAAGTATCGTTTTTATCGGTTTAGTTGCGGTCGCGACCAAAGACTGACTGAGGTTTGGGGAGTAGTGCAAGAGCAAGAATAATGGTTTGGACGCCCCTCCATGCCACCGTGCATCAAACCTTACGGCAACGCCAACTGCTCCAAAAAGGACAGTCCATCGTGCTAGCATTTTCCGCTGGCCAGGATTCAATGTGTTTGCTCCAAATCCTGCGAGATCTTCAGCCTAAATGGCAGTGGCAACTCGCGATCGCCCATTGCAATCACCGTTGGCCGCCTGACTCTGAGGCAAACGCCGCCCACGTTACCCAACTCGCTCGAGATTGGGGGCTGAAATACTACGGCTTCACTGCACCCACGGTTCTTAAAGGCGAGGCAGAAGGCCGAGAGTGGCGCTACGAGAGGTTAAAACAACTGTCAGAAGATGAGGGGTTCAGTGCCGTGTTGACCGCACATACTGCTAGCGATCGCGCAGAAACCCTTTTGTTCAACTTGTTTCGGGGGAGTGGGATGGATGGCTTGCAAGCCTTAGCTTGGCAACGTCCGCTTTCTCTCCAAGCAAACTTAATTCGTCCCCTCTTAACTATCACGCGCCCCCAAACCGCCGCTTTCTGCGAACAGTTCCAACTGCCCATCTGGCAAGACTCTATGAATGACGATTTGACCTATCGACGCAATCAAATTCGTTTAGAGTTGTTGCCGATCTTGCGCCAGCAATTCAATCCAAAGGTGGATCTGAATCTCGCTCAAACAGCAGAAATTTTACAAGCTGAAACAGAGTATCTAGATTGCGAAGCAAGGGGTTTGCTCCAGCGTGCGATCGTTCCGGTCCGCGAATTCGCAAAACCTGCAATCGCAGCCTTAGACCAACCCACCCTTCAACACAGTCCCCTCGCCTTGCAACGACGCGCTATCCGTCAATGGCTTCAGCATCACCTCAACATCCAGCCCAACTTTGCTCAAATTGACAAAACCACTGCCCTCGTGTGGGGACATAACGGCGATCGCACAGATCCGCTCATTGCAAATGTAGTAGCTGAAGTCAGACGTCCTTGGATTTGCCTCTATCCGCTCAGTCCTTGATTCTTGGGTAGGGGCGCATGGCCATGCGCCCCTACAGGATGTGTTTTATGAGAGCAAATATTTCCATAGATGAAGCTTTTGTTAAATTGGGTAAACCTGCTTAAAGAAATTTCCAAAACTTTTATTTAATAATTAAGAAAATGCGTATTTCTACGCAGGTTTTTTAGAAATTTATTCGACATAATGAATGCAGACCAAAAGAGATTTACTCAAGGGTTAACTATGTTTCATCAATCTATGTCAATCTTTTTTTGGGGCGTCATTGCTGTTGAATTCGGCATCGCCTTCGCTTTAAGTACCGTCTTGGCAAGTTCTCAATCCAAAAACTAAAGGATTCCAGAACCGCCTCGTTCTCATCTCTCAGCACTCAAAATTTTCCTCCCAAAGAGATGGTGGCTTTAATAAGAGCTACCATCTTTTTTAATAGGTAGCTTCGTAAGTCTAGGTTTGCGGATTGGCCAGGCGATCGCGTAATTGCCTTAGATTCTGAGCCACTGTCGGATCCGTTCTTTGGAGATCTGCCACCTTTTCACAACTGTATAACACCGTTGAGTGGTCTTTCCCGCCAAACTCCTCCCCAATTTTGGGCAGACTCAACGCCGTATGTTGGCGCATCAGAAACATGCCCACCTGACGGGCCGTACTAATATCTCGACGGCGAGAATTTCCTTTAATTTCTTCAATGGGAATGCCAAAGGTTTCAGCCACCGCCTTCAAAATCATTTGCGGTGAGGCAATCAACTTTGCAGAAGAGGGGGCCAGAATGGGGGCAATATTATCTACCGTCATGGGCAACCCCGAAATAGAAATATAAGCCACCGCCCGAATCAACGCACCCTCTAGTTCTCGAATGTTTGAGGTATAGGTTGACGCAATGTATTCAATCACATCCCTGGGCAAGCGGATATTCTCGTACTCAGCCTTCTTTTGTAAAATCGCCATTCGAGTTTCCAGGTCTGGGGGTTGGATATCTGCAATCAACCCCATTGAAAACCTCGAACAAAGCCGTTCCTGAAGCCTAGGAATCTGACTCGGCGGACGATCTGAGGCCAGTACCACCTGCTTGCCCGCTTCATGGAGGGTGTTGAAGGTATGAAAGAATTCCTCCTGGGTATATTCCTTGCCCTCAATGAACTGAATGTCATCCACTAACATCACATCCACGGCCCGATAGTGATCCCGGAAGTTTTGCATCCCATCCTTCCGAATCGCCGCAATTAAGTCATTAGTGAACTGCTCCGTCGAGACATAGAAAATCTTGGCATCTGGATGCATTTCCATTCGATAATGCCCGATCGCCTGCATCAGATGGGTTTTACCCAACCCAACCCCGCCGCATAAAAATAAAGGATTGAACTCCCGTCCTGGAGACTCCGCCACGGCCAAACAAGCCGCATGGGCCATCCGATTGTTTGGTCCAACCACGTACCTTGAGAACATGTACTTTGAGTTGAGGTCCCCCCCGCGATGCCGTTGAGAATTAGAAGAAGGCGCAGATTGTTGAGAGGCACTGAGGGGAGGTGCGGCCATGCTTTCTGCCATCGCGATACTGGGCTCATCATCACTTTGATGAATTTCAATGTAAATCTCTACCGGATGGCCCAAAATATCGTGCACCACCTCTGCAATCGCTTTGATGTAATACTTTTGCAGCCAGTTACGGGCAAAGGGATTGGGCGTATGAATGGTCAGACAATCCCCTTCTAGTTTTTCCGCACTTGCCGTTTTGATCCAGGTCTCAAACGTTGGCCTGCTCAACTGAAGCTGCAATCGTTCTAAAACTTGATTCCAAAGGCTTTCAACGGAAATTTCCACAGGCTAACCTCAGTTGTCTTCTCGGGACGTCGAATGGACGCTCACTAATTTTAACCAGAACCTACCCAAGACGGGCGATCGGATTGTAAACTAGAAAGTCTGAGTCTTTTTGCAAAGACTCTATTTGCACTGCATTTTCTACAAACACCATGACGCAACGGACACTAGGCGGCACCTGCCGCAAACGGAAAAGAACCTCTGGCTTTAGAGCCCGGATGAGAACCAAAAATGGCCAAAATGTGATTAAAGCCCGCCGTCGCAAGGGGCGGCACCGCTTAGCAGTGTAGAGTTGTTTGGGCTGGTTGAGCCAAGGTCCTCAATGTTGCCCAAGCATCACCGCCTTCGCCACCGACGAGATTTTTCAACCGTTTATCAAAACGGCGTTCGTCGCAATTCCTTAACTTTGGGGTTGCGAGCCTACTCTCATCGACGAAACGATCTAGCCCCCTTGCCTTCCCGGATTGGCTTTTCTATCAGTCAAAAAGTAAGCAAACGAGCGGTCATTCGAAATCGAATCAAACGTCAGTTACGGGCCATAACACGGCAGTTATTGCCTCATTTTGAGTCTGGATGGGACATCATTATCGTGGTATACCCCCATGCAGTTCAGTGCGATTATGCGGAATTTCTGCAACAATTGAAACAGTTGTTAACACAAGCAGAGATACTTCATGGCGATTAAAGAGGACGTCTATTTTGAGGGTGGGCCTCACGTAGGAGAGTTGATTTTCGGTCTCCTGTTAGGGCTGACGATTATTTGTTTGCCTATTACGGCGGGTGCAGTGGTCCGAGCACTGTGGGTTCGCTACCGCATTAGCAGTCGGCGCGTGACCATTACCAGCGGATGGATGGGACGCGATCGCACGGATGTTGTTTATTCTGAAGTTGCAAAAGTGGTTTCCGTTTCTCGGGGCATTGGGTTATGGGGCGATATGGTCCTTACCCTGAAGGATGGCAGCAAACTAGAGTTAAAGGCTTTGCCAAAGTTTAGAGACATTGCCGCTTATATAGAAGAGAAAGCAAAGGTTCCCTCCACAGTGGCCGCAGCCGCGTAGGATGGTTTCCGTACTTTCACCGCACCACATCGGTGGGGTAGAGTAGACATTTGATATCTGCATACTGAGGTCAACTTTAAGCACAATGGATTTTGGGGTTGGATTTCTTTCAAATAACGTCATGCTGCCGATCCTGGATTTTTCTACGGGATCTTGCCTAGCTATGGTTTGGCCATTGTCGCTCTGACATTGGTCGTTCGATTTGCGCTCTACCCGCTTAGTGCGGGTCAAATTCGCAACATGCGTAAAATGCGGGTCGCGCAGCCCATCATGCAAAAGCGTCAAAAAGAAATCCAGGAACGTTACAAAAACGATCCCACCAAGATGCAGGAAGAGCAGGCAAAGCTCATTCAGGAGTTTGGGAATCCCCTAGCAGGTTGTCTGCCCTTGGTGATTCAGATGCCTATCCTGTTTGCGTTGTTTGCAACCCTACGGGGGTCACCTTTTTCTGATATTAATTACAGCGTCAACCTTCAGGTTGTCCCCAAAGATCAAGTGCAGCAGGTTCAGTCCGCCCCCGTGACGACTAAACCACAAAATATTTATGTATCAGATGGCATTCACTACCCAGTTTTGGCCTTGGTTCCTGAAGGCAACCAAATTGCTGTGGGGTCTTCTGCAACCTTGGAGTTTCAAAGTTCTTCGGGTAAGCCCTTAGGGGATTTGTTGGTGAAGGATTCTGAAATTAATCTTCAGCCCCATTGGAAGGTCATGAAGGGTGAAGATCGCGTCAAGTTGGATGAAGCGGGTCGTTTGACTGCACTCCAACCAGGGGATGTTACGCTGCAAGGTACTATTCCAGGCATTGCTTCTAAAAAAGGCTTTTTGTTTATTAAAGCCTTGGGTGATGTGGGTGTCATTGATTCTAACTTAACGACTGAAGGCAGTAGCACCATTAATTTCAATGCCATTCACTGGGATGTATTGGTGTTAATTCTGGGGTTTGGAGTATCGCTCTATATCAACCAGCTTTTGTCTGGTCAAGGTGCAGATACCAGCGCACCCTCTCAGCAGCAAGCCGTCAATAAATTCCTTCCGGTGATTTTTTCAGGAATGTTTATTTTCATTCCGCTACCGAGTGGGGTTTTGCTCTACATGCTGATTGCTAATATTTTCCAGACGGCTCAAAGTTTCATTCTCTCTAAGGAACCGTTACCGGAAAATCTGCAAAAGATTGTGGCTGAGGAAGAAAAGCGGAATAAAGGCAAGGGGGCAACCATTACAGTTGACGCCCTTCCGTTTGAACCCAATCGTCCTAAGAAGAAACCCTCTAATTAATGGATATGGCAAACCCACAGGCTAAAGCGGCAGAGGACTGGCTGAAATCGGTTTTGAGCCATTGCGGTTTGCCCATCTCTGTTTCTACGGATCCTCCTGAGTCAGCTTTAACTCGCCTCAATCATTTTGGGGGCCATTGGTTGACCTTAAATTCGGGCGATCTTTCTCCCGAACAGGTTGACGTTTTCCTGGGAGAGCAGGCCAAGGTTCTGGATGGATTTCAGTATCTTGTCAATGCAACGCTGAATTTAGGCCAAGATTCTGCCTCTCAAGCGGCTTATACCGTCGAGTTGGCGGGCTATCGAGAGGGGCGTTATCTCGCGCTAGCACAGATGGCAGAGGATGTGGCCGCACAAGTGCGGCAGACAGGGGAAGAAGTCGAGATGTCTCCTCTCCCCCCTGCGGAACGGCGGTTGATCCATACGCTGTTGAGTGAGTCCCCAGATTTAGCAACTTTTAGTCGGGGTCAAGAGCCGCAGCGCAAGCTAGTGGTTGGCCCCAAAACGAGTGATGGAACTGTTTTGCCTGAGGGGTAACGGGTGATGGAACCCATTTTTTTGCCGCAATTATCCCGCGCTCATCAGCAGACGGAGGTGATTCTGGTGAACGCTCCTCTATCTGACCTAGAGACGTTGACACCCGTACAAGGTCAGGTGAAGGTCGTCCACCACGGCAATTACCTTCAGGTGGATGCCCGTGCAGAAACGATTGTGACCTTGATTTGCGATCGCTGCCTCCAGCAATACAATCACCGTCTTTTTACCCAAGCCTCAGAGTTGATTTGGCTGCGAGAAACCACAGAAGACGATGTACTGGAGGATCTTCTCTTAGAGGATTCGGAAGATCCTGCGTTAGTAGAGACCCTTCAGCCCAATGGATATTTTTATCCTGAGGATTGGTTGTACCAGCAATTGTGCTTAGAAATCCCCCAACGCCAACTGTGTGATACAGCCTGTCTGGGAATTCCCGTTACACCCAGTCCCGTTGAAAATCACCCGCAACTGGATCGGCGCTGGGCGGCACTGGCAGATCTAAAACTTCAGTTGGGAACCGAACAGACGTGAGTGTTTGATGCTCCCGTTTCATAGTGCCTTGGTCGAATTGCTGAACTAAGGCCGTGAGACGCATGGGATCCAATAGAAACACCGTGGAGACTGTATTTTTGTTTAGGACTACTTGAGCCATTCGATCGGCAATGCCTAACGTATCGCGATCGCGGTATTCTGCGGGCACCGGACAAAAATCCGTTAGAGGAATTTGGGCCATTGTGGGCAAAGTGGCGGTGGTCAGGCCATAGCGCTTGTCGCCCGCTTTGACAATAATGAAGTAGCCTTTGCCCTGCTGTCCTGAAACACCATAAATGGTGTGATAGAGGTCTAGCACCACAATTTGTTGGTTCTCTACCTGAGTCACGCCCAAGAAGGAATTGCCTCCCTTGTGGATAATTGGCATGGCAAGCACTTTCTGAACGCTTTCGAGTTCAATGCCAAGAAAGAGATTCTCAACCTCAAACACCATGATTTTGAGGGCGGCTGTAGCTTTCGTTTTTGTTCCTAACATTTAACTAGCTCCAAACAAGCTTGTAACGTCTGAAGTAATTCTTGTTCCAGATAGGGCTTGGTCAAGTAATGATTGGCCCCAAGCAGTTTGGCAATGCCGCGATGCTTGTCTCCACTGCGAGAAGTCAACATAATAATGGGTAACGTTTCGGCAGGGTATTCCTTGCGGCTGGCGCTTAGAAATTCAAAGCCATTCATCGTTGGCATTTCCACATCGCAAAAGACCGCTTGAATGCTAGGTTCTTGACGCAATTTCTCCATCCCTTCGCGACCGTCTCCTGCTTGAATGACCTGATATCCAAACTTCTGGAGGGTGAGGGTGAGGGTTTGCCGAGCGGTTAACGAGTCATCAATGACCAAAATGGTGGGGATGCGCGAACTTAAGGTCTCGCGAGTCTGTTTAGGCGTAGATACAGGGGGTGGAACAACCTGGTCCCCTTTCCACTTGCGAATGAGGACAGAACCATCTACTACAGGGACCAACGTCCCATCTCCTAAAATGGCGCAGCCATAAAGATAATCAGGAGGGGTTGTTGCTTTCCCAAAGGGTTTAATCACGAGTTCTTGTTCGTCTAAAACTCGATCGACTTCTAACGCAAGAACATCATCTCCATTGGCCACTAAAAGCAGAGGAACTTTGTCTTTTGGGACAAAGACATGATGCTCTTCTTCTCTGCCAAACCCTTTGGTAGGGGGTAATGGTGAGAGAAAGAGGAGGGGGGATACAACGGCAGGAGTCGGTCTTGGTAGCGATAGAAGGGTCTACCCTGAATGACGGGAAGTTCTGAGTTATCCACTGAAATGATGGCTAGCAAGGTATCTACGGGAATTGCCATGTAGTGGGAATCCACGGAGAAGACCAAAAGCTTGGCAATGGTGAGGGTCAGCGGAAGGCTGATGGTAAAGGTGGTGCCTTTGCCCTGCTCAGAGGCAATCGCAATTTTGCCTTTGAGCGCTTCAATCTGGATCTTCACGGCTGTGAGGCCCATCCCTCTGCCTGATAAGTCACTCACCGTCGATCGGGTTGAGAAACTGGATTCAAACAGAAACTGGTAGAGTTGCTGGGGCGTTGCAGTCACAGCAGCCTCAGGAGTCAAAAACTCTTGGCGCACGGCAGCAGCCCGAATTACATCGGGGTCAATGCCACGTCCATCATCTTTAATTTCAATGAAGGTTTGGTTGCCTCGGTGATAAGCCCGGATTTCGATAGTAGCTTCTGGCGATTTACCTTGAGCTACCCGCTCTTCAGGGGTTTCAGTTCCATGGTCAAAGGAATTGCGAATTAAATGAACCAAGGGGTCGTAAAGCCGTTCTAGCACGGCTTTATCAACGGGAGTGGTTTCCCCAAACTGTTTGAAGGAAACTTTTTTGCCATGTTGGGACGCCAAATCTCTCACCATCCGGGGGAATCGGCGCAGGATCTCCCCAATGGGCATCATTCTAGCCCACAATAAGTCATTGCGAACTTGTTTGAGGGTTTGTTGTTTTTTGCGTTGGTTGGTTTGGGCTTGCTGGGCGATCAGGGTCATATCCCCCATGGTTTCGCCCATTTGTGCAATTTCTTCCAAGCCGTCCTGCACCATCATGTACAGAGCGCTGTAAGAGTCCATGAGCAATGGATCGAAGTCAGCAAGTCCGTCAAGCCCCAGTCCCAGTCCGCTTGGCTCGGGATGAGAAGCGGAGGATTGTTTTTTGCCAATCCCTGATTTGAGGCTTTCATCCATCCAGTTCTGCAAGTT
>JAAURS010000178.1 GCA_012032135.1 Acaryochloridaceae cyanobacterium RU_4_10 | reverse complement strand
TCTCTTCCAGCAAGGGACATTGCCTTTGGCTAGCTATGAGTTTAAGCACGCTTTAATTCAAGATGCAGCCTATCAGTCTTTGCTGAAAGGGCGAAGACAGCAATACCATCGGCGAATTGCACAGGTTTTAGAAGGTATTTCTTCTGTTGCCGTTCCAACGCGATCGGAATTGTTAGCACATCACTATTCTGAAGCAGGGTTGTTTGAAGATGCTATCTCTTATTGGCAGATTGCAGGACAGAGAGATCTGGAGCAGGCGGCTAATCAAGAAGCGATCGCCCATTTTACCCGAGGTTTAGAGTTACTCAAGAAGCTACCGGAAAGTCCCGAACGCGATTGCAAAGAATTAGAAATGCAGCTTGGGTTAGCCCCTGCATCTATGGCTATTAAGGGTTGGGCTGCTTCAGACGTAGAGCAAGCCTGTATTCGCGCTCGGGATCTGAGTGAGAAATTGGGTGATGGGCAGAGTCTGTTGGTTGCACTATGGTGTCTGTGGACGAATTACTTTCTGCGGGGACAGATGGATAAAGCGCTTGAAACCTCAGCAGCGGTCTTTCAAATGTCCGAACAGGCCAATCAGCAAATGTTGCGCGTTATTGCATGTCATGCGGTGGGTTATACCCATCACTTTCGGGGTGAATTCAGTCAAGCCCGAACTTTGGCCGATCGGGGTTTAGCGCTGTTTGATTTGGAGGTGGAGAGAAAGATCGTTCAGTCTTTCCAATTCTCCTCAACTGTTGCAATTCGGATGTTTATGGCAGGTAGTTTGTGGATGTTGGGATATCCCGATCGGGCTCCAGTGCAAGTGGACGAAGCTTTGTCTCTTGCCGAACAACTCAACCATACACCCAGCAAAGCTTATGCTTTTGCTGCGGCATGTTTTTACTACCACTACTCTCTAGACTTTAAGTGGATACAGACAACTTCGGAAAAGTTGATAAAAATTTCTCAGGATGAAAGTTTTCTGCTTTGGTTTCCGGTCGCGATGATTTATCATGGTTGGTCGCTAGCATTGCAGGACAAGACAGAAGAAGGTATTGCAGAAATTCAGGAAGGTCTTGCGCTATTTGAAACTACTGGATCCGCAGTTACATTTCCTCAATCTATGGTGATGTTGGCAGAGGCTTTTTCAAAGGCGGGGCAATTTGAGAATGCTTTGAATGCTTTAGAAGAAGGTATGCAGGCAGCCGTAAATAGAAACGAACACCATATGGAGCCGGAACTATATCGTCTGAAAGCAGAAATTCTGTTGCAAAAGATGGATGTTGCTGAGGAGGAGGCTCAGTTGGATATGCTCGAACAGGTTGAAGCGTGCTTTCTGCGTGCGATCGATCTGGCACAAGGCCAAAGTGCGCGGATGCTAGAGCTCTTGGCCACGATAGGTTTGTGTCGATTCTGGCAGCGGCAGGAGAAACAAGTGGAAGCCTTTAGATTGCTCTCAGAAATTTACGATTGGTTTACAGAAGGATTTGGAACGCCGGAGCTACAGGAGGCTAAGAAGTTGCTGGCAGAATTACAAAAAGACATTTAGCGGACTAGGAGGGGCGTACGTGAAGTTTACTCATGAAGGGTTGTCCCTTTGGTATGGGACTGAAGATGCACCTGCGCCGAAGGATGTTGAAGTACTAAGACGTGGAATTTCTGTCACCATCGGTGTTTGCCCGCTCAGTTTGAGTAATACTGTGGTGCTACGGTATCGCATCAATGGGGGAATAGTTCAAACGACTTCCTGCCATTCTTGTCCGTACAGACCACGCGACGGGCAAGGCAATACTTCCGTGCTATATTTCCTGACTTCAGAGGTGGGGAATGGGTAGAGTACGTGCCTATTTTGTCCTGTGGAGGACGTCAGTCGCCCCATGTATTGGTGATGAACTCCTTTCCTTCTTCATTTCGATTGGAGGTGCGATCGCAGCCTCAAGGCCAAGACATGCCATGTTTCGATTTGTTGTCGCGTCAAAATAGATTTCCTCTTGAACTGGACTATCTCTGCACCGTTACAGCACGGCTCAATCGCGAGCCAGAAATCATTGGAGAGACGCCTGAAGGGTTGAAGGTTAACTGGTATTTGTGTGGAGGGACTGTAACCGGACCTAAACTCAATGCCACTATCCGTCCTGAAGGAGGTGACTGGATGACGATTCGTCCCGACGGGATTGGGATTTTGGGTATCCGTGCTACGCTTGAAACCCAGGATGGAGCTTTGATCTATACCACTTATTCGGGTGTGTTTGAACTGGGTGAAGACGGGTATCAAAATTTTCAACATAAGAAATGGCCTCAAGCACCGCCTCTGAAGTCTACGCCTCGTTTTCTGACCGAACATCCAAACTATAAGTGGTTAAATCGGCTGCAATGCGTGGGGATTGGTGAAGTACGTATGTCAGAATTTCTGGTCATTTATGATTTATATTCACTTTAGTATTAGTCAGAATTTTAGACTAAGATTTGAATTGGGATTCTGAACTTATCTTCATCTATATCTTGATTATTGCTTTGATTATTAACTAAAGAGAAGGATATCAAAACCCTATGAACACGCAAGTGGATTGGAGCAATGAGCAATGGGGCCGGATTAAACAAGTTGTTTAGATGAGGCGACAAAGGTTAGCGTTGCAGGTTCTTTTCTGCCCTGTTGCGGACCGTTGGAGCGGAGTGCGACGGTTGTGCGTGCTGAGCAGTTAACTGACGATCTGCCAATCAGGGTTGATGATGTTGAAACGATTAAACTTTGTACTTTGACGGTTCTGGTTCAGTTAAAACACCAGCAACTTGCAGAAGAGAACTTGACGGGGGCTTTCTCTGCATTTCGGCGTGCTGCTAATTTGTTGGCTCGTGCGGAGGATGCAATTATCTTCAATGGTTTATCCAAGGCCGATCCTGGGCGTCCTGCTCTGAATTCGATTAAGGTTCCGACGCAGTGTAATGTGACGGGTGGGCAGAAGATTCTAGGACTGGTTGAAGCAGGACAGTCTAATACAGGTTCAGTATCTCCAGCTAATGGTGAGGAATTGATCCCTGCGGTTGCAACTGCGATCGCAGCTCTGGAACAAAACGGCCACTATGGACCATTTGCCTGCGTGTTGGGTCATGATGCGTTTATCGCAGCCCATACGCCGCCACCCCAGAACTCTCTGATTTTGCCGCGCGATCGCATGGAACCTTTGTTGGGGACATCTTTATTGCGTTCTAGTGTTTTGGATGCCAAGCAAGTGACGATTGTTGCTTTGGCGGGAGATCCCATCGATCTAGTGGTTGCGACGCCGCCTTCCGTGCAGTTTTTGAATGTGACCGATGAGGCAAAATATCTGTTTCGGATCTATGAAAAATTTGTGTTGCGGATTAAAGAAACGGGTGCAGTCAACTCTTTTTCTCTGGCTTAACAGTTTGATGCTCTTTAAGTTTAATTGAGCGCTAAAACAATTGCAGGGGAAAGGTTTGATGATGCAGAAGAAGGTGATAATCCTGGGGGGTGGTGTTGCAGGACTAAGTGCCGCTCACGAGCTGATTGAACGTGGGTTCTCGGTTGAGGTTTATGAGGCCAAAACAATCCCAGGTGGAAAGGCTCGCAGTATTCCGGTGCCCGATACGGGGACGATAGGGCCAGCGGGCAAACGCAAGGATTTGCCTGGAGAACACGGGTTTCGATTTTTCCCTCGGTTCTACAAACATGTTGTGGATACAATGCGGCGCATTCCTTACGGAAGTGGAACCGTTGCGGACAATTTGGTGGATACGACGCGGGTGGAAATGGCTCGATTTGGTCAGAAGTCTCTTGTGCTTCCGTCCCACTCACCTCGATCCTTTTCTGATATTCGCGAAATTCTAGATGAATTCTCGACAGTTTTTGGCCCGGATTTTGGTATTCCCCCCGAAGAAATGGCATTTTTTGCCTCACGAATTTGGCAGATTATTACCTCTTGCGAAGAACGTCGGGTGGATGAGTATGAGAAAGAGGATTGGTGGGATTTCATGGGAGCGCATTCAAGATCCTCCGCCTATCAAAAATTCTTTGGTCACGGGATTACGCGTTCTTTAGTTGCGGCGAAGGCCCATCTCGCAAGTACTAAGACGATTGGCGATATTTTTGTTCAGCTTTTGTTTGACTTGGTGGAACCGGGACCGAGTAGCGATCGCCTCCTCAATGGACCCACCAATGACGTTTGGATCGATCCTTGGTTGAAGTATTTGACCCAAAAGGGGGTTGCTTATCACCTTGAAGCGAAAGTGAAAGCCATTCAATGCGGGAATGGCCTGATTCAAAGTGCCACGATTGAGAAGGGCGGGAAGACCTTTGAGGTGCGAGGGGATTATTTTATTGCTGCGATTCCGATCGAACGCATGGCTCAATTGGTGACGCCACAGATAGAGAAGCTCGATCCAGGACTGGGGAAGTTGCACGGTCTCAGTGTTGGGGGCGTGTCTTGGATGAATGGGATTCAACTTTATTTAACCGAAGACGTTCCCATTACCCACGGACATACCATTTACGTCGATTCGCCTTGGGCGCTGACTTCCATCTCTCAACGGCAATTTTGGCCGGATATTGATTTTACTGAGTATGCGGACGGTCGGATTCAGGGAATTATTTCGGTCGATATATCCGAGTGGGATGAGAAAGGGCTGAACGGAAAACCGCGAAGCAGTGTACCCGCGAAGAAGTAATGGTGGAGGTTTGGGAACAACTCAAGCAGAGCTTAAACATTGGCGGGAAAGAAGTCCTCAAGGATGAGTATTTAGACCACTGGTTTTTAGATCCGGCAATTTATCTGGTTGAGGGGGAACAGGATACGAACGAAGAACCGTTATTGGTGAACCTCATCAATACTTGGGCTTTGCGACCTGAAGCCGTGACGCAGATTCCTAACCTCTTTCTGGCCTCTGATTACGTGCGGACCTATACGGATTTGGCCACGATGGAAGGAGCGAATGAAGCTGCACGGAGAGCTGTCAATGGACTTTTGGATGCTGCTGGGGTGAATGCGCCCAAATGTAAGCTCTGGAAGCTCCACGAACCGGAAATTTTTGAACCTTGGCGAGTCATCGATCGCATTCGCTACTACAAGGGGTTGCCTTGGGATGACAGTTTGGTGCGGTGGGGACTTTCTGCCCTGGACCTGATTCTGAAGGGGACGCATATGCTAGGGCAAGGGTTGGGGTTAGAGCCATTTTCTGTCCTTGCAAAAGCTGGAGAAGCTACTCTGCCTGTTGCATTGATGCCTTTGGATGCTTTGAGCGCGAGTGGGGTGGATAAGCCCTTGTCAATGCTGCATGATGCTGCGGGTGTTTTTGAAAACACTGAGCTGAGGCAAGACTTGATGGCTTTGGCACAACGATCGGTTTTGGCAATGGCAGTCCGAATGGCGCAAGCGCAAGATCCTGTTGGGGTGGGAGGCAGTCCGCCGATCGCCGATTTGTACGGTCTTGGTGCAGCACAAGAGGCTTTATCCAAGAAATCTGGCCGTAGCGGTCGCGTCAGAATTATTCCGCAATGATAGAGGTGTTTCGTGTCTAGTGAGGTTCTCGATCGCTTATCCCTTGATGCGCTGCAAGCCCGTCTGACGTTTTATCGGGAGATGACGTTGAAGGAGTTGCTGGCGGCGTTACCCACTGGAGAACCTAAGGCATATTTATACGACCCGCTGAAATCCCATCTCTCTCGGATGGGAAAAGGATTGCGCCCCGCGCTCTGTATGGCAACCTGTTGTGCTTTTGGAGGGACGGAGCAGCAAGCCCTCAAGTCTGCGGTTGCCCTTGAAATGATTCACAACGCCTTCCTCATTCACGATGATGTGGAAGATGGTAGCGAGTGTCGGCGGACGCATCCGACGATACAGGTGGAGCATGGTATTCCGATCGCAGTGAATGCGGGGGATGCGATGAATGCATTGAGCCTCAAACTCTTGCTGGAAAATTTTTCGATTTTGGGTCCCGATCTAACCCTCCGCATTTTTGAAGCCTTCGATCACCTGATGCTGCAATCCCTAGAAGGCCAAGCGATGGAGCTGGGCTGGGTCCGCGATAATCGCTTGGATATTACGGAAGCCGACTATCTCCGCATGATTTTGAAGAAAACTTGCTGGTATAGTTTTATTCATCCTTGTCGCATTGGGGCTGCGATCGCAACGGGTGATACGGCAAACCTCGATCGGTTTAATCGGTTTGGGTATTTTATGGGGGCTGCGTTTCAAATTCAAGACGATGTGCTGAATTTGATTGGAGATAGCCAAAAGTATGGCAAGGAAATTGGTGGAGATCTCTGGGAAGGCAAACGGGACGCTAATGCTGGTTCATTTGATGAAGCATTGTTCTGAGGCAGAGGGCGATTGCCTCAAAACATTCCTGGACCAACCCCGTGAGGCGCGAACTGCGGATGAGGTGCATTGGGCCATTGAGCGAATGCAGTACTATGGCAGCATTGAGTATGCTGCTTCTGTCGCACGATATTTTGCGGGAGCAGCCCTATACGAGTTTGCAAAGGCATATGGCGATGTGCCGGACTCTGAAGATAAAGCATTTATTCCGCAGCTTATTCGCTATACCGTCAGTCGTAACCTGTAAATTCCGCTCTGGAGAAGGAGATTGAGTCATGCAGTACTATCGTAGAAAGCCTCTAAATCTGGCTCAGAATTATGGGTCTGTGCTTGGAGATGCCGTCGATCTAGAAATGCTTCCAGATCCATCGGCTGCGATCGCGCCACTCATGCCAGATCCGGCCAGCTTAATTCAGAGTGCGGCCTCGATTTTGGATGAGGAGATGGAATTGGGTGCGATCGCAGCAAAGGCTCTTCCTCAATATGGCGTTAACCCAACGACCTATGGACAGGCCGAATCATTGTCCGCGAATGGACTCTTGAAAGATGCTCATCAATTTCTAGATCGGTTTGCAGAAGTCATAACCCAGATGTCTCAATCGATGGGGTATGACCTGTCGCTCTCTCAGGCTGAGTGTGAAAGTGTTCCGATTTTGCGATCGCGTCAGTCTGTGCGGGCTGGAGAGGTTGGAACTCTTACGTTTAAGCTTCACAATGACAGCGAAACCGCAGCTTCTTTTACGTTACACTGCACGGATTTATTGAGTGGGAGTGGGGGGCGGATTTCAAGTCAGGCGGTTGAGTTTACACCGCAAAACATTCAACTTGAGAAAGATGCTTTACTTGAAGTAACACTTAGGTTCAGAGTGCCAGCAGAAAGTATCCCAGGAACCTATTCTGGATTGTTAATAGCTTCCCAACTTTCCTATCTAAAAGCGGTGATTGTAGTTATAGTTCAGGATCCGCGAATTGTCTAATAGCACCGTATTGTACCCAGAGGAATTGACTGAAATTGGGATTGAACTTTGGATGGAACTTTGGATTGCTCCGATTTCCGACAAGGTGTGTTAATCTAACTGGCAGCAAAGAGTGGCCGGAGAAAGATTGTGGCAAAGTTGCGCGTTGGATTATTATTTGGCGGATGCTCTGGAGAACATGAGGTTTCGGTGGTCTCAGCGGGTGCGATTGCAAAGGCCCTGCAAACATCACCCAATGACGATAAGTATGAAGTCATTCCATTCTATATCCAGAAAAATGGTGGGTGGCAATCGGGTCAGGTGGCTCAAGGTGTCCTTACCAGTGGAACCCCCCCCGTCACAGAGCAGTTGGCCGATCGGTGGCAATTCCCCGATGAGGCCGCTTCAATTGAGGTTTGGTTTCCCATTTTGCATGGTCCCAATGGTGAAGATGGTACCATTCAGGGCTTGTTGCAATTGACTCAGGTCCCTTATGTCGGATCGGGGGTTTTAGCCTCGGCGGCGAGTATGGATAAAATTGCGATGAAGACACTGTTTGCTGCCGAAGGCTTACCCCAAGTCAATTATGCTGCCGTTACGCGATCGCAGGTTTGGTCAGATCCCTGCGTGTATACAAAATTATGCGATCGTCTGGAAGTGGAGTTAGGCTATCCCTGTTTTGTCAAACCAGCCAACCTAGGTTCGTCAGTGGGAATCTCTAAGGTGCGGACCCGTGCTGAGTTAGAAGTTGCCCTAGATAATGCGGCAAGCTACGATCGCCGCATTATTGTGGAAGCTGGAGTTGTGGCTCGCGAAGTGGAATGTGCGGTTTTGGGGAATGACAATCCCAAGGCTTCTGTCGTAGGCGAAATTAGCTTTGACAGCGATTTTTACGACTACGAAACCAAATATACCGCTGGCCGCGCCAGCATGGTCATTCCCGCCAATCTCCCCGATGAAGTTACCCAAACGATTCAAGCGCGAGCAATCCAAGCATTCCAAGCCGTGGATGGAGCGGGATTGTCACGGGTAGATTTCTTCTATATAGAACAAACTGGGGAAGTATTGATCAATGAGATCAATACATTGCCTGGGTTTACTTCCACCAGCATGTACCCAGAGCTTTGGGGAGCCTCTGGCGTTCCCTTTCCCGAACTGGTCGATCGCTTAATTCAGCTCGCACTGGACTACCATTCCACTCAAGAAGCAACTGCGTAGAGACATGATGGACTACCAATTTCTGGGCATTTCAGTTTGGTTGGGACTGGTACTACTCGTTGCTGAATGGGTCGCTCGGTTTAGTCCAGAGGACCGAGAGATCTCGCGCAAGATTGTCCATATTGGTGTGGGTAATGTCATTCTGTTGGCTTGGTGGCTCAACATTCCAGCTTGGGTGGGTATTGGTGCAGCCGTTGCAGCCAGTATTATTACCCTGGTTTCTTACTGGTATCCACTATTAGCCAGTGTGAGTGAAGTAGGACGCAAAAGCTTGGGGACGTTTTTTTATTCCGTCAGTATTGGGATTTTGATTGCCTATTTTTGGTCTCTAGGCTTACCTGCTCATGCTGTGTTGGGGGTTTTGGTCATGACTTGGGGCGATGGGCTAGCAGCACTCATTGGCAAACGTTTTGGCACACATCTCTACCAGGTCTGGGGCATGACAAAGAGTTGGGAGGGGACGGGGACTATGGCGATCGCCAGTTTGGTCGTCAGCAGTACGATCTTGTTCTGGGTCTACGGGTTATCTTGGTCCGTTGCAGCGATCGCGGTACTGGTGGCTTCGATCGCAACTGGGCTTGAAGCCTTTTCTAAATTTGGAATCGATAATCTCACCGTTCCCCTCGGTAGCGCGTTTGTAAGTTTTGGCCTAATCCAACTCTTTGCTTGAAGGTTGTTTAGGACTTGGAAAGTGCCTCAAGGGGAACCATATTGCACTCAAGCATCCGATTCAGCAGCGGTTCGCTCAGCTTTTGAATAATGATGGCTTTGAGTTTGGGATTGGTTTTCACGTCATTCAGAACCTTGCTAATGATAGAGTCTGGATCTGCAGGCTTAGCACTGGTGGTTTTGATCTGTTCCAGCAATTGAATCATGTCTGGACAAGATGAGGTTTTAACCTTAGTGACCAGCGAATCACTCATTTGGGTAACCATTACAGATAAAGTCTCTTCTGGCATCCCACTGCTGCCCGTTGGCGTCTCAGCCGCTTGAATTCGGCCTGTCTGCGTCATTCCTAGGATCAGCGCTAGACTTGAGTATGACGC
>JAAURS010000177.1 GCA_012032135.1 Acaryochloridaceae cyanobacterium RU_4_10 | reverse complement strand
ATGGGGCAGTCGGTGATGAACCGATGCGATCGCCCACAGCCTAGCAGCCCTCACGGGCAAGGGAACCATCACTATCATTGGTGGGGGTGACTCTGTTGCTGCTGTTGAGAAGGTGGGTGTAGCTGAAAAAATGAGCCATATTTCCACGGGTGGCGGTGCCAGCTTAGAGTTGCTGGAAGGCAAGGTTCTTCCTGGAATTGCTGCATTAAATGATGCCTAAATCCATCAGTCAATAGAAACCCCACGGACCGTTGTCGCTCGGCGTTGCCCCGCGATCGTCGCTTTAGCGGCCACCCGTTCCCGTTGGCGGTGTCCCTTAAAATGCTCCTGCCACAGTGCAGGAGCATTCAAGGATTCTCCGCCGTGACTGGTCAACCGCTCCCGTACCTTGCAGAGCACGGGCGTATTCACACATAACCCAGAAATAATGACTTGACCTTTGGTCAGCGCTGGAAGCTCTTTTAATAAATCTCGTCCGGCAGCTTCTACCCCATACTTCAGACTTTCTTGGTCAACCGGATTCACAATCCGCATGATGAACTGACTCATGCACTGTGAGAGCACATCCGAATCCAGTTTGCCGGGACGCTGCGTAATTAACCCCACCCCCAGACCGAATTTGCGCCCCTCGCTCAAAATGGTCCGAATCACCGCTTTGCAGCGGGAGGGTTCGTGGGCTGGGGCAAAACGATGGGCCTCTTCCAACAAAATAAAAACGGGATAGGGTAAATAATTTTCTTCACCAGGAGTCAGGTTTTTCTTTGACGGTATTCATCCTGGCCTGATTGGATTGCCGCAGAATGGCCGCACAAATCACCTGCTGCTCTTCTTGGCTAATTTCATTCATCTGGAGCACCGTCACCTGTCCCGGCTCAAATAAATCCCTGGGACCCAAATGCTCGTGGGCGTGAAATAGGGTGAATTCACCAAGCGGTTGAGTTTCCACTCCAGAGCGCTGGCAGAAGAGCCTTGTTTTTCATTGCCATTGTCATCCTGGACAATATCCGCTTCAAAAACCGCATGAATCAAATCGTTCATGTCCCAGCGATCGCTCTTTTTCTTGCCCCGCATAGCACTAAATGCCTTGTAGAGAATGGACTGCTGGCGATCGCTCATCTCCGGCAACAACGCCATCACATCGGGATAATCCAAAGACGAGTATCGGATCTTAATCTCATTGGGATGCAGGATTTTGACCTGCGGTTCGTAGCCATCCTCCCCCCGGAATGCAGGATGTCCGCGCATTCCTTCCAATGTGTTGTATTCACCGTGGGGGTCAAAAATAAGTACCGCAGCACGGTTGTGGGGGCGCATCAATTCTTCAATTAAAACCCCTGCCGTATAAGACTTCCCCGATCCAGTTCCGGCCAAAATAGCCATGTGGGTACTGACCAACTCTTTGACATCCAAGGCAATAGGAACTGCTTGCCCTTCTCTGAGCAACAAATGTCCTATATGGGCTGTTCCCACCGCACCCACAGGCTGTTTGTTCAAAATGCCCGTCAGAGAATAATCATCCGCCAAATAAACCTTTGCCCCTGGTTCGGGCGGGCGGCGCGGATTCATGAATCCTAAGTTTTTATTGAAATACCCAATAACTTCAACGGCCACCTCATAAATTTCAGGGCTGGCATACTTAAACCCAATTAAAGCCGCGATCGTACTGGGGTCAATTTCGCTGTCTGCAAAAATCCGATCTGGGAGATGGTCCACCAAGCGACAAGCCGAAATCTTACCCAAAATATCTAGGGTTTCAGCCGTTTCTACGTCGCTGACGCGGTAAAAAACAAATTCACCAATTTTGATGCGATCGGATTGGGCCGTAATAAACAGGTATTGATTGCCGCTTTCCCCAGGCCCTTTGACAGTGCCGATGACATGCGTTGCATCTCTAGGCTGCCCGTTTACAACAGTCATGGGCGTTTCTTAGTCCTTATCTAAAGGTGGATTAGGGTTCAGCATATCCTCTTAACGCCTGATGATGGGATGTTCTGTAGCCAAACAATGTTGGAGGAATATTTCGTACTGCTGTGCGTACTCGGGATTGCGCTGCTTAGCCTTACCCAAAGCCGCAATCGCCGCAGGTAAGTCTCCCAATCGATAATGCACGTAAGCCAAGCCATAATAGTTTTTAGCATCCTTGGCATCCAATGCAATCGCCCGTTGAAACGCGGCGATCGCTTTACCGTACTCTTGATGCTGAATCAGCGATACACCCAATCCATAATAAACCGTCGCTTCCTTTGGGCTCAGGCGAGCTGCCTTCTGAAATGCCGCGATCGCATTCAAAAAATCACCCATTTTGTAGCGAACAGCGCCTAAATTACAGTAAAGAATCGGCTGAGACGCCCCAAATTGAATGCCTTGACCAAACGAATGGGCAGCCCCAGGAAAATCGGTCAATCCATATTGAGCCACCCCTAAGCCATTCAACGCTTCCACGCAATCCGGGGTCTTTTGCAGAACCCGCTTAAAATTATCCCGCGCGCCTTGAAAATTACCCTGCTGCAATTTGATAACCCCCCGTTGCAGCCAAACCTGAGTCCAAGACGGATCGGAATGAGTTTGCTCAGACAACTCGCTGTCAAGTGCAACTGGAGACTGAGGCCCTTTCATCGCCACCGCAGACTGAAAAACGGTCGGATCTTGTAAAGAACCTAGGGATGCTAAATCGTCCTTAACAGAGACTGAGTCAGCATCAGTGTTGAAAGGCAGATTAACCGATGAATCCATAAGACTTTCCAAACGATCGGCCAAAGCTAAGCTCTGTTGGAGTAAATCCTCTGTATCGGCAAGACGATCGCGATCGGCCTGATAGAGGGACAAATCCTTTGCCGCTTTGGGGGTTTGTGGAAATTGGTGCTCCATCCTATTGTCCTACCCCACTTGCATTTTTCACGGCATCTAAGTGTTGCTGGGCCGCACGAATTTGCTTGTCTAACTCTCGAGCTTGTTCCACTAAGAGATCGATTCCCATTTGTTGAAAGCGTTTCGCTTTCAGTTGTAACTGAAAAATAGTTTTTTGCTCCAAGTCTTGCATTTGTTGCTCGATGGTGGCCAAGCGCTGTTTGTTCTGGGCAATTTTGCGAAGGGTCCGCATCAATTCAGCACCCAGATCGCTCCCTTGAACCGATTCAGGACAGTTAGACCAATCTTGAAGCAATGCTTTAAGTTGCTCAATATCTCCCCGCTCGTAAGCCTGATTGACTTGTGCCATCAGCTTTTCGCGCTGAATTCGTTCCTCAGGATCTGCTGCATAATCTGGATGAATAGACTTAGCCAGTTGTCGATAGACCTGTTTTAGCTCGCCCGTCGTCTCAAATTGATGGGCAGAAGCTAAGTAAGCGCTATATTCTTCAATTTGAGTCTTAATCTGATGAAGTTCTCTCTGACGGATCTCAACCATTTGCCGATGCCGATGCTCAAAGGCATGAAGTTCAGCTTGAAACGTCGCCCACTCCAGCTCGCGATCGGCCAAACAAGACTCAAGCTCAGCCAGCTCAGTCTTTTTTTTCTGAAGTTCTTGCTCTTCAGGACTGGGTTCGCGAACGAGTCCACCCATCATTGCTGCATGACATTTGCGGTCTAAAAGGACGAGATCTAATGATAAACGACAAAAATCGCCATTTGGATTGAAGCAGCCCAACGGCCTTTTCTTAGATCTACACTTTTTGAAGCTTAACAGATTCTGTCAAAGGGAAAATCAACTTCGTAGAGACTGACTTAGCAAGTCTTGGCCTACTGCGGATAAGAAGCCCCTGCTAAAAACTGGTTGTCGTTAACCATATTGACCACCAACCCTAACACGGGAACTTGGGATGTATCCAACATCCGTACTGCATTTGCAATGTCTCGCGATGAACCTCACCCAATCTTGCTACCAACAGTAACCCATCGGTTTGCGGCACTAATAAGAGTGAATCGGCAAAATTTAGGGGAGCGGTATCGTAAATAATGAGGTCAAAATTACTTTGGCAACTCTCCATCAACATCTGCATTTTTTGAGACCCCAGTAAACTTGTGGGATCGAGCGGCAGCAGCCCAGACAAAAGAACATAGAGGTTGGTCTCATCAGGCATGGGCCGCACCACATCCATTAGATTCATGCGATCAGTAATCACATCCGTCAAGCCATCCCTACTGTCTTGAATTCTTAGCTCTTGCAAACTGGGTTTTCTAAGGTCCGCATCAACCAATAACACCCGTTGTCCCATTGCGGCTGCGGCTTTAGCCAGTTGGGTGGAGATTATTGTCTTGCCCTCTCCAGAAACGGAAGAGCTAATGACCAACGACCGAACGGGTGAATCTGGGTTCAACAAACGGATTTGGGTATAAAGAGAGCGAAATGCTTCTGCGAAGGGTGAAAATTGATAGCGTACATTTTTGGTGGTACGTTCGGGAGCTTCAGATGAGAAGCTAAAATCTTCACGATCGAAGTTTTTAGAATTTAATGTGGGACTAAATTTAGAACCGAATTTAGAACTTAAAAATGATTGTGGTTGAATTTTTGTTTTTTGCAGCTCTTGTCGTTGTGGAATCATTCCTAAAATCGAAATTTTCAGTTCTGAACGCAAATCTTTGACGGTATAGATAACATCATTCATTTTATCAACCAACAGGGCAACCCCAAACCCTAGCAGTCCCCCCAATAATGTACCTAAAATCAGATCGCGCAGTAAGCTAGCTGATGCTACTTTTTGCAGAGAGGGTGGAGAAACCAACTCCCAGGGAACCTCTTGACGCGCAGCGTTAATCATCAACTCTTCGCGTTTTTGTAGAAACTTATTTAATTGGTCCGTTGAAAGTTGCAGGCTGCGTTGCAAGTTTTCATATTGTCGTGAAAGTGCTGGCAGTTGCGAACTTTGACGTGCCAAACTTTGTCTTGCTAAGTTCAATCCATTTTGCTTGGATTCTAAAACCTTTAATTGAATAGAAGCATTGACATACTGTTTGCTCAAATCTTGGCGCAGGGTATTTTGATAGGGAAGGGTCTGAACTTGAGAAAAATTCTTAGATAAATTTTTCCCCAAAACCGCTTCAGCTTTTTGCTGTAGGAGGGGAACGAGTTTTGCCCGTTTCTCTCGCAATGCAATCACCTTTGGATTGTCTTCTGTCAATTCAGCTGATTGGGTCTGCAATTCAACATCCAGTGTTTGAAGTTGCTTGACCAGATCCTGATATCCCGGCGCATCGGTGAGAACGGTCGCAGCCTCTGCTCCTTTAGGCTGAAGCTGTAACTGTCTTTCTAAGGAGTTATAAAGTTGCCGAGTCTGCGCCAATTCCAATTGGTTGGCAATCAGTTGTGATTGAGTATTGCTGATTTGAGTTCCAATTTGGGTACCCAGCACGGTAGGGTCGACCAATTGATTCTGTTCGCGAAACCGTTGGAGTGATACTTCTAAGTCCTTGACTTGTTTTTGTACCTTTGGCAGTTGTTCGTTGACAAATTGAACCGCTCGACGGACGTTTGTTTGTCGTTCGGCTAGGCTGTAGCGGATATAGGATTGCGATAAGAGCTTAATAACCTGGTTAACTTCTGATTCTGAAGCACTACGATATTGAACTTCTAGAATTTTGGTTTCAGCGGGGTCTTTTTGTCTGGAAACCTTCAATAAACCCACTAGTTTGCTATAAGAAAAAGTTGGATCGGAAGACTGAATTCTTTGTACAACGGGAGTTAATATCTTTGGGCTCGTTAGAATCTGAATTTGGGTTGGATAGTCTAAGGTCTCTTTTGAAGCTAACGTATTGTTTCCAAGATCTGGGTTCTCAGCTTTTGTTGAATTACCACTGAGTGAGGAAACAACTTGGCTTTCGGCGGTGACGGGCTCAATCAATATTTTAAAACTCCCCTCGTAGGCAGGGGGGCGCGTCCGATTCCAAATCACTGTCGCAACCAAAACAAGAGACGTTACACCCAAAATAATGGGCAATCGTCGCCGGACTACATCAACAAGTCGGCCTAATTCTAAACCGCCCTCGACCTCTCCCCCCTCAGAAAATGTTGAGGGATGCACAGACAGATGGCGCGCGGGCTGTTCTTCTAGCCTTGAATGATGATTGGTCTCAGCCGTTTTTGAGAGTCGGTTACCATTCAGTTTCATTTGTAGCTGTCTTCTCTACGCTCTGTAAGTCTGGAAGGAGGTGTTGGTTTTATGTCCATAGATATTAGGTTTCCCTGAGCGGACTCAACGGATAACAGACCTCTTGGATTCCCCCAAACAAAAAGCGATGAAGCTATATTTTGACAAAATCAGGGAGAATTGTGGTTCCCACCCAATCTATCTACACTTCACAGGTCTGACGACGACTTAGATCACAGCTTTTCAGCTATCACTATATTAACTAAAAATCCGAGTTGCTTAAAATTTTCAAAAATTAGACCATAGAATTTTTATTCTGTTTTGATTTCTTGAAGTGCTTTGAGGGTCCCTTCGATATGGCCTTCAAAATCAAGCTGAGAATCAAACATATATCGAATCTTGCCCGTGCGATCGATTAGATAGGTGACGCGTCCTGGCAGAATCCATAGGGTGGAAGGGACACCAAATAGACTTCGAACCTTATTGCCCGCGTCACTTAAAAGTTGAAGGGTAATTGATGGGTGCTGACAAATTGTTGGTGAGATGCGATCGAATCACCACTTATCCCTAAGACTTCAGCTCCCATTTCTTGAAATACACTGTAGCGATCGCGAAAGGCACAGGCTTCTTTAGTGCATCCTGGCGTATTGTCTTTGGGATAAAAGAATAAAAACGACCGGTTTTTGGGAAAGTAAGTCATAGAGGCGAATTTGAGAACCATCTTGGGACTTGAGGGTAAAATCGGGTGCTGGATCGCCAACTTGGATGCTCATTGTATTCCCTAACTTTGAACGATTGTTAACGGTTTGTAACTGTTATACAGGATTTTAACGGGGTGGGGGGAGGTCAACCAACCCCACTGCGACAAGTGATGCATTGAACGAGAGAATAGAGATATTACAATTTCAATGTTTTATGACCTTAGCCAGTTGGATCACGGTATCCCGTCTTTTTGCGGTCCCTATTTTATTGTGGAATTTGCGTTGGTCTGTGGGACTATTGCCCTCTGAGAATTTGCGTTGGATGTGCGCGATCGTATTTTTGCTGGCGGCAGGAACCGATTGGCTGGACGGCTATGTGGCCCGTCGGTTCAATCAAGTGACCGATTTAGGCAAGGTGTTAGACCCATTAGTGGATAAGTTGTTGATCCTAACGCCACTGTTATGCCTGGTAGAGCTACGCGAAATTCCGGCTTGGAGCGTCTTTTTGATTTTGTTTAGGGAATTGACGATCGCAGGTTGGCGGGTGAATCAAACCCATGTCTCTGGTGCAAATGTGTGGGGGAAGGCAAAAACGGTGTCGCAGATTGCTGCGATCGCGCTTCTGATTGCCCCCTTAGACAATACAGGGCATTCGATTGGATTAATCGTTTATGGCGTTGCGATCGCACTCACCTTAATTTCTGGCGGGTTGTACCTTTGGCCCAGAACAGCGAAGGAGGAGATCTCAAACTCCTGAAATTTTAGACTGTTACGAACCAGATGGATTACTTGAAGAATTGTCGCCAAAAATGCTGGTCTCTAGTTCCATCCGCTGCTCCATTTTGCGGAGAAAATATCCCGTCATCATGGCGGAAGCCAGGAGGCCAGCGAGATTTTCTCGATCCGTCATGATTTGGACATTAAAAGCTTCGCTGGGTAAAACACCCACTAAGCCCTGAACGTTTTGGGAGATAATTTGCTTGATTTCTGAGCTTGCAGACTTAGCAACCCGTGCTAACACTTCAGGGGGTTGATTTTGCAAATACTTAATCAGCAAATTATTTTGTTCTTCATCACCATCGTTGAGTATGAAGTTGGCGCTGTCTGAATCAAATGCCATAGCTACACTCGATGAATCGCTTAACCTATTTTTACATTTCTTGTCGCAAGTCTGCCTAATTTTAAGTATGCCCAAGATCGACTCATTCAGTTAAGTCAAACTTAAGGGCCGCGCACAAAGCGTACAAAGGGCTTGCTCTAAGGCGAGAGTCGCTCAATGTTCCAAGTATAAGGGCTGGTTTGCCGATAGCATAACCGATCGTGCAGCCGATTGGGGCGTCCCTGCCAAAATTCAAAGTAGGTCGGCACCAACCGATACCCACCCCAATAAGGTGGACGGGGAATCGGGCGATCGCCATACTCTTGTTCGAGTTGCTGGAGGCGGGTCTCTAAAACATCTCGGTTGGGGACGACCTGGCTTTGGTTGGAGGCCCATGCTCCCAATTGACTGCCACGGGGACGACTCTGGAAATAGGCTTCTGCTTCTACTTCAGGGACGGGGGTAATATCCCCTTCAATTCTAACCTGACGTTCCAGTTCTCCCCACCAAAACACCAGTGCCGCAGCAGGGTGTTGGGCGAGTTCTTGGCCTTTGCGACTTTGAAAATTGGTATAAAAGACAAACCCTTGAGCGTCAAAATCTTTTAACAGCACAATTCGGGCGGAGGGTTTGCCCTCTGAGGTGACGGTAGCCAGTGTCATGGCATTGGGTTCAATGGTTTGAGCTTCGCAGGCTTGGGCAAACCAAACTTGAAATTGAAGGAACGGATTGGGATTGACGTCCTGTTCTAGGAGTATTTGGCGGGTATAGTTTTGCCGAAGATCTGCGACTTTGAAAGACTCCGCACCAGACGATGCACTACCCATAGGTCTTGGCCTCTTGCGGAAATATCTGAAGGGGTTGGGCCTTGGCTGTAATAGAGACGGTGACTCCTTTGGCTAACCCTTCTGTACTTTTGCTGAGGGCGTATAAAGTTTGTCCCGAGGGCGTGCGCAAGCGATAGCGATACTCGCGGCCCAAAAACTGATGGTCCAAAATAATGGCTCGACCTTGGCGATCGGGTTTTAGCAGCATGTCCTCTTGACGGATCATCAACCAACCAAAGTGATTGAGATGGTCTTTGGATTCTTCAATGCTCCAAGCATCAAAAGACCCGAGTTCCGTTGTCCACGCTTGGCCGTGACGTTCCGCGTTGAGAAAATTGGCTTGCGTAACAAACTCAGCCACAAACTTAGAAGCCGGAGTGCTATAAATTTCTTCGGGCGAACCCACTTGCTCCAATGCCCCACATCGCATGACGGCCACTCGATCCGAAATGGCGAGGGCTTCTTCTTGGTCGTGGGTGACAAAAATCGCAGAGGTTTTGGCGGCTTTCAAAATGACTCGTAACTCTTGACGCAGATGCAACCGAACTTGAACGTCCAAGTTGCTTAACGGCTCATCCAGCAAAACCAGTTTAGGCTTGGGTGCGATCGCTCTGGCCAACGCAATGCGCTGCTGTTGCCCTCCCGACAACTCGTGAGGGTAACGATGCTGAAGACCTATCAGCCCCACCAACTCTAACACTTCCATCACACGCTGCTTTAAGTCCGCTTTTGCGATGAAACAGAGTTTTTTAATCCCAAACGCAATGTTTTCAAAGACTGAGAGGTGGGGAAAGAGGGCAAAGTCTTGAAACACCATGCCAATATCC
>JAAURS010000176.1 GCA_012032135.1 Acaryochloridaceae cyanobacterium RU_4_10 | reverse complement strand
GGGACTGCCATCCCCCCAAACGGGGAGCTGCTTCACGTCTTGCTGCTTCGCTTCATACACCTTGCGAATGAGTGCTGGAATGACGTGGGAACTGGCTGGATTGAAATTATCTTCAGGGCCGTAGAGGTTGACAGGCAATAAATAAATGCCATCAAACCCATACTGTTGGCGATAGGACTGGAGCTGCACCAAAAGCGCCTTCTTGGCAATTCCATAAGGCGCATTAGTTTCTTCAGGGTAACCATTCCAAATATCATCTTCCTTAAAAGGAACCGGAGTGAATTTGGGATAGGCGCAAATAGTCCCCACACAGACAAACTTTTGCACGCCTTCTTGATAGGCCGCGTGAATGAGCTGGGTTCCCATCATGAGGTTGTCGTAAAACAATTCCGCTGGCTTTTCACGATTGAGGCCAATTCCCCCTACATGAGCCGCCAGATGAATCACCACATTCTGCCCCTTGACCGCCGCTTGACAATGCTCCAGCGATCGCAGATCGCAGGTTTTGGAGCGCGGCACTGTGATATCAGCATCTAGGGCTCCAGCCTGATGAAGTTGAGCAATGACCTGTTTGCCTAGAAAGCCCGCACCGCCCGTGACCAGAATTTTTTTGCCAGAAAGATTTAGTTTAGACATTAGTTGTTGTATTGGATACAGCTTCTTAGGGACGGACAATTTATATTTGAAGTGTTAGTCTAGTACTAGATTAGTCCACTCTTAGTAGTGACCGATCAATTTCTTTATAGAGCATTTATGGAATCCCACAGTCCCGTCGAAGAACCTCCTCAAAAAGCGAGCAACCCTTTATATAACCTTTTGGGTAGCATTATTGCCGCAATCACCCTTGTGCTGCCGATCTATATTACTTCACACTATTCCTCAAGTTCGGCATTGACCAATACCTCTCTCTCCAATCCAGGTACGGTGACAGTGCAACGGTAATTTTTAAGTATTTCTTTGTTTTTTAGAATGAGTTCGTCCCCAAAATTGACTGCTTGGTCTCTGCGCGATCGCATATTTCAATGGGGCCAACGCACTTACCTGATGGGCATTCTCAACGTGACACCGGATAGTTTTAGTGACGGTGGGCGCTTCAATGAATTGGACGCAGCAGTTGCTCAGGCTCAAAACCTTGCGGGTGCTGGCATGGATATCCTGGATATTGGGGGTCAATCCACCCGCCCGCAGGCTGAAGGTTTATTTTTACAGGATGAATTAGCGCGCGTCATTCCTGTCATTGAGGCCATTCGCAAAGTTTCCGATATTCCTATTTCTGTGGATACCACCAAAGCTGCTGTAGCTGAAGCCGCGATCGCGGCGGGTGCGGATTTGGTCAACGATATTTCTGGGGCGACTTACGATTCAGAAATGTTGACAACCGTAGCTCAATTAGGGGTGCCCATTATTCTGATGCACATTCGAGGAACGCCTCAAACCATGCAGCAGCTTACGGACTATACAGATTTGAGTGGAGAAATTGTGGCATTTCTGCGATCGCGGATCGATGCAGCCCTAACAGCAGGAATCCCACGCCATCGAATTGCGATCGATCCGGGGCTTGGGTTTGCCAAAACGGGACCGCAAAATGTTGAATTGCTGCGGAACTTGTCCGTTTTTCAGCAATTGGACTGTCCCATCCTAGTTGGCCCTTCTCGAAAGAGCTTTATTGGTGCTATTCTGGACCAAACGCGACCCCACACAACGGGTATGGGGCACCTCAGCAGCATGTTGTGCGGCGATCTCTGGGGGGGCAGATATTTTGAGGGTCCATGATGGACCGCAAATGTTTGATGTGTGCCGAGTTGCAGATGCCATTTGGCGACAGTGAAGGGTTGCAAAACCTTTGGTTACAATACAGATAGAAAACTTAGGTGTGATGTCATTATGATGAAGCCCAATCAAGTTCCCAAGGCCACCGATCCAAAATATGGGTTTAACGATTATGTCGAACGCCTGAATGGAAGGGCTGCAATGGTGGGGTTGACCTTAGCCATTGCGATCGAAGTGCTGACGGGTGAAGGCGTTTTGTCTTGGCTGGGCTTCCGTTAATTTTTCTAAGAGAAGAGGGATGTTCTCAAGATTGACGGCGGCATTGTTTTTAAAGTAAAAATCATCTGAATATTGGATTGTTTAAACCCAATGATGACTATTCTTCTGCCTCGCTTTCTTCGTTCTGCCTATCGCAAGGACCCGGTTAACAGCTTCTTGATGACTATGGGAGCGGCAGATGTTGCTCTAGGTGGAATGAGCGGTCATAGTGGGTTGTTGCTGTTAGGGATTGTGGTCTTTGGGGGTGCGTTTGCTCTTAAGTTTCTGCAAGCCCAACGTCGCTCTCAAGATTTTGCAGAAGAGACGGTGCAGCATTATTTGCCATCCCAAACGTCTCAATCTGAGTTACCCATGCTATCCATCAACAAAAAACGCCCCCCTAACTAAATCACAACTATACGAGCGGTCGCTCAGTTTCCATAAAGGTCAGCGATCGCGCTCCTGTTCCTGCAACCAAAGTTCTAAACTTGCCAACAACCACAACTTCACCCCGTATCGCCCCCAAGTGTCACCCTTGTAGTCAAGCCAATCGCGCATCAGGGATGGGTTGAGATAGGGGGCGATCGCCGCATCTTTGCTCAGGAGCAACCGTCTGGCCTGTTTGTTCCAGTATTGCCGAAACCCTAACTGCACCGGAACCATCATTCCGCTTTTGGGCCGATGGACGATCGCAGCAGGCAAAAGGTCCGCCACCGCTTGCTTGAGAACCGCTTTTTCTTGAACCCCAGACAGCTTGTACTCCGGCGGAATTTCCATACTCAGATCCACAATTCGCCGATCGAATAACGGCGATCGCCCTTGCAAGCCTACCGCTTGGGTTAGATTGCTCACCTTGGGCAGGATATGATCTGCCCCCTTGAACTTAATATTTAGCGCCATCAGACGATTGAGATAGCTAGCCTCAGAGAGTAAATCCCCTGTAAAAACCCACGGTTCATCTTTGACTGCTGCCCAAATCTCCGGTTTTAACAGTTGGGGTAAATCGATCGCGCATTTGTGAAACGAGCGTAGGTAGGCTTGAAGTTCACCCTGGTTTGTGACTGCTCCATAGAGATCGTTCAGTAACATCGGTTGGTTTTTAGGCCCGCCAAAACAAGGATCTCCCCCTTCTCCATTCAGGATGACCGCGACGAACTGACGCGCTAAACGCCCCGCCAATAGATTGGGCACCGTCAGCGGATCGCCGATGGGATTGTCCAAAACAGCCATCGTTTCCCGCAAATGGTCCCACATTTGGGCAAAGGTAATTTCTAAAATGTGGTGCTGGGTCTGACAATGCTTTGCCACAAGACTAGAAAATTCCAACTCATTGGGACAATCCCGCCCAAAGTGAATCGAAAAGGTATAAATCGATTCTGAATGGAGTTGAGCTGCGATCGCCGTAATGGCACTAGAGTCCAACCCACCCGACAGCAACACGCCAACGGGTTGCTGTGGGGGAAGGTATTCTCCTACAACCTGCGCGAGCAGATGGCGGAGGCGATCGCCGTGCCATGCCAAGGATTCTTGGGGTTGAACGACGCGTTCTTGGAGTTGCCAGTAATGGTGTTGAATGTCTCCTGGAAACCGGACGATCGCACCCGGACGGACCTCTCTGACCTGTTTCCACAAGGTTTGTTCTCCCGGCACAAAAGCGCAGCAGAGATAGTCCCGCAAAGCCACTGAATCGAGTTCTTTAGCATGATAGGGATTCAGATCTCTCAACCTTGGGGCAATCCATCGCGTTGCCCCTGAGGTCGTGTAATAGAGCGTGCGCGTACCACTGCGATCGCGTCCCATCCACAGCACCTGTCGATCTCGATCCCAAACTGCTAGAGCAAACATCCCCACGAGCAACTCAAACGTCTCAGTTCCAAAACGCTCCCAAAGTGCAGCAACTATCTGGAGGTGCGAGCAATCCGGTGCGATACGGGTTTCTAATGGTTGCTCGAGGGCATCGGACTGAGACAGCCACACGTCTCCAACGACGACAAATTGCTGGGTGGGGCTCAGGGCAAACGGTAAAGAGCTGCTGGAATGGGATTGAATGACCGCGAGCCGATCGTCTCTCCAGACGACGGCCTCATCTAGGGTTGCGATCGCATTCCAAGTAACCCACCAAGTGGGAGAACTCGGCGCAGGCGAGAGAGATGAATTGGAGCGTTTGAAGCGATTGCTCCCAAATGAAAAACCCAATGAATCGAAGTATTTCAAACGACTACTGCACAAGACTTCTGATCAATCGACGCCGAGTGAGATCCCAAATTTTGATAGCGGACTCTTCCCCACCACTGATCAAGAAATTCCCACTATGACTGAACTTGAGGGCAGAGACAGAAGCGGTATGGCCTTTCAAGATTCCACCTGCCCGACCCGTCTTCACATCCCAGAGCTGGATGCGGGTATCCTTATTGGTGACCACTGCCAGTCGATCGCCGAGATCGCTGATGGCAATGGCTGAAATAGGGTTTCTCTGGGTTGGGAGTGTTTTTATCCTCTTTCCCGTTTTCAAATCCCAAAGCACGAGCGACCCATACCAACTTCCACTCACCAAGACTGTTCCAGCGCGGTTCAGCGTCATTGTACTGATGGGTTCAAGAGAGTCCTTAACGGAATTTGGGAATGTTTTAACCAACGAACCCGTATTTGCATCCCAGATTTGAAATTTGCCATTGCTATTGCTACTTACAATTGCCTGACCCTTGGGTAACACGGCTAAAGCTTGTCCCGTGGCTAGAGAATGAGAAGGAATCTTAATCATCTTGCCAGATTGAAGGTGTTGCAGCAAAATTGACCCTCCCCAACCACTACTGGCAATGAGTTCCCCTTGCCGATCGATTGCAGAAGCTCTAATGCTATCTTCTGGACCTTCCCAGATCGCAGTGGGGGTAAAGCTACGCATTAGTGAAGCTGTTGCAATGTTCCAAATAAAAACCTTGCCACTCAAAATACTGGTGGTTAGGGTTTCTTTGTCATCGCTGACCGCTACTGAAATAATGGGTTCGTACTGCTCCGCAAAGGTTTGTTGCAACTGACCCGAAGGGAAATTCCAGACTTTAACGGTCATGTCTTTACTGCCACTCACCAGTAGGCGATCGTCAAGACTTATATCTAATGCTGTAATGGCCTCCCAATGCCCACCATGCATTACGCTTGCAGGTTTTGTTTCCTCTACGGAATTTAAGATGACAGCCGTTTTATCTTTGACGTTAGACGGTTGAAACCATTGGTCGATGGCTGCTTCAAACAATTCCCCCCCTTTCTGAATGCTTTCTATATTCAAATCTGGCAACAGCAATAAGGTCAGGCCCATTAACCCCACCGCAATAAATCCCATTCCCCAAACAACCGGATTAGAAGACCATCGCCCCGTTGTTTTGTGACTAACTCCGCTGGGGTTGAGCATGGTTGCAGACCTTTTAAAGCCTTGCAAGGTACTGGTTGCGGTCATGACAGATAACCCAGTTTGCATTCCTCGGGGGGCGGTTGCAGTGCGCGTAAAGCGTTTGGGGGAGACCGTCTTGCGCGGGGCAACGCGATGGGCGGCGGGAATGGGACTGAAAATATCAAAGCTGACCGATGAAAGGCGATCGCACCAGTAGCATCGCCCGTAGGTGCGGCTATAGAAGTGGTTGTTTTCAAGATGGCACATCCGCAGATCGGCGATCGCAAGTTTGAGGGCATCGCTCCAATTTTGGGCAGAAGGACGCGCGTGAGGGTTCCGATGACCTTCTGTGAAACATCGCTGGAAACAAACCTGAAGTTGTGGGTGAATAATCGACAGCGGAATCGTATTGGGTCCAGGCTGAACCATACTATTGGATGCATAGGGCCAAAACCCATCCCGAATCAGATCCGTGGGTTGGGGAGACTCCCCTCGCCCGACCCATTTTCCCTTGAAGGGCTGATCGCCAAACAACAAGAGATAGATCATCACGCCTAACCGAAAGCGATCGTGAACTTCTGTTTGATCCAGGGTGGCAAGGTCTTTGCCCAAGAGTTCGGCAGGTGTAAACCCTTCAGAACCCACCAGACACCGATAGATCGCCTGGGTATTGGGGTCTATGACTTGGAAAGAATCCGTATCGATCACCGAAATCAGCGCCCGATTGTTGACCAATAGGTTTTGGGGTTTAATATCTCCCACCACGTAGGATTCTTCATGAAGAGACTTGAGCGCCAACGCAAAATTGAGCGCTGCGGTGTGGAGGTAATACCAGTTAAAGCGCGGTGCCTTGCGACCGCGGAGCTTGGGATTGTAAACAATAGAGAGCTTAACGCCATCCACAATTTCAGGCATCAAGAAGCCCAAACATTGACCCGTCTCATCTTGAATCAGATCTTGAGGCCAAGCGAAGGTGATATGGTGATGGTGCCGCATGGGGTTTTGCGGCGGATGGTCCACCATGATCCTCAACTTCTGAATGCGGTCTTCCGTGGGTGTATGGTAGAGCTTCGCGAGAAATCCAGGCAGATTGGTCGTCCAAACGGTTCCTTCGCCGCTACTCGCCAGCTTCTTCGTTAAGGCGATCGAACGTCCCGATCTGACAGACTTCAGCAACGGACTCATAGCCCCTCCTGTTTGTCCCTGTCATACAGACAAGCCAGCATCGTCTTGTCATCATCGGTTTTAGAATTGAGCCGCTCGGATTCTAGAAAGGTTTTAAGATAGTCCTGCCGATCTTGCTGATCTGGCAATTGGGTGAGACAGGCTTCAAACGGCTTAAAAAAGGGCGTGAAAGGTTCCCAATCTTGCAGGCGAATGGCCACCCGCTCCAGCCCGTCGGTTGCCGCGCACAAAAAGGGGGATTTGCAGGGCTGCACGCCCACATCCATGTAGTCAATGGCTCCCTCTGTGGTCACAAAGACTGTTTCGTTAATGAATTCACCTTTATCGGGCTCAAACAGCAGTTGATAAGACTCCGCCTCACCACTGCGCAACACGATAAACCCGTCCCCAATTTGCATCGCCGCAACCCAGTCTGGTGTTGCCAACAAGACCAAAAGAGTACAACCTAAATCCCGCAAGTCGTGGTCTTGCTCGTGCGCTTCGCGGTGGAGCGCAGTTAAGACCTCTTCAAAAACCGTTGTAAATAAAGCGGGGGCGATCGCCTCAATTTCTTCGTAGGAGGGAACGGTCGGTCCGTGCAACGGGATCGAAAATGAGCGGGTGAGTTCTTGAGCGATTGCCTCTAAGGCAGACTCCACTGCAATCTTTGCACCCACTTCAGCCCGTTTAGCACTGCCAGCTCCATCGGCCACCGCGCCCAGCAGATAAGCCCCTTCAATCCGATAATTGCCATAATCCTGGCAGGGTTGACCGCGCTGTTCGTGACGAGTCCCCATTGCCGAATGAACAATCGCTTTCCAGGTCACGGACAATCCTCAGTGTGTAAAAAGAAAACCGTGTCGAACATTATCTACAGAGAATGCTCAACCCAATCCAAAGGAACCCCTATCGCATTCAGCCCGTTGACTAGGTTGTAATTTGACCCCATCCAACCGGCGGTAACGCCACCATATCTCCGCCTACAGTACTGCTAGAGACCCGCACCATTGAATCGCTCAACCAGAGGAACATGGATTTAAAATCTAACCCATTCAACATTAGAGGCGGACGCGCCGGAGGGGCAACCTGACTTAAGGTATTCATGTCAGCTCCTTGAACGCCCACGGCAAAAAAGGAGAGTTTCCGCTGTTGCTCTGCCATTTGCACCCGTTGAGCAGCCTGCTGCCAGGGCGAACCTGGATTGGGAGCCCCATCCGTGATTAAAAAGACCCAAGGGCGATAATACTGAATCCCATTGGCACGATAAGTCACTTTACGACTTTCCAGCAAATCAAGGGCAAAACTAATGGCCTCACCCATAGGCGTTAACCCATTCGCCACTAACTGGGGCGGATTCAATTGATCGATGGTCACAAAGTCCTGTACGAGTTCAACGGGACCAAAACCAACAATGGCCACATCAACCCGCAAAGAGGCTTGTTCATCTTCTAAAACCGTCTCCCTAAAGGTTTTTAAACCTTCATTGAGAGCTTCAATCGGTCCGCCCGCCATTGAACCTGAGGTATCGACCAACAGGATAACTGGGCAGCGATTTTCTGGGTTTTCAACAAATTCTGGTTGTCCAACAATCATTTAAGTTTCCAATATGTGGAAGCACGACATAGGTTAGGGCATGATATCAAATCAATGCACTAAAAATATTTTATATGTGATGTTTTAACACGATAACAAGCCATAATACAGTGCTCAAAGCACCCATGAATCAAATAATTCATTTCTCTCATTTTGGCAGCAGCTACCCAAAACTGCCAAGTCTTCACTCAAAAACTTCAGTCTTGGGACTGGTTTAAGCGACGTAAATTCAGCACATCGCTCATTTTGCGAATCTGGGCAAAAATTTGTTCTAGCTGGTTGTAGTGCTCGATATCTAACCCCAGATGAATGAGGGCCGGACGTCCTGGAAAGGTCTTTACTTGGGCATTGTGAACGTTGACTTTACTATCGGTCAGCCGCGTCAAAATATCTTTGAGCACCCCTACCCGATCCAACACTTCAATCTGAACCTCCACGGGGTATGTGGGCCGACGGCTCTGAGGCTGAGTGCTGGTGTTCCAACGCACGGGAATAAGGCGATCGCCAGGGATTCCATCCACGTTTTGACATCCCTGCTGATGAATTGAAATCCCGCGACTGCCACTGGTCACAACTCCAATAATGGGCTCCCTCGGTACCGGCATGGCAGCAACCCGCCATATGATACATCAGCCCTTCTACGCCCAAATAGAGCATCGCTACTGGGTGCGGGGGGAGCGTTGCGGTTGCTCGGAAGGCTGACATTGGCAGGTAAGGTCAGACTATCTGCGGCAATACCAAGCTCGGTTTTGACTTCAGTGGGTTGATGCTTGCGGATATTTTCTCGCAGGCGGTTGACCACTAAATTGAGGGTTACCTCGCCGTAGCCCAATCCAGCCAGCAAATCGTCTGGGGTTTGATAATTACACCGTTCAGCCACGGCTTGCATTGGCTCGGATTTCAGCAAGGCATCAAACCCGCTTTTGCCCATTTCTTTTTCCAGCATTTCCCGCCCGCGCAAGATATTTTCATCCCGCCGCGATCTCTTGTACCACTGCCGAATCCGGTTCCGAGCGGTTGTTGTAGAAACAAAGTTCAGCCAGTCCAGGCTGGGGTGAGCGTTCTTTTGGGTCAGGATCTCCACAATATCGCCATTTTTGAGGAGTGTATCTAGGGTCACCATCCGACCGCTGACCAAAGCCCCAGAGCAGTGATTCCCAACCTCCGTGTGAATGCGATAGGCAAAATCAACTGGGGTCGCCCCTTGGGCTAAGGAAATCAGGTCGCCCTTAGGCGTAAAGGCATAAACCTCCGTATCAAATAAATTCGCCTTGATATCATCCAGGTATTCCTGAGCATCCGTCTCCTTGAGATCGCTTTGCCATTCTAAAAGCTGGCGCAGCCAAGTAAATTTCTCATCCTTAGTACTCCACTGCGCGGGCAAAGAATTGCCAGATTCCTTATATTTCCAGTGGGCTGCAATCCCGTATTCCGCAATATGGTGCATCTCAACGGTAC